>CAYSFK010000048.1:0-14285 GCA_964430345.1 uncultured Oscillospiraceae bacterium | reverse complement strand
GAACTTGCCCTCGGCCACCTTGGCGATAAACTCCGGGATGCGCACACTGACCGGGCAGCCGGAGCGGCAGGGCATATTCTTGCAGTTCAGGCAGCGCTTGGCCTCGTCTATGGCCATCTCCTCAGTGTAGCCCAGGGCCACCTCGTCGAAGTTCCCGGCGCGGACTATGGGGTCCTGCTCGGGCATGGGGTTCTTGTCCAGTCTCATATTAGCCATTGCGCTTGCCTCCAGTCATCCGGCATATGTGCTTTGCGTCCTCGTCCTGCTCGTCCTTGTAGAAGGCGGCCCGCTTCAGGAGAGAATCAAAATCCACCTGATGCGCGTCAAAGTCCGGCCCGTCCACGCAGGCGAACTTGGTCTCGCCGCCTACGATAACACGGCAGCCGCCGCACATACCTGTGCCGTCCACCATGATGGGGTCAAGGGAGATGATGGTGTTTATACCGTAAGGCCGGGTAACGTCGGCCAAAAACTTCATCATAATATCGGGGCCGATGGCTATAACGCGGTCGAACTGGGGCTTGCCCTCGGCTATATTGGCCTCTATCTCGTTTTTCAGGAACACTGTGGTGAAGCCCTTCTCGCCGTATGAGCCGTCATCGGTGCAGATGATCAGCTTATCGGAGGCCTCCTTCAGCTCGTCCTTCAGCACCACGATGTCGGCGCTTCTGAAGCCGGCGATAAAGGTCACGTCGATGCCCAGCTTGTGCATTTCCTTGGCGATGGGGTAGGCAATGGCGCAGCCCACGCCGCCGCCTACAACACAGACCTTCTTCAGGCCTTCCATCTCCGTGGCTCTCCCCAGAGGGCCTACGAAGTCGGAGATAACGTCTCCCTGCTCCACGGTATGGAGCATTTTGGTGCTGCGTCCCGCGGCCTGCACCATGACGGTGACGGTGCCCTTTTCCCTGTCCCAGCCGGCGATGGACACGGGGACACGCTCCCCCTGCTCGTCCAGCCGGAAAATAACGAACTGCCCTGCCTGGGCGTGCTTCGCCACCAGCGGCGCTTCTATCTCAAACAGGCAGATGGACTTGGCCTCGTTGAGATAGCGCTTTGTCACTACTCTATACATGAATACACCTCGGCTATTATATTGACGCTGTGCGTCTAACTCGATATTCTACATGAAGCGCGTTTCTTTGTCAATTAATAAACCCCCGGAATAGTATAAATCGACCCGGGAAAGCGTTCTTTTCCCGGGCCGAATAGCCGTGACTTCCGCGTTTACTTATAGAGTATCAGCGCGATGAACTCCAGAGTGTCGCTGCCTATGTTTTTGATGCTGTGGCCCTCGCCGTCGTCCACGAAGGCGGTGTCCCCGGCCTTGAGGGTAGTCATGACGCCGTTGTCGCTGTACTGGCCCTGGCCCTTAAGGATGTAGTAGGTTTCCCCGTCGCCCTTATGGATGTGCCAGCCTATCTCCGCACCCGGCTCCAGCACGGCGTGGTTGAACACCCGGCCCTTGCCGTACATCTCGTCGGCGCCGTTGAGGATCTGCCGCATGATGGGCTGCCCCTCGCCGCCGAACATCTGCTTCTGCCCGACCGTCATGTCCCCGCTGTGTCTGATAAAGCTCATAATTTCCTCCTTATCACATTCCGAGATCTTCGTCAATGAGCACGACCTCGGTCTCCATGCCCATCATGGGCCCCCACAGCACCACAAGGGCGTTGCATATCCTGTCCTTGCAGCGGCAGTCGTGGCACTTGCCGTCTA
The DNA here is from genome assembly GCA_964430345.1 of uncultured Oscillospiraceae bacterium. GTDB lineage: Bacteria > Bacillota > Clostridia > Oscillospirales > Oscillospiraceae > Limivicinus. Next base: position 12,566 of record CAYSFK010000048.1, on the reverse strand, counting down.
TCTTGCAGGGGGTGCCGTTGTCAAAGCGCTTGCCGTTTTCGATGGCTGCGGTGTTCCTGGCCCGGTACAGGGCGCTGTCAAAGTCCGGGCATATCTTGTTGACTCCGCTTACTATGTACACCTTTTTGTGGCCGAAAAGCTGGCTGGACACCCGGTTGCCCTTGCCGTCGATGCTGAGTATCTCTCCGTCCTCGCTGATGGCGTTTGCGCCGGACACATAGTAGTCCGCGTCAGCGGACTTCTTCAGGGTCTCCCCACCGGGCACCCTCCAATGCCAGGAGACCGTCCCCGGCTCCAACAGGTCAAACAGACCTATCTGGTCCACGGTCTTGCTGCCGCCAATGCCCACGCTGCCGCCCTTTAGAGCGCCCGCCAGATATTCCGCGGCCTCGCCGCCGGTGGAAAAGCGCTTCACCGCAAAGCCCCTGAGCTCCAGATTTTTAATTGTTTTTTCGATATTCAAGACAACACCTCCAAAGAATAAAACTCCTGTCCTGATTATACAATCAAGACAGGAGCTTTGTAAATCACAAATCCAGGGCTTCGGCCAGTTTTTTTGCGGATATGGCCAGCTCCTTGGCAAATTCCGCGTCTCCGGCGGACACGGCTATGCGTATGGCGGAGCGCCGGGACAGGGGAGCGATGTGCAGCCGGAAGCGTGGATTGTCCAGCCGCAGGCCGTCGGAGTAATACGCGCCCATATCCATCATGGCGGCGGAGAGAGCGCCCATAAGCCCGGCGCGGCTGCGGCAGTCGCAGTCCACGCACTGGCCCTCGCCCTCCGCCTCCGCTTCCTCCGGCTCCGGCGTCAGGGCGGTGAAGCCCTCCGGCAGCGTCAGCTTAAGCTTGCCCTCCAGAGCGTCCGCGCAGCAGCGGTAGTAGCTCAGCGGCGTACCCACGTCGCACCAGAAGCCCTCCATGGGCAGGCCCAGCAGCTTTTCGCCTCTGGACAGCAGCAGTGGGAACAGCTCCCTGCCGAAGTCAAAGGGGCGGCCCTCCGGCACCAGCGCCATGGCCCGGGGCGACATGGCGTATATCCCGGTGTTCACCAGGTTCGTGACCACCCGGCTCCAGGTGGGCTTTTCTATGAAGGAGCGCACCCAGCCGTCGCTGTCGGTGACGGTGAGGCCGTAGCGCAGCGGCTCCTCCTGCCGGTACAGGGCGAGAGTGGCCGCGGCGCCGCTTTTTTTGTGCTCCGCCATAAGCTGCCTCAGGTCAAAGTCGCAGGCGGCGTCCCCGCTGATAATAAGAAAATCCTCGTCGCCGTAAAAATCCGCGCAGTTTTTCACGCCTCCCGCCGTGCCCAAAGCCTCCTCCTCCACCCGGTAGCAGAGCCGGACTCCGAAGCGGCTGCCGTCGCCGAAATAGGCCATAATGTCACCGGCCCGGTATTTCACCGCCGCGCAGATATCCGTAAAGCCCTGCTGCCGCAGCAGCTCTATTATCCACTCCATCATGGGCTTGCCCAACAGGGGAGCCATGGGCTTGGGACTGTCTCCGGTGACCGCCCTGAGTCTGGTGCCCGCGCCGCCGGCCATTATCACTGCCTTCATACAGACCCTTCCTTTCTTTCCGTATATTATTTGCGGCGGACGGCGAATTATTTATTGTAAAGAGTGGCGGGATTTGGTATAATCAAATATCGTACAATGGTGTATTATGTGGAGCGTCAAGGAAACGGGGGGTGCGCCGATTGAATAAAAAACTGCGGCGGCTGGTGGAGCCGGGCATTTGGGTGCAGCTTGTGATACTGGCGGCCTTTGCCGCGGCAACGCTGCTTTTCAAAATGTATGAGCTGGCCATCGTTGAGGGCGCGGTCATCGTCATATTGCTGGTGGTGTCGGTGATAATCCGGCGGCGGCGGGAAAAGCAGCTGCTGGCCTATATCGAGACCGTCACCTATCAGACGGAGGACGCCAAAAGCAACACGCTTATGAACTTCCCCCTGCCTATGGCTGTGTTCCGGGTGGACGACGCCCGCATAGTCTGGGGCAACGAGATGTTTTTTGAAATGTGCGGCGGCACCGGCACAAGGCTGGACGCCAGCATTACCGACCTGGTGCCCCAATTTTCCGGCAAATGGCTGCTGGACGGCAAGACCAGATACCCCACGCTGCTGGAGATAGGCGGCAAAAAGTACCAGCTTTACGGCAACGTGATACGCTCCGAGAAGGACAACGCGGGCAGCGCGCTTATGGGCGTGACCTATTGGCTGGACATCACGGAGTACGACGATATCCGCATACAGTTCGAGAACAGCCGCCCGGTGGCGGGCATCGTTATCATAGACAACCTGGACGAGCTGGTGAAAAACCAGCCCGACAGAGTGAAAAACGATCTGCGCGACGCGGTGGAGGACAGGCTGGGCCAGTGGTGCGGCGAGTTCCACGGCATAGTGCGCCGCTTTGACAGGGACAGATACATTATGCTCATGGAGCGGCAGTATCTGGAGCAGCAGAAGACGGGCAAGTTTAAGATAACCGACGAGATGCACCAGGTGATAAGCCCCGCCGGGATAAGCGCCTCCATCAGCATAGGCTTCGGCATAGACGGGGCCGACCTCACAGAGACCCTGCAGTTTGCCGACAAGGCGGCGGAGCTGGCCCTGTCCAGAGGCGGTGACCAGACGGTCATTAAAAACCGCATGAGCTTTGAGTTCTTCGGCGGCCGCGGCATGGAGGTGGAAAAGCGCACCAAGGTCAAGTCCCGAGTGGTGGCCAACGCCTACGCGGAGCTGGTGCGGGATTCCTCCAGAGTGCTGGTCATGGGCCATAAGTTCGCCGACCTTGACAGCGTGGGCGCCGCCGTGGGCATATGCTGCTTCGCCCGGCGGCTGGGGGTCAGGGCCAACATCGTCATGGACCTGAACAAGACCGACGCAAAGCAGCTTACGGATATGCTTCGCCGTGAGCCGGAATACAAGGACATTTTCATCAGTCTTACAGAGGCCCTTATAAAAGCGGACGGGCGCACCCTGCTGACGGTGGTGGACACCAACCGCCCCGAGCAGGTGGAGGACGGAGACCTGCTGCTCTCCTGCAGCCGGGTGGCGGTGATAGACCACCACAGGGTGGCCTCCACCTATATCCATGACGCGGCCCTCAGCTTTATTGAGCCCTACGCCTCCTCCGCCAGCGAGCTGGTGTCGGAGATGCTCCAGGAGCTGCCGGAGCCGGAAAAGCTGCTGCGCTGTGAGGCGGAGGCGCTGCTGGCGGGCATAGTTCTGGACACCAAGGGCTTCACCATTCGCACCGGCGAGCGCACCTTTGACGTGGCGGCCTGGCTGCGGCGGGAGGGGGCGGACACCACGGCGGTCAAGCGGCTTTTCCAGACGGATATGCAGAACACCGTGGCCAGATACAGGATACTCCAGAGCGCCGAGCTGTACCGGAAGGTGGCTGTGGCCGCCCCGGAGGAGCCCCAGAGCCGGGTGGTGGCGGCCCAGGCGGCGGACGAGCTGCTGAACATCTCCGGAGTGGACGCGTCCATCGTCGTCGCGCCCGACGGCAGAGGCGGCATCTTCGCCTCCGCCCGCTCCATAGGCGAGCTGAACGTGCAGCTCATCATGGAAAAGCTGGGCGGCGGCGGCAACCGCAGCGTGGCGGCGGCCCAGTTCGGAAACGACGACCTGCCTGCGGCGGTGAACAAGGTATACGCCGCTATAGACGAGTATTTGGGTTAGGGAAAGGAAGGCATATAAATGAAAGTCATATTCAGTGTTGATGTCAGAGGACAGGGGAAGAAGGGCGAGATGAAGGAGGTCTCCGACGGCTACGCCAGAAATTACCTGATACCTCGCAGAAGCTCAAGGAGAAGGCCAAGGCCGCCCAGACAGCAAAGGAGAAGGCTCTTGTACAGGACAATGCCCAGAAGCTCTCCGAGGTGCAGGTCGTCATCCGGGCCAAGGCCGGCAGCGGCGGCAAGCTCTTTGGCGCGGTCACCTCTCAGGAGATAAGCAAGGCCCTCTCGGAGCAGTTCGGCATAGAGATCGAGAAAAACAAGATAGTCCAGACCGAGCCCATAAAGACCTTCGGCAGCTACACCGTCAAGGCCAAGCTGGGCTATGAGATAAGCGGCAGCATAAACGTGCTGGTAATCGAGGACAAGTAAGCAGACAGGGGCTATTCTATGGACGAACTGCTGGGGAAAAAGACGCCCCACTCCGCAGCGGCGGAGCAGGCGGTGATAGGCTCTATGCTCATCGACCCCCGGTGTATACCGGAGGTTCTGGAAAAGCTTAAGGCCGACGAATTCTATAACGAGCTGAACCGGGATATATACGAGACTATGTATGCCATGTTCGCCTACGGCCAGACCATCGACCCGGTGACCGTGCTGGATCAGATGAAGGTGCGGGGCGTTTACAGGGACAGCAGCGAAGGCTACGTGGCGGAGGTCATGCGGGTCACCCCCACCGCCGCAAACGTGCTGGAGTATGCCGCCATCGTCCGGGACAGGGCCCTGCTGCGCCGTTTGGGCGAGGCCGCCGACGAGATAAACAACATGGTCTATGAGGGCTCCGGCGAGGCCGACAGCGTATTGGAGGCGGCGGAGCGCCGCATTTACGCTCTGCGTCAGGGACGGAACGTGGGCGGACTGATACCCATTGCTTCGGTGGTGCAAAACGTGTTCGACAGGCTCTCCGAGGCTGCGGCCTCCGGGGAGAAGATACCCGGTATATCCACCGGCCTGCCCGATCTGGACAGAATGACACTGGGCCTGAACCGGTCTGAGCTGGTGCTGGTGGCTGCCCGCCCCGGCATGGGCAAGACCAGTATCGCCCTGAACGTCGCCCTGTACGCCGCCATGAGCCTGAAAAAGAAGGTGGCCATCTTCTCTCTGGAGATGTCCAGAGAACAGCTTGTCACAAGGCTTTTATCCAGAGCGGCTCTGGTGCCCTCCCAAAATCTGCTGACGGGGCAGCTTTCCGCCCAGCAGTGGAAGGATATATCCGAGGCCGCCCAGACCCTGAGCATGACGGATATCCGCATTGACGACAACCCCAGCCTCACCGTGTCCGATATGAACGCTCAGTGTCGGCGCCTGCCGGGTCTGGACCTGGTGGTCATAGACTATTTACAGCTGATGCAGTCCGCCGGCAGCGGACACAGCTGGTCCAACGAGAGCCGCACTCAGGCGGTCAGCGATATCAGCCGCATGATGAAGATAATGGCCAAGGAGCTGAATATCCCGGTGCTCTGCCTCAGCCAGCTGTCCCGTGCCAACGAGGGACGGCAGGACAAGCGCCCCATGCTCTCCGACCTGCGTGAGTCCGGCGCCATCGAGCAGGACGCCGACGTGGTGATAGGACTGTACCGAGAGGGGTATTATAACAAGGAGAGCGAGAACCCCAATCTGGCGGAGGCCATCGTGCTCAAGAACCGCAAGGGCCAGACGGGGCCGGTGAATCTGCTGTGGCTGCCGGAATACACCTCCTTTACCTCTGTGGAGAAGCGGCGGGAAGACGATGATTGAGCCTGAGCTTTCCGGCCTCCGGGGGAAACGGGTGCTGTGCGCTCTGTCCGGCGGTGCGGATTCGGTGTGCCTGCTGCATATGCTTATGTCGGCGGGGCTGGAAGTTACTGCCGCCCACTATGAGCACGGCATACGGGGAGAGGAATCCCTGAGAGACGCGGAGTTCGTCAAAAAGCTCTGCGAGGACTGGGGAGTGCGCTGCGTCGTGGGTCACGGTGACGTACCGGGCTATGCCGGGGCTCAGGGACTGGGCACCGAGGAGGCGGCCAGACTGCTGCGCTATGAGTTCCTGCAGCAGACGCTGAGGGAGCTGGGCTATGACGTCATAGCCACCGCCCACAACGCCGACGACAACGCCGAGACTATTCTTTTTAACCTCTGCCGTGGGACGGGAGCCGCAGGGCTGAGAGGCATCCCCGAGAGACGGGACAATATTGTCCGGCCCCTGTTGGGCGTTACCCGGCGGGAGATAGAGGATTATCTTCTGGCCAACGGCCTGCCCCATGTGGAGGACAGCAGCAACCGGGAGGACGAATACAGCCGCAACCTAATACGCCACCGGGTAGTGCCGGCGCTGCGGGAGATAAACCCGGAGTTCGCCGCCGCTGCCGCCAGAAGCGCGAAGCTGCTGCGGCAGGACGAGGACTGCCTTTCAATGCAGGCGGCGGCTTTTATTGAGGAGCGTTTTGACGGGGAAAGCCTGCCCTGCGCCGCGCTGCTCTCGCTGCATCCGGCGGTGGCCTCCCGAGTCATAAGGCAACTTGCGGGGGGGAGCCTGTCCATGAAGCAGGTGGAGAGCGTGCTTGCCATGTGCGAAAGCCGGGAGCTGGGCTTCGCGGATATACCGGGGCGCAGGCTCCGGGCGGAGCGGGGACGGCTGTGGCTGTGGCCGGAGGAGGAAGCGCCGGAGCTTCCCTGCCGGGAGCTGAGGCCGGGGGAGACTCTGGACATCCCGGAGGCCGGGCTTCGTCTGAGGGCGGAAACCGCCGAATATAAGGGAGAAATTAACGGCTTGTTCAAGACTTATTTCCTCAAATATGAGAATATATGTCCTGTTATCCGGGTGACCGGGCCAAAGCCGGGAGACAGGCTGAGACTGCCCGGCCGGGGCTGCACCAAGACCCTTAAGAGCCTTTTCGCCGAGAAGGGATATACCCAAAGGCAAAGGCGGCTCTGCCCCGTGCTGAGGGACGGGGAGGGCACGGCGGTGGTATACGGCCTGGGCATTGCCGAGAGACTCAGCCCGTTGCCGGGAGACAGTGTGTTAGTTATTAAATTTGATACTATACAGGAGAGAACGGAAGAAGATGCACAATGACGTTGAGCGGGTGCTTATCAGCCGGGAGGAGCTGCACAAACGTGTGGCGGAGGTTGGAGCCCAGATAGGCCGGGACTATAAGGGCAAGACCCCGGTGTTCGTGGGAGTTTTGAAGGGCTGCTTCATATTTATGGCGGACCTGATGCGGGTCACCGATGTGGACTGCTCCATGGATTTCATGGCTGTGTCCTCCTACTCCGGCACCAGCTCCACCGGCGCCGTGAAGATAAACAAGGACCTGAGCTCGGATATAGAGGGCAAGCACTTGATAATCGTTGAGGATATTCTGGACTCCGGCGTCACCCTCAGCTACCTCAAGAAGTACCTCATGGTGAGAAAGCCCGCCTCCATAAAGATAGTTACGCTGCTTGACAAGCCCGCCCGGCGCAAGGCGGACATCACGCCGGATTACTCCTGCTTCGAGGTGCCGGACGCCTTCGTGGTGGGCTACGGACTGGACTATAACGAAAAATACCGCAACCTGCCGTATATCGGAGTGCTGAAACCGGAAATATACTCTTGAGCAAAGAAGGAAGTGACAATTAGTTGAAACCTAACCGCAACAGAACCAGAGACCTGGGGTTCTATGTGCTTTTGATCGTGATAATGCTGGCCGTGGTGTTCACCATGACGGAGGACGCCGAGAGCGACAAGCTGGATAATTACTCCGACCTGGTTGACCTCTTTACCCAGGAGAAGGTCCAGTCCTTTACCACCGAGGGCACCACCATAATCCTGCAGGTCAGGACGGACGACCCCACGGAGCCGATCGCCGAGGAGACTTACGACCTCTACAGCTTCAACCTCTTTTATGAGGACTTCAAGGACATAATCCGGGAGCAGTATGCCTCCGGAGTGCTGGAGACCTATAACTACGACGAGGGCTTCGTCATCCCCTGGTGGGCCAGCTTCCTGCCCTACCTGCTTATCATGGTGGCCGCCATGGCCCTGTGGTACGTGATGATGAACAAGTCCGGCGGCGGCGCCGGCGGCTTCGCCAAGTTCTCCAAGGCCCGCACCCGGCTGGGCAGCGACGAAAAGAATAAAAAGACCTTTGCCGATGTGGCCGGCTGCGACGAGGAGAAGGAAGAGCTGGCGGAGATAGTTGACTTCCTGAAGTCACCCAAGGACTACACCGCCATGGGCGCCCGCATACCCAAGGGTGTACTGCTCATCGGCCCTCCGGGCACCGGCAAGACCCTGCTGGCCAAGGCCGTGGCAGGCGAGGCGGGGGTGCAGTTTCTGTCCATCTCCGGCTCCGACTTCGTGGAGCTGTATGTGGGCGTAGGCGCGGGCCGTGTGCGCGACCTGTTCGAGCAGGCCAAGAAGGTGGCCCCCGCCATCATATTCATCGACGAGATAGACGCCGTGGGCCGCCAGAGAGGCAGCGGCCTGGGCGGCGGTCACGATGAGCGCGAGCAGACCCTTAACCAGCTGCTGGTGGAGATGGACGGCTTCGGCAGCAACGAGGGCGTCATTGTCATGGCGGCCACCAACCGTGCGGATATCCTTGATAACGCTCTGCTGCGTCCCGGCCGCTTCGACAGACAGGTCTATTTGGGCCTGCCGGATATCCGGGGCAGAGAGGCTATATTGAAGATACACTCCAGAGATAAGCAGCTGGCCCAGGATGTGGACCTGAACTCCATCGCCAAGGGCACCCCCGGCTTCTCGGGAGCGGATCTGGAAAACCTGATGAACGAATCCGCCCTGCTGGCAGTTCGCCGCAAGCACCGCTTTATAAACATGGAGGACGTGGACGAGGCCATACTCAAGGTGCAGATGGGCCCGGAGAAAAAGAGCCGCAAGATGAGCGACAAGGCCCGAAAGCTCACGGCATACCACGAGTCCGGCCACGCGGTGGCGGGGCGTTACCTGACCCATGTTGACCCGGTACACTATATCACCATAATCCCCAGAGGCATGGCCGGGGGCTTTACCCTGTTTAGACCCCAGGAGGATCTGGAAAACTTTAAATCTCACGACGAGATGTTTGAGAGCATCGTGATGGCCCTGGGCGGCAGAGTGGCGGAAAAGCTGTTTCTGGACGATATCTCCACCGGCGCCTCCGGGGATATCCAGCAGGCCAGCGTCATTGCCCGGGACATGGTCATGAAATACGGCATGAGCGAGAGGCTGGGCCCCATTTCCTACGACACCTCCGGTCACAGCATCTTCATCGGCCGGGACTTCGGCCAGACCAAGAGCTATTCCGAGGAGACCGCCGCCGCCATCGACCAGGAGGTCAAGAACATCTTTGACGCCGCCACCGAGCTGTGCTCCAAGATACTCAGCGAGCACGCCCAGCAGCTTCGTGCCATTGCGGAATACCTGCTGGAGCATGAGACCATGGAGGCGGAGGAGTTCAACTACTACTTCGACCACGGCGAGTTCATGCCCATCTCCCCCAAGGACGCCCGCAAGGTCCGGGACGACGACACCATCGAGCGTCCCGCCCGTAAAATTTCCATGACCGACGGTTACGCCCAGGAGCCGGATAATGCCGGAACCGAGGCGCCTCAGCAGAGCGGGGAGGCCGCCGCGCAGCCCGCTCAGAACGACAGCGGGGAGCAGCAAGAATAATACTGATTTTACGGGCGGCTGCACAGTCGCCCGTGAGTTTCGATACAGCCGCGGCGAGCGCGGGCAAAGCATTGTATACCATTGAACATATATCGAACATAGGCGGAGAGGAAGCAGAAAAATGAAGCTGGGTATCGTAGGACTGCCCAATGTGGGCAAGACAACACTTTTTAACGCCCTGACCGGCTCCAAGGCCGAGACCGGCGGCTATACCGCGGCGGGAGCCAAGCCCAACATGGGCACGGCCAAGGTGCCGGACGCCAGACTGGACTGGCTGGCCGAGTATTACCACCCGAAAAAGTATACCCCTGCCACCATAGACTTTGTGGACATTGCGGGCATCGGCCGGGGCGGCGGCAAGGGCAACGCGCTTTTGCAGACCGTTCGCCAGACCGACGCCTTGGTACACGTGGTGCGCTGCTTTGAAAACGACGAGCTGTTTTTAGAACCGGCGGACGCCGTGCGGGACGCGGAGGCTCTGAATCTGGAGCTTATTCTGGCGGACATCGAGGTGGTGGAGCGCCGCCTTGACCGTGCCAAAAAGAACGCCAAGGGCGGCGACAAGAAATACAAGCGGGAATGCGAGATGTGCCAGGCCCTGATAGACCATCTGTCCGACGGGCGCAGCGCCTCCAGCTTCCAGTTCACCGAGGAGGACAAGGACATACTGGCGGACGGCGGCCTGCTCACCGTCAAGCCCGTCATCTACGCCGCCAACATGGACGAGGACGGCATGAGCGATTACATGAACAACGAAAGCTTTATTGCCCTCTCAGCGCTGGCTCAGGCTCAGGGCGCGGCGGTGCTGCCTGTGGCGGCCAGATTCGAGGAGGACCTTACCGACATGGACCCGGAGGAGGCCGCCATGTTTATGGAGGACCTGGGGCTTAAGGAGCGGGGGCTGGACAGGCTTATCCGCACCTCTTACGAGCTTTTGGGCTATATCTCCTTCCTGACGGCTGGCGAGGACGACGTCCACGCTTGGACCATAGTAAAGGGCACCAAGGCCCCCAAGGCAGCGGGCAAGGTGCATACGGACATAGAACGGGGCTTCATCCGGGCGGAGATAGTGGCCTTTGACGACCTGAAGGCCTGCGGCACCATGGCCGCTGCAAAGGAAAAGGGCCTGTTCCGTCTGGAGGGCAAGGAGTATGTCATGCGGGACGGCGACGTGACCATGTTCCGCTTCAACGTCTGAGGGGTATATACAGATAGGAGAAAGACTATGAGTCGGGACGCCGGATACAAAAGCTTCCTGCTGAAATTTGGATACTGGGCGGCCATTCTGGGCGTGGCCCTGCTGTTTATACGCTACCTTCTTGGGCCGCTGACGCCCTTTATCATCGCCATAGCCATCGCCGCCCTGCTCCAGCCACTGGTCAGGAGGCTGTCGAAGCTGCTAAAGATGAAGAAAAAGGTCGTGGCTGCGCTGCTGGTGGTGCTGACCTATCTGCTGCTGGCGGGGCTGCTGGTGCTGGCGGTGATAGGCGCGATATCCGCCATTATCGATTGGGCCAGCGGCCTGCCGGAGCTGGTCACCGGCACCATAGCCCCATGGATAACCAATAAAGCGGGGGAACTGATGCTGCTGCTGGGCCGACTGGACCCGGGGATGAACGCCTCGGTAGACTCTCTGCTGAAGGACGCGGTTTCAGCCCTCAGCGGCTCCATCATGAACTTCTCCGTGAACATCGTCTCCTGGGCCTCCTCCGTGGGGAGCCGTCTGCCGGGAGCCATGCTGGCCATGGTAATATGCATTATAGCCACGGTGTTCTGCACCGGAGATTATGAAAAAATAAAGAGCACCGTGGTCACGCTGCTGCCGGAAAAGCTGCGCTCGGCCATGGAACCTGCCAGGGAGGCTTTTCAGACCATAATCGGCAACTATGCCAAGTCCTACGCCCGTATTCTGCTGCTGACCTTTGGAGAGCTGGCAGTCGGCCTGCTGATAATAGGCGTGGATAATGCCCTGTTCGTGGCTCTTATTGTGGCTGTGTTCGATATCCTGCCCATCGTGGGCTCGGGCATGGTGCTGCTGCCCTGGACCATAGTGAAGTTTATCCAGGGTGACATAGGCGTGGGCATCGGTCTGAGCATACTGTACGTGGTGGTCATCATCGTGCGTCAGATAGCGGAGCCCCGCATCGTGGGCAAGCAGGTGGGCCTTGCGCCTATCGTGACGCTGCTGTGTATGTGGGTGGGACTAAAGGTTTTTGGCGGCATTGGTATGTTTGCCCTGCCCATCACCCTGCTGCTGGTAAAGCACCTTGTGGAGGACGGAGTCATCCACTCGCCCTTTAATAAGTCGGAGACAGTCGAGCCGCAAGAGGCTGAGGCGGCCGGGACAGCCGCCGATTAGAGTCTTTGCTGGGATAGGGAAAAACATTTGACAGAATAACAAACCAGTGTTATCATTACACGGAAATAGGCGTTGACGGAGAACGCGGACGTGAAACAGGCACAGAGAGGGCGGCCATGGCTGGAAGCTGCCTCCGGGTTTCGCGTTAGGGCGACCGCTCCTGAGCCGGTGGGCAGAATACAGTAGGCTCTCCCGGGCGGCACCCGTTACAGTGCCTTTGAGTGAAACATCAAGGTGGAACCGTGCGTTACGCACCCTTGGCTTATGCCGAGGGTGCTTTTCATTTTTATATGGAGGATATTATTTATGGACGAAAACAAATACACATTTGAGAACGAGGAATACCGCCACCGCTATTGGCACACCTGCTCCCACGTGCTGGCTCAGGCGGTGAAGCGGCTGTATCCGGCGGTGAAGCTGGCCATCGGCCCCGCCATCGAGACCGGCTTTTACTATGACATGGATTCTCCCTTCCCCTTTACCCCGGAGATAATGGAGAAGATAGAGGCGGAGATGCGCAAGATATGCAAGGAGAAGCTGAAGCTGGAGCGATTTGAGCTGCCCAGGGCGGAGGCTCTGAAGTTCATGGAAGGACTGGACGAGCCCTATAAGGTGGAGCTTATCAACGACCTGCCCGAGGACGCCGCCATCAGCTTCTATAGACAGGGCGAGTTTACCGACCTCTGCGCGGGACCCCATCTGGATTCCACCGGGCGAATAAAGGGCAACGCCCTCAAGCTCACAGCCTGCAACGCCGCCTACTGGCGTGGGGACAGCAGCCGCCAGACCCTGCAGCGTATCTACGGCGTGGCCTTCCCCAAGAAGGAGGAG
>CAYSFK010000047.1:0-14654 GCA_964430345.1 uncultured Oscillospiraceae bacterium | reverse complement strand
GGAGGTTTTCAAAGTAGGTCAGATGCTTTAGGTCTCTCACTGTCTTCCCCCCATAATACTATTTCGGAATTTTTAAACGGAATTCCGCACCGTTATAGCACATTTATGGGCAATTAGTCCGGCTTGTTTATAGCTCCCTGTCGCCACCGGCGCACTGTTATTGTTGTGTCAATTATAGTTCTTTTGTCTAATTAATGTCAACTGACACTGGTTGGCATTTGTATAATTATTTCAATTTTTGTTCCTCTTTTTTCATATTATGTGTATAATAGTATCTGTTGTGTACACCCAGGGATTGTGCCGGAGGTCATGGATATGTGGCGGAGAGATGTGCTTATGGGAGCGGCGCTGGGCGCTGTGGTTTATATTTTCGCGTCGCGGCGTCGCGGGGCGCGGCCGCGTGTCCCCGGAGTTCTGGGAGCTATGCTGCTGGGCCTGTCTATGTCGGCGGTGTTCTCTGTTACAGGCGTGTCTCACGTCAGCGACTTTCATCTCGCCCTGCGCCCGGAGAGCATCAACCTCATCCCCTTCGCCGGGATAAGGGTGGTAAGTCACAGTGGCTTCAACAGCTACGCCGTGAGAAACATTCTGGGCAACGTGCTGCTGTTTTTGCCCCTGGGTCTCCTTGTGCCCGCTCTGTTTCGCAGTTGGGACGGCTTCATCAAAGTGACGCTGCTGGGCTTCTTCACCTCCCTGCTCATCGAGTGTACCCAGCTTTTCCTTGCGCGGGGCACGGATGTGGACGACCTGCTGCTCAACACCCTGGGGGCTATGCTGGGCTGCGGACTGTACCGGCTGGCCCGCGTACTGCCCATAGCCCGGAGCTGCCGGGACAGGCGGCTGAGCGGAGCTTTACCGGCGCTGCTGTGCGTACTGCTGCCCTATCTGTCCGCGGTGCTGCTGGGCTTCTGGGACAGGGCTGTGCTGCTGGCCGCGTAGATCAGAGATTCTATGGAAAAACAGTATTATTTCAAATTATAGCGTTGTAATCTGTCTTTACATTTGGTATAGTATATATAATGAACAGTTTACATCTGTCTCTGGCTGCCCAAGGCCGCCTGCGCGGCCATATATGTGACGAAGCCGATACGCCTGACCCTTCCCCATTGGGAGGGTAATGAAAGGAGAACTCAATGAAACATAAGTCTGCCGCGCTCAGGAGAGCTGTAGTCCTCGTCCTCTGCGCTGCCGCGCTGCTGAGTCTGGTCGGCTGCGGTGCAGAGAAGCCCGCCGCCTCGGAGCTTGACTCCAAGTCGCCGGTGACCGTTACGGTGTGGAACTATTATAACGGCGACCAACTGGCCGCTTTCGACCAATTGGTGGACGAGTTCAACGCCGGCGTCGGCACCGAGACGGGCGTGGTGGTGGTCAGCGTCAGTCAGGGAGACATCAATACACTGGCGGATTCGCTGTTGGCCTCCGTGGCAGGCGAGGCCGGAGCCCAGGAGATACCCACCCTGGCCGCCGTGTACGCGGAGACAGCCTTCATTCTGGACCAGGCCGGAGCGCTGGCGCCTATGGACGGATACTTCACCCAGGAGGAGCTGGACGGCTTTGTTCCCGGCTTCCTGGAGGAAGGGCGCTTCAACGCTGAAAACCAGCTGCTGCTGTTCCCCATTCTGAAGTCCTCGGAGCTGTTCACCGCCAATATGACGGACTGGACGCCCTTCGCCGAGGCCACCGGCATAACGCTGGATAGCATCACCACCAAGGAGGAGCTGACCGCCGCCGCCAAGGCCTATTACGAATGGACGGACGCCCTCACTCCCGATGTGCCGGAGGACGGCAAAGCCCTCTACGGCAGGGACTCCGTGGCCAACTACGTCTACGTGGGCACCTATCAGCTGGGCCATGAGATGTTCCGGGTGGACAGCGGAAAGCTCACTGTGGACATGGACAGGGACGCGTTCAAAACCCTATGGGATAATTACTACATACCCATCGTCAACGGCTGGTTCGGCGCTTACGCCAAGTTCCGCTCGGAGGACTGCAAGACCGGAAAGATACTGGCTCTTACATCTTCCTCCTCCAGCGTCAGCTATCTGCCCACAGCCGTTACGCTGGAGGACGACAGCACCCACGATATAGAGACCTACGCCAGGACCGACCTGCCCTTCGAGGGCGCGGTGACGGAGGCGGTGGTGCAGCAGGGCGCCAGCTATTGCCTGCTCAAGTCCACCCCCGCCCAGCAGGAGGGCGCGGTGGAATTTCTCAAATGGTTCACGGAGCCGGAGCGGAATTTGGACTTCGCGCTGATGTCGGGCTACTCCCCGGTGACCCTTGCCGCCAACGAGCCTGACGCCGTGACCGGGGCTTATGACGGAGACGTGTCCACCCCCAAGGGGCAGAACGTGCTCAACTCGCTGTTGATAAACTCGGAGGCCTTCCAGACTAAGACGCCCTACGCCACCAAGCCCTTTGAGGGCAGCAAGCAGCTGCGCTACCTGCTGGGCGACGCTTTGGAGCTGACCGCCGCCGCGGACAGGGCCGCCGTGCTGGAGGCTATGGCCGCAGGCGCTTCAAAGGAGGAGGCTGTGGCTAAGTACGTGAGTGACGAGTATTTTGACGCCTTCTTCAAAGACCTCTGCGCCCAGGTGGAGGCCGTGACCGATAAGTAAGCGCCGCTGAGGGCGGCTTATGCAGTACAGCCTGAAAGGGGGCGGATAAGCCTGAATTCCAAATCGGACAATAAGCCCGGGAGGAAGTCTGTTTTCCGCTCCCTTTTCGTGCCTATGATAGCCATAATGCTCCTGCAGGCACTGCTGTTTTATTTTGCGGCGGTGTACGGGGGCATAGAGGAGTCGCTTACGCAAAACGCCGCCGACATACTTTACGAGCGGCTGAATAACCGCAAGAGCGAGCTGGAGACCCGCTTCAACAACCGCTGGGCCGCTCTGGACGACTGTACCGAGCAGCTTGACAGGCAGTACGCCATGTACGAGGAGCAGCACGGCGGCAGGCCCTTGGGCTCTGACCCGCGAATGCAGATAGAATTTCTCAGTGACTGCGCGGATATACTTATCGACACCCTGCGCTTCAGCGAGACAAACGGCATCTTCCTCATACTCAACGACAGCCCCGGGCGGCAGAGCTTTCCTGCGGGAGGCGAGCAGAAGTACGGCCTGTGCATACGTGACATGGACCAGGACAGCAACTATTCCGGCCGGGAGGATCTGCTGCTGGAGCGGGCGCCCTCCTCCATTATCGACGCTCTGGGCTGTTCGCTGGACTCCTGGTGGGAGGCCAAATACAGCTTTGACAGTCCCGAGGACGGAGATTATTATTACCGGGCGCTGGACGCCGCCTGGGAGCATCCCGGCGCGGCCGGGGCTGACCTGGCTTATTTCTCCGGGGTACACCGGATATCCGGCTCCGACCCCAAGATGGTGTCCTATTCCCTGCCTCTGCTGGACGACTCCGGCTATCCCTACGCCGTGCTGGGGGTGGAGCTGTCGGTGAAGTATCTGTCCTCTCTGCTGCCCAGCAGGGAGCTCAACGAATCCGGCGACAGATGCTGCTACGTGCTGGCCCAGCAGGAGTCAGACTCCGACGAGTTTGTGCCAGCCGTGGGTACGGGAGCCTTATTCAACCGCTGCTTCGGCGAGAGCGCCCAGATACTCCGGGGTCAGAGCGAATCCACCGGCGGCTTCACCACACAGGGGCGTGACGGCAGTCTGCTGTATACGGCGGAGACAGAGCTGAGAATATATAACAACAACAGCCCCTTCGAGTCCCGGCGGCTGGTGCTGCTGGCCATGGTGGAGAAGGACACGCTTTTCTCCTATGTGGGGCGGATAAAGACCACGCTGATGGTCATGTCCCTGCTGTCGCTGCTCATAGGCGTGGCCGGACTGTTGTTTGTGAGCCGACGCTTCGTCTCACCCATCACCGCTCTGGCGAAACGGGTGCGGGGTATCGACCAGTCCAACTCCGATTATAAGCTGGGCAGACTGGGCATCACCGAAATAGACCAGCTGGTGGACTCCATAGAGGCGCTGAACCGAAACGTCAGCCGCAACAGCGCCAGAACGGAATTCTTCTCCCGGATGAGCCACGATATGCGCACTCCCATGAACGCCATAATAAGCTTTTCCTCGCCGGAGCTGCTGGCAGACGCCGACGAGGCGCTGAAGGACGACTATCTGGACAAGATACACGTGTCCGGCGTATATCTGCTGGGGCTGATAAACGAAGTGCTGGACATGACCAAGATAGAGAGCAACAAAACGGAGCTGCGCACAGCGGCTGTGCCGGCCTCCCTGCTGTTCGACACCA
The DNA here is from genome assembly GCA_964430345.1 of uncultured Oscillospiraceae bacterium. Taxonomy (GTDB): domain Bacteria; phylum Bacillota; class Clostridia; order Oscillospirales; family Oscillospiraceae; genus Limivicinus. Next base: position 10,379 of record CAYSFK010000047.1, on the reverse strand, counting down.
GCATTCCCATAATAGAGGAGCTGGCCAGGAAGAAGGGCATTGTCTTTACCTCGCGGATACAGGCCGACCCGGAGCTCTGGGTCATGGCGGACGCCCAGCACCTCAGCCAGATAGTCATGAACCTGCTCTCCAATGCGGTTAAGTTTACGCCGGAGGGCGGCACGGTGCGGCTCACAGCCACCATAGACAGGCAATCCGACGTCCAGCCGGACGCGCTCTGCCGAGTCGTGGTTGCGGACACCGGCATAGGCATGAGCCCGGAATTCATGAAGAATCTCTACACCCCCTTCGAGCAGGAGAACGGTCGGCGGGAGGGCACAGGACTGGGCCTGTCCATAGCCAAAAAGCTGGTGGAGCTGATGGGCGGCAGCATCCAGTGCGAAAGCACCCAGAACGTGGGCACCACCTTCACCGTCAGTCTGCCGCTTTGCTCCGCTCAGCCCTCGGCGTTGGGGCTTGCGGGCGGCGGGCAGGGAAGCGCCGATATCACCCTGCTTCGGGGAAAGCGTGTACTGGTCTGCGAGGATAACGCAATAAACACCCGGATAATCAGGCTCATTCTGGAGCGTGTGGGGCTGCTGGTGGACACCGCCGAGGACGGCAGACAGGGTCTGGAGCTGTTTGAGCAGTCCCCGCCGTGGACCTACGACGCCATACTTATGGATATACGGATGCCGGTAATGGACGGGCTGGAGGCCACCAAGGCCATCCGCGCCCTGCAAAGGGAGGACGCGCCGCGGGTGCCGATAATCGCCATGACCGCCAACGCCTTTCAGGAGGACGCCGACGGCAGTCTGGCCGCAGGCATGAACGAGCACCTTTCAAAGCCCGTGGAGACCCAGAAGCTGTACCTGACCCTGTTGAGATACCTATACTGACAGAATGGTAAATAAACTAAATCCCCGTCTAAAGACGGGGATTTAGTTTATTCATTTAGATTTTAGCCGGTGGTCATTTCAGATATCTGGGTCTCGCAGCCGTTGGCCAGCTCAGGGGAATAGTAGGCCAGTTGTTTTTTACCGTTGTTCTTGGCGGCGTAGAGGGCCCTGTCGGCCATTTCAAAAAGTGTGTCATAGTCACGGCTGTCCCGGGGACAGAAGGCCGCGCCCACGCTGAAGGTGACCGGGGCAAACCTGTTGTTGACGATGAAGCTGTCCTTCAAAGCCTCGTCCATGCGGTCCATGCAGGCGCCTATCCGGTCTATGTCGGTGGACTCCGGCAGCAGCATGGCGAACTCGTCCCCGCCGATACGGGCCAGAACATCCGTGCTCCTGAAAGAGCCGGCAATGACCGTGCCCAGAGTCCGAAGCACCGTGTCCCCGTAGGCGTGGCCATAGCTGTCGTTGATGCTCTTGAAATTGTCTATGTCCAGTATGAGCAGGGCCGCCGCGCCGCCGCCGCTTATGTACTCCTCCATCTGCCTGCGCCCGGCGGCCTTATTGAGAAGCCTTGTCAGATCGTCGGTGTCCCGCTCCCTCTCGATGATGCTCTGGTTCAGGATATCCCGCAGTTTGGTTTTCATCACGTAGTGATTGACGGTAATGCCCAGAATGAGGAAGCTGATTGAGTTTACAATGTCCTGCTGGGATATCTCTCTGCTTTTCACCAGCACCGTACATACACAGAAGCAGGCTGTGGCCCCTGTGACTAAAACGGCGCAGCGCACGGGCCTGTCGATAAGCAGCAGGGGCAGGGCAAACAGCAGCACACAGAAGGTGGTGGCCGGCTGCTCCGGCTTAGAGAATACTCCCAGCACTATACCGAAGGCGTAAGCCACGGCCAGCATCATATAGGTCATGGGTATGGAAAGCTTTCTGCTGCGCCTGCCGATAAATACCCAGGCCAGCACAAACAGCAGCAGGAAGCAGGGGCAGAAGAACATATACACGCCCCTGTTGACCTCTAAAAAGGGTATGAATATGGACAGCAGCCACAGCACTCCCAGCAGCGCGACGGCCAGAGCGTTGGCCCTGAGCAGGGTGCCGTGGTTCTTGTCGTAGATGGCGGGCTTTATCCGCTCAAATTCCTCTCTGGTAAGGCCGCCGCAGTACAGCTCATTGACGGCTCTGGCAACCAGCGGTTTTATTCTGTTCACTTGTCGGCCTCCTCTCCCTTCCGGGTGTCACCGGAATAGAATTCGTAGCGGTTGCGGCCGCTGCTCTTTGCCTTGAAAAGTGCGGCGTCCGCGCTCTCATAAAGCTCCCGGAAGCTGTGACCGTCTCCCGGATACAGAGCCACTCCGGCGCTGACGGAAATACTCAGCTCGCCCTTTAGCTGCCGGAACACAGCGTTCATGATAATGCTCATCTTGTCCTCCAGAGCCGCCCTGTCCGGGAAGCTGCCGAAGAATATGCCGAACTCGTCACCGCCCAGGCGGCCCACCAGGTCGTCCTTAAACACCACGGAGCGCAGGGTATGGGCAATGTGCTGCAGCAGGCTGTCGCCCTCCGGATGCCCCAGTGTGTCGTTGACCTCCTTGAAGCGGTCTACATCCAGCATCACAAAGGCGCTGAGCTCCGCCGTGCAGGGCTGCTGAAGCCGGACGCTCATGCGGCTGATAAAGGTGGCCCGGTTCAAAACACGGGTGACGGCGTCGTTCTCCGCCCTGTCGATAAGCTCCAGCTCCGCCCGCTTGGCTTCGTCCACGTTCTCGCAGGTCAGCAGCAGCCGGATATCCGCGGAATAGGGGTCGGAGACCATAAGGTATCGGGCGCACATATACTGGGGCTTCTTCTGTCCCGGGTACAGCGCCAAAAACACGTGCTCGCCGCCGGAGGTGCCATGGGCAAAGGCCCGCAGCAGCCGGGAGCGGTTGAAGAAGGCAAAAAACTCGCTTCTGTCCGCGGGATAGATAAGGCGGCGGGTGACCATCTTGACAAAATCCGTAAAGCCCCGCTCCGCGTGGCGCACCAGCTCCGACCATTCCGCAGCTTCACTGTATCCCTCCAGCGCGTCCCGGCTGAGGTTGTAGTCCAGATAGAAGCGGCTGTCCGGGCTGTAGGAGGACATAAGCCTGAGATAGCGCTGGTAGGCCAGCTCCTTTTCATAGCTGTCGGTAATGTCGTCAAAGGAGGCTATGGCATATCCCGGCCGCCCGTCCTCTCCGCTGACGGCGGAGACGTCGGCGTCCAGCCATTTCCATGTGCCGTTTCCGCTTTTGGCCTTAAAACGGAAGGATATGTCGCTCTTGCCCTGGGCCAGCTCCTCCAGGGCCCGTTTCACGTCCTGAACGCTCTCCGGCGCCACGTCGCCTCTGGTGATATACTCGGAGGGGCTGTTATACAGCGGCAGCACATTGGTCACCACGTTCACAGCCGTATCAAAGGGCTTAAAGGTATCGGTAGCGTAGTCATACACAACAACGTATTTGCCGGAGTGCCTGGCCAGTATGCGCACCAGCCTGTCCTTCTCCTTTATCTGGGCTGCCCGGCGCTACTCCAGCTCCCGCTGCTCCGTTATATCGTAGAAGGAGATGATGGCGTGGTCCGGTTCTCCCTCCTGGTGTATCAGGGAGTAGTCGGCGTGGAACCAGCGCAGCTCGTCCCCCACCCGCATTTGCAGCTCGCAGCTGCCCTCCGGCACACCCTGAGTCATGCTGTCGAAAAAGGCGTGGGCCTGCAGACAACTGGACTCGGCAACTATGCCGCGGCAGTCCAGGGCACGGCGATAGTCCTCGATCACAGGGGGGAGGCCCACAAAGGCAAAGGCGTCAATAAGGCTGGTGGCCCTGTCCTCCACAATATCGTAGCGTATAACGTATTTGCCGCTCTGGCGGATGACTATCTCGTTCTCCTCCGCCATAACCCGCAGGGCCTTCTCGCTGAGTATCCGGGGGGTAATGTCCGTATATGTACAATAGAAGCGGATCAGGTTATTCTTCTCCGCCACCGGGTTGCCGGTGAGGTTGACCCAGACAAGGCTGCCGTCCTTACGCACCAGCCGGTAATCCTCCCGGAAGGTGTTGAGCTCATCGACGGCTCTGGCGGCGGCGGCGTTGACCCGCTCCACGTCCTCCTCGTAGACGGCGGCGTTGACGGATACGTCGAACATGGCGCACAGCTCATCGTGCTCATAGCCCAGCATCCGGCTGAGGCCCTCGCTGATATACTCGCACACCATCTCACCGCCTGGCAGCACCTTGATGATGATGCCGCCGGAGGCATTGGCCAGAAGTGCCTCGGATTGGCGGCTCTTGGACTCCAGCTCCCGCTCCAGCCGCTTGCGGCCGTCGTTGTCCAGAACCACTGTGTATATCCACTGGTGGCCATCCACGTCCTTTACAACGTTCCCGGCGGCAAAGACCCACTTAAGCTCTCCGCTCATGGTCACGATACGGTACTCGAAGGAGAAGGTGCTGGCGCCGGCCTCAAGCCGCTCGGGCATTTGGGCCTTGACCCTATCCCTGTCCTCAAAGTACACGGCGCTGGAGAACTTGTCCCCGTATATATCCGAAAACTCCTGTCGGGTACAGCCCAGCATCTCCAGCAGGTTCTCGCTGATGAAGTCCACCTTGTCGCCCTGCTGAGTGTCGCATTTAAACACGCCGCCGGGGATGAGCCCCATGATGTTTTTCAGCTCCTCGTCCTTGGAGTGCTGACTGGTAACATCGAAAAGGATGGCATATATCAAAGGCTGTCGGCTCTGGTCTTGTGCCATGGTGGCCACGCAGCGCAGCCAGAAGGAGCTGCCGTCGGTACGCTGGGCTCTGACAACGTTATCCAGTGTCAGGTCGCCGTCCTCCGCGTCAAAGGAGGGCAGCAGATCCGCCGCCAGCTGCTCCGCCAGCAGCTTGTTCTCGGCGTTGAGCTCCAGACCGAACAGGGCGCAGGTCTTGTCGCTGATGAACATGGGCTTTGGCCGGTCCTCCAGCCTGAATATGGCGATACCGGCGGGGATGCTGCGCACTATGTTGTCCAGATCCGCGCGGCTGGCCTCCAGATGCTTGCGCCGGGTGATGTTGTCCACCGCCACGTAGAACACGTAATTCTGTACATTCTGGGCCAGAAAGCGTATGCGGTTATGGGTCCACAGGTCCGTTTTGCCCCGGCGGGGCGTATAGTGGAGCTCGCACATGGTCTCCCTGCCGGTGCTTACGGCCTCCTCCAGCGCGGCGATGCCCCGCTCCCGGGACTCCGGCTCCATAGACTTAAACAGGTCGAAGCTGCGGCCCACGTATTCCTGCCGCGAAAAGCCTATTTCTTCAAAGAAGCGGTCGTTGGCCCGGATACACTCCAACCGTTTCCTGTCATACTCCACGATGGCCGCGCCGCCCACGAAGCTGTTGAAAAGCAGGGTGGTCTGAGTGGAGGCGTCCAGAAAGTCCGCCAGGCCCTTGATATCCGTGCCGCCTACGGTGAAGCGCTCCGATGCCTTGGGCTTTTTGGACAGCAGCTCCTCAAAGGAGCCGGCGGTCATGGGCTTGTCAAACAGAAAGCCCTGCATCAGCACGCAGCCTATGCCTTTGAGATAGTCCGCCTGGGGCTGGGTCTCCACGCCTTCGGCTATCACCGGCAGCTTCAGCCAGTGGGCCATGCGCACCACGGAGGACAGGATATTCCCGCCCCGGCTGTGCTCCTCGGAGTCACGCACGAACTTCATGTCCAGCTTCAGCACGTCCACCGGCACGTCCTTAAGGGTATTCAAAGACGAGTAGCCCGCGCCGAAATCGTCCATCTCTACGGTGAAGCCCAGAGCCCGCAGGGTGCTGACTATACGCACCAGCTCCTGGGGCTGCTTAGTATAGGCGGACTCGGTTATCTCCAGATGCAGCATCCGGTGGGACAGCCCGTATTTTCTGACCAGACCCTCCAGTATCTCCGGCAGGTCCATGCTGAGTATGTCCCGGCGGGATATGTTCACGGACACCGGCACCGGGTCAAGGCCCCTGTCCAGCCAGTCCCGCAGGTGTATGCAGACCCGTTCCCACAGGTATCTGTCCAGCTCGGTGATGAAGCCGTTGCGCTCGAACAGGGGGATAAATTCCCCCGGAGACACCAGTCCCCTTTTGGGATGCAGCCATCTTACCAGCGCCTCGACCCCGGTCATCTCGCCGGAGGCGTAGTTATACTGGGGCTGGAAGTAGGGCACGAACTGCCCTTGATGCAAGGCGGGGCGCATCTCGTCCACCAGCTCCTGCTGGCTGAGCATGGTCTGGCGCATCTCCTCGGTGAATGTACAGACCGTCTGCCCTGCGGCGCCCTTTATGGAGCGCTGGGCCATCTTTGCCCAGTCTATCATCAGGTTTATATCCTTAGCCGGCTCGTCGATAAGGTAGCGGCCCACGTGCACCGTCACGTTTATGGGCAGCACGTAGCTGCGAAGCTGGCGGAGAAAGCGGGGCAGAATGCTGTCAAAGGTGTAGCCGTCATTAGGCAGCAGCACCAGAAATTCATCGGCAAAATCACGGCAGACCAGCGCCTCGGAATTGACCAGCTGGGCCTTCAGCGCGTCGGATATATGGCGCAGCAGCCTGTCCCCCTCAGTATGGCCGCAGCGGTCGTTGACTATTTTAAAATTGTCCACATCTATGCAGAACAGCTCAAAGCTGCCCGGACGCTTGCGGGATATAAGCTCCCTTGCCTGGCTCACAAAGGCCTGACGGGTCAGCAGCCCCGTCAGCGGGTCATGGCTGCTCAGCTCCTGCTTTGCCGCCGTCACCGCCTCCTGCCTGCTCAGCAGATTACCCACCCTGCGCAGCACCGCGTCCCGGTTCAGCGGCTTTTCGATGATATCATACACGTCCAGCTTCAGCACACGGGTCTTAAGGGCCTGGTCCTCACCGCTGACTACAGCCAGAACCGGCGCCTGACGGAGCTCCGGGTCGACCCTGAGCCTTTCCAGCAGCCGGAAGCTCTCCTCATTTCCGGAGGAAAAGCCCAGAAGCACTGCATCCACGACGAACTGCTTCAGTCGGCTGGCAGCCACCTCCGCGTCCGAAGCCTGAAGGATATGGCAGCGCTCGGACAGCATACCGCTGAGCAGCACCCTGTCGTCACTGTCGCTGTCCACAACCATGATGGTTTTTCTGTTATCGGCCATCGTATCCCTTTCCTGTCCTTCTCTTTCGCCGTGAAAAAACTTAACATCATTGTATCGTCTATACCGTGATTTTGCAAACAATTTTAACGGCAGACTGTATTCTTTTGCGAAATATTCCCTGCTTCGACGCCGCGCCCGGGCTTTTGCGCAATGATCAGCCTGTAGCCCGTGCCTTTCGGCGCAACGCGGCAGCTCAGTACGCTGCCGCCCAGCTCCCTTTGGGCATAGTCAAGATACGCCTCAAGACTGCCGAAGCGGAATATTGCCCCGGCAATAAAATCCCGCAGGCAGCCGCTTCTGTCCTCGTTATGCAGCAAAATCAGTCCGGCCTGCCGAAGCGTCGGCCCCAGCGCGCTCATATTCAGGCGGCCTTCGTCCAAAAGTCCGGTGCCGGACTCCACGCTGAGTGTGGTCAATATCAGTCGGCCGCCCGCCCTCAGCACTCGCGCCGCTTCAAGGAGGGCCGCTTCCGGCCGGGGCAGCAGAGTTATTACGCACTCCATCAGCACCGCATCAAAGCAGCCGTCCGGGAAGGGCAGGGCGCAGGCGTCGGCCAAGCTGATGCAGTTCTTCCCGGCCCGCTGCACGGCGTCCTGGGAGATGTCCACGCCGCAGGGTACAATGCCCAGCTCTCTCTCCAGATATTCAAGGCTGGCTCCCTGACCGCAGCCCACATCCAGCACCGCGTCCCCCGTCTTAAGCTCAGCCAGGGCTGCCCCGCGAAGGGTCAGCTCCAGCCCTCCGGGCCTCAGCTCCGTCATAAAATCATCCTTTCCCCTGCTTCACACCGGCTCTTCTATACCAAACAGCCGCCTGCCGTTTTCCATACCGGCATCCGCCGCCTGCTCCGGGGTGCAGCCCTTCACGCGGGCCACCGCGGCGGCGATATATGGGAGATTGCGGGAGTCGTTCCGCTTTCCCCGCAGGGGCACGGGGCTGAGATAGGGGCTGTCCGTTTCCAGCAGCAGCCTGTCCATGGGGCACAGCTCCAGCACCTCCAGAGCGCGGCGGGCGTTTTTATAGGTCACCGGCCCGTCAAAGCCCAGATACCAGCCTCGCTTCAAAAGCTCCGCCGCCGTCTCGGGAGAGCCGGAGAAGCAGTGGAACACGCCGCGAAGCTCCGGATAATCCCCGACTATCTCCAGACAGTCGCCGTGGGCTTCCCGGTCGTGGATTATTACCGGCTTATGAAGCTCCAGCGCCAGCTCGAGCTGGCGGCGAAACAGCGATTTCTGCTCCGCCTTGCGGGTGGCGTCCCAATAGTAATCCAGGCCTATCTCGCCTATGGCCGCGCATTTTTCATGCCGCGCCAGAAAGCACAGCTGCTGAAAGTCCCTTTCGCAATAGCTGTTGAGCTCCTCCGGGTGGATGCCCACGGCGGCATATACGTGACTGTGCCGCTCGGCCATGGCTATGGCGGCCTCGCTGCTGCGAAGATCGCAGCCCGGGTCCAGCACCAGCGCCACACCGCTTTCCGGCAGTGCGGCCAGAAGCTGTTCCCTGTCTGTATCAAAGGCGCTGTCGTCATAGTGGGCATGGGTATCAAAATACATGGGACAACCTCCGCAAGATATGATTAACTTATATCATATATTGTCACGGCTGTCTTTGCAAGGTTTTTCCTTGACGGGCCGGGGAATGGGATGTAATATCAAAGCATACGGTACATGGGAGAGAGAATAATGGCTCAAAAAACGGAAAAGAAACGCAGACCCAGGGTATTTCTGATAATACTGCTCATTTTAACGGCGGTGCTGCTGCTGTTTTCGGCGGCCATAGTGCTGCTGACGCCCAAGAGCGACCCTGCCGCCGCCCTCGATGACGAGCTGGACGGCTACCTGGCCTACAGTCGGCTGGAGCACCCCAGCGCGGAACCGGCCAACGCTCAGGCCGCCGCTCTGTCCTGCCGCATAGACGGCGAGGAACTGCGTTTCCGCCGGGCTTACTATACGGTAACGGTGAATTATCTGGATGTGGCCGCCGTGACCCAGGGGCTGGAGGTGGAGATGCAGCCCCTGCTGGAGCAGATGGTGGCGGACGCCCATCTGCCCTCGGAGGTGTTCGACGAGAGCGGAGCGTATACCACCGAGGTGCTTGAAAAGGCCTATGCCGACGCCGTGAGCATGAGGCTTTCCCACAGCGGGGACTATATGCGCGCCGAGACGGTAAAGCTCACTATGGATTACAGCAGAGACGGATGGCAGCTTAGGGACAGCTTCGTACTGGAGCGACTTTTCTCCGTGACCCAGCAGCAGACGCCGGGGCTTTCAGAGGCCGCGGAAAAGCTGACGCCGGTGGAGTTCCACTACGAGCTGGATGACTGGGTAAGCCCCGGCCCGGAGCCTGACCCGACCCGCTTCGGCGCGACCGACGACCCGGCGGTGATAACGCAGCTTCTGGAGACGGCCGAGGCCCGCAAGCTGATAAACGGGCAGACTCTGGACTGGAATCCGGAGAAGGAGCTTATCCCCGACTCGCTTATTCGCTACTATCTGGACGAGACCATATTGACCATAGTATGGCAGGAATCGGAGCACGGCGCCATAGGCACCTTCGCCGAGACCTTTATCGCCGACGCAAGCCAGCTGCGGCGAAAGCTTGCGGACGACAGTCCCTATTGTCTGAGCTACTACTACCCCACTGAGCTTGCCCGTCAGACCAACGCAGTACTGGCACTCAGCGGGGATTTTTATGACACCCCCGGCAGGCTGTACGGCGTGTACGCGTACAACGGTCAGGTACTGCGCAGCTACCTGCCCGCCGGGGAGACCTGCTACTTCAACGACAGCGGCGATATGCTCTTCAGCTTCCCCGGCCAGTTTGCCGACAACGAGGAGGCCCAGGCCTTTCTGGACGACAACCGGGTGATGTTCTCACTCAGCTTCGGCCCGGTGATGATAAGCGGCGGTCAGGACGTGACCCCTTACGAGTACCCACTGGGCGAGGTGCTGGGCTACTACGCCCGCTGCGCCGTGGGCCAGCTGGGCAGGCTCCACTATCTGTCCATGACTATTAACGTACGGGTGCCGGACTACAACGTGTATATCACTCTCCGTCAGGCGGCGGACTCCATGCTGCGCCACGGCTGCATCAACGCCTACACCTTGGACGGCGGCCAGACCGGCAGCATCATACTGGGGGGCGAGCTTATTAACCCCGTGCAGTTCGGCGTGGAGCGGCGCATGAGCGATATCTTCTATTTCGCAACGGCCATACCCCGGGTATAGCCGCCCGACTACCCTAACGGAATTAAAAGGACCTCCCGGCATGAATCCGGGAGGTCCTCCAGCTTGTCAAAGAAGTCCTCGCGGCCTTCTTTGACTGCGCTTCAACCGCCGAGC
>CAYSFK010000046.1:0-15505 GCA_964430345.1 uncultured Oscillospiraceae bacterium | reverse complement strand
ACTTCAAGCTGTTAGAGCGAAGCTGCATTTTGTGTACGGCCAAAATGCTCGGCGGCTGAAGCTTGCCAAAGAAGGCCGCGAGGGCTTCTTTGACAAGCTGAAAGCGCTGGACTGCGAAACGGAAGCTTCGCAGTCCAGCGCTTTTATTTATGATCACAGCTTGGCCAGAAAACAGTCCTGACTGGCTATCTCCGCGTACAGTATGGCGCCGCCGGGGCCCATATCGCAGACCCGGATGACCTGCTCCATGCTGTCGTCACTGACGCCCAAAAGCTTGGAATAACAGTTCTCGTACCCGTCGAAAAGCGACTCGTTGAACAGGCAGTCCGACTCGTCCTGATATACAGCGGTGTAGAAGGTGCCCGCTTCCACCAGGTCCTGAAAGAAGTGGCTGCCGTAGCTAAGCTCCGGCCTGAGCCCGTGGGAGCTGTAGGCCAGCTCACACAGACAGTCGAACTTGGAAATCTCCATGTAGTTCACCGGCACTCCCAGACTTGGGGTGGTGGTGCCCCAGCGACCGGGGCCCATCAGCACCGTGTGCTCGTCCCGGAGAAGGATGTTCAACTCGCCCAGCCGCCGGGCCACGGAGTATTTCATACGCTCCGGCAGGTCAAGATAGGCCTCCACCTTCACGAACACCACATAGCGCACCGGCAGACAGATGTTGCCGCCCATGAAATTGCCCCGTATACGGAAGAAGAAATCGCTGACCTTTGGCATGATGCCCACCTGTCCTGCCCCTCGGGTCTGAAGCGGCCGGCATTGCAGCAGGTTTATTTTATAATCCCTGTCCGGCAGGAAGGAGCAGGCGTACTCCACGTCCACCGGGTAATCGTATTTTTCGGACAGGTCCTTCATCAACCGTATCATCACCTTGATGAAGTCCGTCTGCCGCAGGAGCTTGTCAAAGTTCACTATATCCGGCACCGGGTAGCCGGTGATGCCCGCCTCACGAAAGCGCTCCCTTGTGGGCCCGTCGGGCTCCATGAACAGGGCGGGGTCTGTCTTGAAATCGGCCTTGCTCAGGCTCTCTATGGGTACTGTCTCAAAGCGGTTCTCCCGCAGATTTATCACGTCCGCCTTGTGCTGGGAGAAGCGGAACTCGTCCCCATAGGCGGCCAGCGGCGGCGCCAGCGGCCTGTCAAGGTCGATAAGCCGGGCGTAGTCGTCGGCCTCCCTGTCCACGGCGCGTGTGCCCATGCCGAACACCAGCCGCAGCATACCCTTGTTGCCGGACACGGAGTTCATGTTGGTCACGTACAGGTTCTGGGAGTGACCTACTCCCGCCACGTGGGGGTAGTAGTAGTCGCCGTGCCTGTCGCCGCTGACCCGCATCACCAGCAGCGCCATCTGCTCGTCCCTGGACAACAGGTTCCTGTCAGCTCTATAGCGTATGGCGTCCTCATTCATGGTGCTGGCGTATACCGTCCTCACCGCCGCCTCGAACTGCTCGTATCTTTCCTCCGGTGTGCCCTGATTGGGGCAGAACACGCTGTCGTATTTCCCCGCGAAGGCGTTGCCGAAGCCGTCCTCCAGAATGGAGCTGGAGCGCACGATAATGGGGGACTGGCCGAAATACTCCAGCATGGAGCGAAACTGCTCCTTAATGGAGGGCATAAAGGTGCCGGTCAGCAGGGCCTCCCGCACAAGGGGCGCGACGCTGAGGTAGTCATTAAACTCCACCATACGTGTGCGCAGGCTCCAGGCGTTGCACTGTACAAAATAGGTGTAGAACACATCGGCACCGATAAAGTAGGAGTCGTGGGGCTCAATGCGCCGGGCGTAAAGCTCCGGGTCCGTGGCCAAAAGCACCTTCCGCGCCAGCAGCATACCCACGGCCTTGCCGCCGATGCAGCCTGTGCCTATCTCCCGGCGCTTGATGCTCATCAGATCCGCCGTGGTGAAGTACTTTCGGCACAGTGCCAGCCGCTGGGGCTCCGTACCCAACAGGCAGCGCATGATGTTTTCTTTCAGTTGTACGCCGTCCGGGTCTGCGAGCTCCACGTTGTCGTCGGTAACCGAGTCGAACATACTGTCCCAGCAGTCCCGCCGCTCACCGGTCTGGGTAAAGATGTCGAAAATGGCGTAGTTCTCCATGCTGGAGGTGACGGACTGGCAGACCCCGCCCTTTATCCTCAGCGGGAAGAACATGGACTCGCTGCGCCGTCCGCTGACCTTTACAGCGTGTATGTATGTGGCCCCGTCCACTGTGCGTATATTCATCAGCACCGGGGTGGCGTGGCGGATGCGGGAGATAGTCTCGTATATATGCCGCTCATACTTGATGGGCATATAGGCGACGCAGTGCTTCTCCTGAAGGAATGGAGTCATCAGGCAGAAGAAGTTGCCTATCATCAGGTCGGAGAACCAGTATTTCTGCAGCTCCGAGAGGCAGTCGAATATGTAGAACACCCGCTGCCCCTCGCTGTCGATAATGCGGTGCACCTGTACGGAGAAGGTCTCGAAGCCAACGCCGGGGTCCAGCTCGTACTTTTTCACGTTGGCGCCGGCAGCTGCCAGCGCCGCCGCGTCTATTACCTCCGTATGAGTGCCGAAGCGCAGGTATACGATGCGCTGCCCCTGACGGGCAACGTTGGTCACAAACTTGGTGGCGGCGAAAGTATAATCGCTGGTGTGCTCTATCTGCCACAGAACGGTATCGCCGCTCCTCAGATAATCGATGGCCTCGTCCAGACCACCGATGCCGGTGCCGATGCGTCTTTCCTGCTCCATATCAGTCACCTCCGTCACTTTTTTTGATTATAACCTGAGGGCCCTGACCATTTCAATATATTTCTTCACGCAGCCCTTCGACGACAGCTTTTGCAAGTGGACTCTGGTATAAAAAGCCTTGGTGTCCGGCCGATGTCACAGTCGGGCCCGGCGCGGAATATACATACTGGAGGCGCTCATATGGGAAAGCCGGTAAAAAGGCTTATAAAGCTGCTGTACGCTCTGTTGACGGCCGCGGCGGTGTTGCTGGCTTTGGCTCTGGTAGGCCTGCGGCTGACAGGGCTTCGGGCCTTTTCAGTGCTCTCCGGCTCCATGGAGCCGCTGTATCCTACCGGCAGTCTTATCTACGTAAAACCGGTGGACAAGTCCCTGCTGAAAAGCGGAGACGTTATCACCTTTATGCTGGACGCCAGCAGTATTGCCACCCACCGCATCGTTGAGGTCATACCCGACGCCTCTGATGCCTCTGTCATCAGATACCGCACCAAGGGCGACGCCAACTCCGCCCCCGACGGCGCCCTGGTACACTGCCGCAATGTTCTGGGCAGTCCGGTGTTCTGCCTGCCCTGGCTGGGTTATTTTGCCCAGTTCGTCCGAAAGCCGCCGGGGAGCTATATGGCCCTTTCCGCCGGAGCGCTGGTGATACTGCTGGCCTTCCTGCCGGACCTTCTGGGCTCAGGCGCGGCAAACCCAAAGGGGACAAAGCCGAAAGGCTCCCAAATAATCATATCCAACACAAGGAGGGACAGTCAAGAATGACTAGAAGAAAGCTATTGGGGCTGCTTTTGGCGGCGGCGCTGCTGATGACGACCACGGTATTCGGTACCATGGCATATCTCAGCGCATCCGATCAGGCGGTCAACACCTTCACCTCGGGCACCGTGGCTCTGAAGCTGGACGAGGCCGATGTAGACGAAATGGGTGTGCCCATACCCGACGCAAAGCGGGTAAAGAAGAACGATTACCGGCTGCTGCCCGGTCACAGCTACAGTAAGGACCCCACCGTCACGGTAATGAGCGGCAGCGAGGAATCCTACATACGCATTCTGCTTACCGTCTCAAAGAGCGACGGGCTGGACGAAGCCTTCGCCCCGGAGGGCGCGAAACTGGACGCTATCTTTGCCAACTACGACCCTGCCTGCTGGCAGCTGGTGGACCCGGCCGGGGTCCGGGACGCGACTGCCGACACCATCTGCTATGAGTTCCGCTATAAGCAGACTGTAGCCGCACCGGATGGGGATGTGGCTCTGGAGCCGCTGTTCACCGGCTTCACCGTGCCCTGGCAGCTCACCAAGGAGAAGCTGGCGCTTATCAACGGCATGAGCATCACAGCCCAGGCCCACGCTATTCAGGCCGACGGCTTTGCCAACGCTGACGCCGCGTGGGCGGCGTTCTGATAACTCAACAGGAGCAGATGATGAATAAAAAGCTTATATCCCTCTGCGTGGTGACTGCCATGCTGGCTATCGCCGTGGTGGGCGGCACTCTGGCCTACTTCACCGACACCGAGTCCAGGACCAATGTGTTCACCACCGGCGATGTGGACATAGACCTGACGGAGAATTTTCAGCAGGAGTCCAAGCTTATCCCAACCACCGGCAAGGATGCTGACGGCAGCCAGATAAACGCCGTGGAAAAAGAGGTGTTCGTTACCAATATCGGCAGCGAAAACGCCTATGTCCGCCTCCACATCGCCATCCCCAAGCTGCTGGACGACGGCGACCCCGACTATGACGCCACCCTCAGTCTCCTGCACTTCGACTATCGCCCCGACTCCGTCGGCGCAGACAAGTGGGACTGGAGCAAGACCTCCGGCGCGCCCTACGACGGGGAGGACGAAAACACCTATGAGCAGACCATAAACGGCGTGGACTACAAGGTCTACGTTATAACCTATGAGGCGGCGCTGGCTCCCAACGGTACCACGGTAGACGCCATACATCAGGTGTATATGGATGCCCGCGTCACAAACGAGCTGATAACCCGCGTCAACGAAAGCCTGGGTGAAAGCTGGAAGCTGCTGGTGGTGGCCGAGGGCGCCCAGTGCAGCGGTTTTGACGACGCCTATACCGCCCTGAACACCGCCTTCGGAGTACCCGGAACCTATACCATAGACTGGCCCGCCTGAACCATACCCGCCCTGCGCCCTGATGGGCGCAGGGCCTGACGGGAATATTCGGCTACGAATACCCCTCTATACCCCACACAGCAGCTCATAAACACCGGAGATGAAGTCTGAAACAAGTTCAACCTTCATCAGATTTAAGTGCGATTTTCACGCCGCTGAAGCGGCAACCGAAAATCATGCACAAAATGACCATTCCTTTTCATGGTCATTTTGTGCCTTGAGAATGTAAAAGGAATGGTCATAATAATGAAACTGAAACTCTTGGCCGCCGCGCTGCTGGCCGTCGCCCTGGCCGTGTCCGTCGGCGGCAGTATGGCCTTTTACACCGTGGAGCAGACCGCCCACAATGTTATCACCTCGGGCGATGTGGATATCCGCCTGCTGGAGTGGGCGGACAGTGAGAAAACAACGCCCTTCCCTCAGGAGACGGTCAGCGGCGTAATGCCCGGGGAGAAGCTCACCAAGATAGTGGAGGTCATGAACGTGGGCCGTAAGGCCGCATACGTGCGTGTCCGTGTGGATAAGCGCATCCGGCTTACAGGCGACTCTGAGGCGGTACCCGAACCGGAGCTGATGAGCGCCGAATGCAACAGTGTAAGCTGGACCCAGAGAGACGGCTACTATTACTATAACTCGGCCCTGCTGCCGGGGGAGACCACCGAGCCCCTTTTCAGCGTCGTGAGCTTTGACGGCAGTATGGGCAACGCTTACCAGAAGGCTGTGGCCTCGGTGGAGGTGCTGGCCTGCGCCACTCAGGCCGATAACAACGGCAGCAGTGTGTTTGAAGCTTCAGGCTGGCCGACGGCGTAAGGAGGACGGGATGAAAAGAAGAAAAGCGGCGGCGCTGCTTTTGAGTATGGCCCTTATCTCAGGCATGACCCTGCGCTTCGCTCTGGCGGCCTCCGCCGAGGAAAGCATACCGGAGGAGGACAGCCTGGACATTATCCAGGAGTCGGGATCGTGGGAGCAACAGACGGGGGAGACGTTCGCCGAGGAACCCGCTATTGAGGAACCGCCTGTAGAAGAACAGTATATTGAAGAACCGCCTGTCGCACTGCCTGCTGTGGAGGAACAGTACACGGGCGAACAGCCGTCTCAGCTTCCGTCCCCTGAGGAGGAGCCGACAGCAGAACCCGCCGAGGAGTCCCCAGAGGAACCGCCGGAGGAGCCAGCAGAGGAGTCGCCGGAGGAGGAGCCAGCAGAGGAGCCGCCGGAGGAGCCTCACTGTCAGCTCTGGCTGAGTCTGATGGAATGCGGCTCCCTTGACCAGCTGACGTACCTGCTGTGGATTTCGCCGCCGGGTGAGCTTGAGGCGATGAGCGAGCAGGAGCTTGAGCAGTTGGAGGAACAAATAGCCTACCTTGAGTCGCTGGAAAGCTATGACACACCGACGGTGGAGTGGGAAGAACCGGCGGAGGGTGAGGTCATATACCCCAGCGCGGACTGTCCCTGGGCCGCCCCCTTCGGCGCGGCGGTGGAGGGGCCGGTAAGGCGGCTGAAGGCCGCAAAGGCTCGCGGTGCCGAGGGGGACAGCGGCATGGTGCTGGATAAGACCGCCCAGGCGAACCCGGACGGCAGCGTCACCATTGAGCTGGAGGCCTTTGCCACCGGCAGCAAGGTCATAAGCGAGATAAGCCGGGATGTGCCCACGGACATAGTGCTGGTGCTGGACCAGTCCGGTTCCATGGGTGATCCCTTTGGCGCGGTCACAGACGACTCCTATGTGTGCTGCGGCCTGCGGAGCAACAGCGAGAACTACGCCGACGGCGGCCTGTGGTATCCTTTGCCCGACGGCGGCTACGGTTTGGTTGCGGTCACAAAATCGCAGCTGACGGAGTATGAGCCCATCCCGCCTGATACCGTCAACTATAATGGCGGCAGCGGGGATTACTACAGTCAGCGCAGCCGTCTTTGGCAGAAGGTGGACGGTGAGTACGAGAGGGTGACGCTGCAATGGAGCAATAGAAACAGAAGCTATACCTACACCTTTGCCGACGGTAGCACTGTGATCAGCTACGGGGCGGAGTCATCGCCGGACTTCGGTGACAGAGGCCCGCTGTACAGCAGCCAGACTGGGGACTACATCTACCGCTATACCTGCACCGTCGGGGAAAGCCTGCTTGAGCTTGGCACCTCAATAGGCGACAACACAGTGATGGAGCTGGAGCTGTTTCATCTGTATGAGGAGGGCGCAAGTATAACGCGGCTGGAGGCGCTGAAGTCCGCGCTGTGGAGCTTTGCTTCTCAGGTGGAGAGCAAGGCCGCCGGGGCCGACGCGGTACAGGGCACTGCCGACGACATAGACCACCGGGTGGCGGTGCTGGGCTTTGCCAGAGGCAATCAGAACAGCGGCACCAGGTATTATAACACGGAGCTGTTTATCGGCGGCTCGCAGTACCGCTATGACCAGGGCGCCCAGTCTATGTACCCCGAAGCCTTTCAGCCCATGAACACGCCAGAGGGCCGCGGCGCGGTGTCCGCCGCCATCGGCGCTCTGGACGCCTACGGCTCCACCTTTACCAATCTGGGCGTGGACATGGCGGCCGGTGTGCTGGACGCGAATCCCGTCCCAGCGGGTGAGAGCCGAAACCGCGTGGTCATAGTGTTCACCGACGGCGTACCGGGGATAAGCGGCTTTGACTACGATATAGCCTACTCAGCCATTGACAGGGGCGACTACTGCAAGAGCGGCTGCGGCGCTACGGTATATACAGTGGGCGTGTTCCAGGGCGCGGACGCCTCCAGCTCCGGCGACCCCTACGGCAGCGACAGCCAGCGGGCTAACTGGTTCATGCAGCAGCTGTCCTCAAATAACGGCGCGGCTCAGCTTCCCGGCTATTACCTCTCGGCAGCGGACGCTGATACCCTCACCGGCATCTTTCAGCAGATATCCCAGTATATCGAGACCGGCGGCTCTGCCACCACCCTCAGCGGCGAAACGGTGATACGGGATATTATAGCGCCTGCCTTTACTCTGCCGGAGGGCGCGGACGAAAGCTCGGTGACTGTGGAGACCTACAGCTGCACCGGTGAGGACAGCTGGGTCAAAAACACGGACTCCATGGGCGCGGCGGTCACGGTCAGCGACGGACAGCTGGCCGTCAGCGGCTTTGACTTTGCTGATAACTATGTGGGAACGGTGACCGAAGGGGAGAGCGTCAGCTATCGCGGCAGCAAGCTTGTGATACGCTTCGATGTTATCCCCCGGCCCGGTTTCCTGGGCGGCAACAACGTGATGACCAACAGTGCTGCCGGAGTCTACGCCGACGCTGCCGCGCAGGAGCCCCTGCTGCTCTTTCCACGACCGGCTGTCAATGTGCCCATACCCGATATTGAACTCAGTGTGACCGACAAGAATGTCTATCTGCTGGGCTCGCTCACAGCGGCGCAGCTAATGGAAAACGCCTCCGTCGCAGTGGGCGGGGCCGTCATTGACCTAAGCCGCCAGTCAGAGAACTACGGTCTGGAGCCCTGGCAGAGCGAGTATGTGGATATCTCAGTCCGGCTTCTGGACGGTGGAGTTGACCTTGCGGGCTATGAGGCCCTTACTGAGGACGAAGGCTTCAGCCTCAGCCTCACTGTCTCCCCAAAGGAAACGGCACTGTCCGCTTCAAGCGGTGACGCCGCCCAGGAAAAGACCGGATACTCTGACGGGAAGGTCAGTGTGTTCCTGCCCATACTCAGTTTTATAGACTCCCGCGTCTGGTATGGGGACAGCCTGCCGCTTGATTATACTGGCAATCTTAAGCAGACCCGGTGGGTACACGGCGAGACTGTGGATACAGATACCGTAATGTCCGGCGCGGCCCCGGAGCTCAGGCTAAGCTTTACGCCAGAGCCCGACAAAACCCAGGGAGGTCTGGTGGCCTGCAAGGAGAACATAGGCGTAGACGTTCAGGTCTTTGCGGATGAAGCGGAGGTCACGGCTTATGCCGATTTCCGGCACATTCCCTGTGAGGGCGCGGAGTGCGCGCTCCCTGAGGGCAGCCGCTTCCTGCTCCACGTGAACACCTGCTCCCTGACTCTCCGTAAGCTGGGCGGCAATGCAAACGAACCCTATGTGTTCTCCATACTCCGCGACGGAGCGCCCTATACCGAGGCCAGCGTACCCGGCGGCGGCAGCGTCACCCTGTACGAGCTGCCTACAGGCTGCTACACCGCGGCGGAGGACGAGGGCTGGAGCTGGAGGTACGGCGCTGACGATGGGGGGGCGGTGCAGCTCAGCGGCGCCAGCCCCACAGGTGAGATAAGCTGCCTGAACACGGGAAACGGCAGAATATACTGGCTCAACGGCTACAGCGGCGTGGCCGCGAATGTACGCGGCCTGGAAGGGGGAGAATAGATGGCGGATAAAACAGCAGATACCAAGAGCGGGCCCCGTCGGAAAAGGCTGCTTACGGTGCTTCTCATCCTGTCGCTGCTGCTGTTTGAGACGGCGGTCATAGGCACGGTGGCCTACATCTTCGCGCCGTCGGAGCCGGTTCGGAATTATCTGCGCCCCGCAACGGTCTCCTGCGCCGTGACCGAAAGCTTTGACAGCGCTGTAAAGAGCGATGTGAGCGCCGTGAATACCGGGGACGCCGAGGCCTATTTGCGCCTGCGGCTGTTGAGCTACCGGGTCAACGGCGACGGGCTCAGGATAGGCGGCACCGCCCCCGTGCCGGACTTCACTCCCGGCGAGGGCTGGACGGAGCACGGCGGCTGCTGGTACTACACACTGCCCGTGGCCCCCGGCGCTTCTCCCGCCGCGCCGCTCATAGGACAGCCGGGGATAAGGCTGGTGACCTATGACGACGCGGACGGAGGTCGGCAGGTTCTGGAGGTTATGGCAGAAGCCATACAGAGCCTGCCTGCCGACGCGGTGGGCTACGCCTGGGGCGTGAGCTTTTCCGGCGGAGTGTTGAGCCCATGGACGGGGGAATAGGAGGTATGTCATGAAAAAAAGCCTGTGTACACTGGCGTTGACGCTTATGTGTATTGCGCTGCTCCCCGCTCAGGCTTTGGCGGCGCTGCCCGCCACGGAATTCGATGACGGCAGGGTTATAGAGTTCTCTCCCGGCAGCAGCTATACTCAGACGGATATGTTCAGTGAATTTAAAAACGTGATGCCCGGTGATACCATATCCGAGGATATACTGGTGCGTGATGACTGCGACGACTGCGAATATATAAAGGTGTATCTCCGGGCGCTGGCCCACGACAGCGTGAGTCGGCAGCTCAGCAGCGGCGTGGCGGCGGCGGGGGAGAACGTGGCATCCATGAGCGACTTTCTCAGTAAGCTCACTTTGACTGTATATGACGGCGATGTGCAGATCTACCGTTCCCACCCTGACCTGCCGGGAGGGCTTAATGAAAATGTGTATCTGGGTACCATTCGCAAGAATGAGCATCTGGACCTGCGGGTAGTGCTGGAGGTACCGCTGGAGCTGGACGAGAGGTATATGGACAGGGAAGGCGAGGTGGACTGGGTATTCGTCGCCGAGGAGTACGACGGCACGGAGACCGACCCTACTCCGACGCCCGCAAGCTCCCCGGCACCTACCGCCAAGCCGTATTATAAGCCTGCCCTCATACAGACGGGGCAGCTCTGGTGGCCCGCGGCGCTGCTGGGGGCTGTGGGCGCGGTAATGCTGCTGCTGGGCCTGAATATCAGGCGCAGAAATGGCGGCTCCTAAGCCTGCGGGCACACTGCTGACGGCGGGAGCGGCGTTTATACTGGCGGCGCTGCTGCTTATCGGCAATAACAGGGTCGAGGCCAGACAGGCGGGCAGCCGCGCCCAGGCCAGCTTTCGGCTGCTGCAAAACACGGTGGAACAGATGGACACACTTCCTGAGAAAAAGGAAATGACTGTGACGGTGCTGGAGGACGGCTTCGGCTATATAGGCTGCCTGTCCCTGCCGGAGCTGGGATTGGAGCTTCCTGTCATGGAGGAGTGGGACTATGACCGGCTCCGCATCGCCCCATGCCGTCAGTTCGGCTCCACCCTCAGCGATGACCTGGTGCTGGCGGCACACAATTACCCGGAGCACTTCGGCCGCATTGGGGAGCTTTCTGCCGGCGCAGAGGTGAATTTCACCGATATGGACGGTCTGCTCCACAGCTACAGTGTGGCTGAGGTAAGGGAGCTGGAGCCGGAGGCGGTGGACGCCGTAGAGCACAGCGGCCACGCGTTGGTGCTGTATACCTGCACTCTGGGCGGCGGCCACAGGGTGGCGGTATTTTGCGACAGGACGGGGGCTCATTGAATCCTCGGCTTGAGTCGCCGGGTGATTATAAGAGCCAGCGCCAGCTTCGCGGCGTCAGGCAGAATAAAGGGAAGGACGCATATGCTCAGCGCGGAAAAGAAGCCTTTGTCCATATCGGAGAATGTCACAAACCACAGAGTGCCGAAGACATAGCAAATCATGAGCCCCAGCGCCATAGCTAGTCCGAGAGCCGCAGTACCTGAACCGAAGCAGCGCGTAAAGCCCCACATGGCCAAGACAGCGAGCAGAAAGCCGACAATATATCCGCCCACACTGCTGAAAACAACGCCGGGTCCGCCGCTAAAACCGGCAAAGACCGGAAGCCCGGCCATTCCCAATAGTATGTACAGCACTACGGCCATAGTGCCGCGCCTTCCCCCTAAAAGCCCTATGGAAACGAAAACCCCAAAGGTCTGAAGTGTATAGGGTACAGGAGCGGGTATGGATATCCATGAGCAGACTGACATGAGCGCGGCAAAAACCGCCGTCAGAGCCATATCTCTGGTTTTACCGAACATATTGTAAACCTCCATAGTGTATAGCTTTACAAAAATACTATCAATTCGGTGAATTGTCAATGTAATATTGAATTAACTTTACAATAGTAACCCCATGTGCTATTATCACATGGGTGATGTGTGTGACTAAGGATTCGGTATTGGAATTATTGATAACCGCCGGGGGCCGAATGTCGGGGGAGAGTATAAGCCGCGCTCTGGGCGTCAGCCGCGCTGCTGTCAACGCCGCTGTGGCCACGCTGCGCCGGGAGGGTTACGATATCCGCTCCTCGACGAAAACAGGCTATGAGCTTAGCTCCGGGCCTGACCGCCTGCGCGGCGGAGAGCTGGCCGCCAGACTGGGCGCTGCGCGGGCGGCGAATATCGTCTGCCTTGATACGGTGGGCTCCACTAACGAATACCTAAAGGGCCTTGCGCAGTCCGGCGCGCCGGAGGGCACTGTGGTTCTGGCCAACAGTCAGACCGCCGGCAAGGGCAGGCTGGGCAGGAGCTTTTATTCGCCCCGGGATGAGGGGATATACCTCTCGTTTTTGATGAGGCCGAATTGCCCGGCGGAGAGCGCCGCCCAGCTCACGGCGTGGGTGGCCGTGGCTGTACACCGAGTATTGCTGCGCCTTTGCGGTGTCAGCGCCGGGATAAAATGGGTCAACGATATCGTACTGAACGGCCGCAAGCTGTGCGGTATTCTCACAGAGGTATCCATAGAGGCGGAGAGCGGACATATACAGTATGTGGTTGTGGGCTTGGGTCTGAACGTGCTGCAACGCGGCTTTTCCCCGGAGCTGGCGCAAACGGCTACCTCCCTGCTGATGGAGACGGGTCGGCGCTATTCCCGCTGTGACCTGGCAGCGGCGCTGACAGATGAGCTGGACAGAGTCAATGTCAGCTTTCCCCAAGGCGCGGAAGAATGCCTGCGTGAATACCGCGGCGCCTGCGTCACCCTGGGCCGTGAGGTCTGCTTTCTGCGAAACGGCGTGCGGCATACCGGCACGGCGGAGGATATCGACAGCGATTTCGGCCTGCGGGTTTGTCTCAGCGGCGGCGGGAGAGAGACTCTCCGCTCCGGCGAGGTCAGCGTAAGAGGTATGTACGGTTATATCTAGTCTTAACACAGGTCTGCATACAGTTAACCGGGTCGATTATCAATCGGCCCGGTATTTTTACGCGTACTGAACGGCTCAGCCTATTGACATTTTCGCATACCTGTATTATTGTATACACAAATACAAGAAAGGCGGCGCTGCATATGCTTGAGATATCTCCTAAATCAAATCTGCTTGAGCAGAAGCTTTATAAATATTCTTTGCAGGATGTGGAGGAGCCCAATCTTTACCCGGAGATATACCCCTATACTGAGGTGCCCAGGGTGGCCTTTAACCACCGGCGTGTGCCTATGGGTATGCCCCAGGATATATGGATTACCGATACCTCCTTCCGGGACGGGCAGCAGTCGGTGGAGCCTTATACGGTAAAGCAGATAGTGGACCTGTATAAGCTTATGGCGAAGCTGGGCGGCCCTTACGGGATAATCCGGCAGACAGAATTTTTCGTCTACAGCGAAAAGGACAGAGAGGCCATACGCCGCTGTCAGGAGTTGGGCCTGCGCTTTCCGGAGATAACCACCTGGATACGGGCCACCCGAGAGGATTTCAAGCTGGTGCGGGACCTGGGCATCAGGGAGACGGGCATTCTTGTCTCCTGCAGCGACTACCACATATTCCACAAAATGAAGATGAGCCGCCGTCAGTGTATGGAGCACTATCTGGCCACGGTGGCCGACGCCTTTGACGCCGGGGTCATGCCCCGCTGCCATCTGGAGGATATTACCCGTGCGGATTTCTACGGCTTTGTGGTGCCTTTCGTGACGGAGCTGATGAAGATGTCCGGAGAGGCGGGCATCCCGGTGAAGATACGCGCCTGCGACACCATGGGCTACGGCGTACCCTATACGGAGGTGGCGCTGCCCAGAAGTGTGCCCGGTATAATCTATGGCTTGCAGCACTATGCGGACGTACCCAGCGAGATGCTGGAATGGCACGGGCATAACGACTTCTACAAGGCTGTGGCCAACGCCTCCACGGCCTGGCTCTATGGGGCCAGCGCGGTCAACTGCTCGCTGCTGGGGGTGGGGGAGCGCACGGGCAACGTTCCTCTGGAGGCCATGGTCATGGAGTACGCATCCCTGCGGGGCTCCCTTGACCAGATGGACCCCACCGTCATAACGGAGATAGCGGATTACTTCCGCCGTGAGATAGGCTATGAGATACCGGCCATGACTCCCTATGTGGGGGACCACTTCAATATGACCCGTGCCGGCATCCACGCCGACGGACTCATGAAGGACGAGAAGATATACAACATTTTTGACACCGGCAGACTGCTGGCACGCAGGCCCACGGTGCTCATAGGCAAGTCCTCGGGACTGGCGGGCATAGCCTACTGGATAAATAACCGTTACGATCTCACCGGGGAGGAAGCCCTGGGCAAGCAGGACGCGCTGGTGACGGCGCTGAAGGACTGGATAGACCGGCAGTATCTGGACGGCCGACAGACCACGCTGTCGCCGGAGGAGCTGGACGGGCGGATAGAGGAGCTGTCCGGCGGGAAATACAAGCTGGACTGAGAGGATGGTGAATTAAATGGAACACAGACCCGTATCCCTGGCCGATCAGGTGTTTGAGCGGCTGGAGAGCAGTATACTCACCGGGCAGTATAACCGGGGCGAGGTGCTCACGGAGCTGCGCTTGGTGGAGGACCTGGGCGTCAGCCGTACCCCCATCCGGGAGGCTGTGCGTCGGCTGGAGCATGAGCATATCGTCAGCATCACCCCAAAGGGTATAGTGGTGCTGGGCGTCTCCAAGGAGGATCTGACCGATATCTACGAAATACGCGTACGCATTGAGGGCCTTTCCGCCGCTGCCGCCGCAAGGCGCATAACCCGGGAGCAGCTTAAGGAGCTGAGTGATACCATAGACCTGCAGGAGTACTACGCCAACCGGGGCGACGCCGGGCATATCATTCAGCAGGACAGCCGCTTCCACGAGCTTTTGTACCGCTGCAGCGGCAGCTCCGTGCTGTATCATACCCTGCTGCCCCTGCATAACAAGGTGCAGAAATACAGGCAGGCCTCGGTGGAGGACCCGGAGCGGGCGGCTAAAGCTACCATGGAGCACCGGGAGATATACGAAGCCCTGGCGGCGGGTGACCCGGAGCTGGCCGCCGAAGCCGTTACAAGGCACACGATAAACGCCCGGGACCACATCCTGCAGGACTGAGAGGTTAGGAAGAATAATGGGACTGACACTTGCTCAAAAGATAATTAAGCCGCACCTGATAAGCGGCAGTATGATACCGGGCTCAGAGCTGGCACTCAGGATAGACCAGACTCTTACCCAGGACGCCACCGGCACCATGGCCTATCTGGAGCTTGAGGCAATGGGCATAGACCGGGTGCGCACGGAAAAGAGCGTGGCCTATATCGACCACAACACCCTGCAGTCCGGCTTTATGAACGCCGACGATCACCGCTATATCCAGACTGTGGCGAAGAAGTACGGTATATACTTCTCCCGCCCCGGCAACGGCATCTGCCATCAGGTGCATCTGGAGCGCTTCGGAGTGCCCGGAAAGACCCTAATCGGCTCCGACAGCCACACCCCCACCGGCGGCGGCCTGGGTATGCTGGCCTTCGGCGCCGGCAGTCTGGACGTGGCCGTGGCCATGGGCGGCGGTGCCTACTATATCACCATGCCGAAAATGCTTAAGGTGCAGCTTAAGGGCAGACTTCGCCCATTCGTAACCGCCAAGGATGTGAGCCTTGAGCTGCTGCGCATCCTCTCCGTCAAGGGCGGCGTGGATGCGCAGCAGCTCAAGGCTCACA
>CAYSFK010000045.1:0-15521 GCA_964430345.1 uncultured Oscillospiraceae bacterium | reverse complement strand
CCCCCTATGATGACAGTTTTGTTTTTTCACTGTCTCTCATAGGGGGAGCATATCAGAGTGGACGGCGTGCCTTCTCAGCTTGTCAAAAACCCTTTTGACAAGCTGAGAAGGCATTTCAAAACTCTTTTCAAAAGTTATGAAATGCGTATTATTGAACGTGAAAGACACCCCTGATGGGTTTCTTTCACATATCTTCTTTTCCGTCGTCGAGACACTGTCATAGGTTCTTTGACAGTCTGAGAAGACATTTCAAAACTTTCTTCAAAAGTTATGAACTGCGTATTATTGAACGTGAAAGACACCCCTGATGGGTTTCTTTCACATTTTTTCCTTTCCGTCGCCGAGGCACTGTCATAGGTTCTTTGACAGTCTGAAGAGGCACGCCGTTGAGTGGACGGCGTGCCTCCTTTTGAAGGGAAATATGCGAAGGTTCAGGCAAAGAAGTAACAGATCACGGAGAGAAACAGCATAAAGGCCACCATGTATCCGAGACACTTGCGAATTATCTCGCTGTCAGCGCCTATACAGCCGGTGGCGGCGGTGGCTATGGCTACGCTCTGGGGAGAGATAATCTTTCCTACGGTTGCGCCGGCGCCGTTTGCCGCCACAAGCCACAGCTGATCCATGTTGAGTGCTATCGCCGCTTCCTGCTGGAGCCCCGCAAATATGGAGCTGGAGGAGGTGACGGAGCCAGTGATAAAGGTGCCGATGCCGCCTATCCACGGCGCAAATACGGGGTAAAAGCTGCCTGTGACGGCCACCAGCGCCAGAGCTATATCCTTTATCATGCCGGAATAGCCCATTATCTTTGATATAGACAGTATGGATATTATGGTTATGATGCTCTTTGCCATCTGCTTTAGGCTGCGGACGAACACCCTGCCTATGGTGGACAGCGAGGCTCCCTGAAGCAGGCCGCCTATCAGACCTGAGAGGATGATAAGTACACCGGGAGTGTTTATCCAGGAGAAGCTGTATTTTGAATCCGGGTTGCCGGTGTAAATATGTATGCCGCTCTTGACGGCTGCAACGGCGTCGTGTACAGGCGGCACCAGGGTGGAGCAGACAAACAGAAATACGAAGATAAGCATGAACGGAAGCCACGCGGCAAAGCCTTCCCGAAACCCGATGACTGCAGGCTGCGCTGAGCTTCTGCCGGACGCCCCGGCCATGCAGTATTCCTTGTCGGGCTGAAGCTTAAAAAGCTTGACGGCGGCAATGGTGCAGGCCAATGACACCACAGAGCCGATGAAGCAGGGCAGCTCAGCACCGGTATACGCACCCAGAAAATACGCCGGGACGGCAAAGCTGACACCGGAGACAAGAGCGACACCCAGTACGCCCTTGAGCTTTCCCGCAATGGCCACCATGACCACAGGGCAAATCACAATAAGAGCCGCCAGCATTATGACGGTGTCTGCCGCCAATGCCGCTGAGTTCAGCCCGGTCACAGCGGCGGCGGTGGTGGTGGGGATGCCTACTGCGCCGAACACGGCAACGGGCACGTTGCTCATCAGGCAGACGATGCAGGCCTCTATGGGGTTGAAGCCCAAACCTACCAGTATGCCGGCGGGAATAGCCACCGATGTGCCGAAGCCTGCTATGCCCTCAAGAAAACCGCCGAAGCACCAGGCCACAATTATGACCTGGATCCGCTTGTCAGGAGATATGGAGGTGAGCATCTGCTTTATCTTGTCCATACTCCCGGTCTCGATGGTGAGGTTATATACGAAGATAGCGCCGATGACAATGAGACCGATGGGCCAAATGGCCATGACGGCGCCTTCAAGACCTGCGGTGAACGTGTCGATAAAGGGCATTTTCCAGAATATCATCGCCACTGCAAAGGTAATCAGCAACCCAATCGGGCAGCACTTGTGGCCGGGCAGCTTCAGGAAACTAAAGCCCACCAAAAGCCAGATTATTGGTATCATCGCTAATAGAAATTTTCCCAGCATTTCTTTTTCTCCTTTTCAGATGTATTGTCTGATGTGTACTTTGAAGATAATACAAGTAATAACTACCTGAAAAAGCAGAATTTGTCAATTCAAATAATTAGTGCTGTTTTTTGTCAGTTTTGCACATATTTTTCGCCATTCTTTTCACATAGATAACAACAACGCCGGCTCAATATGGGCCGACGTTGTTGCTGTTCTCGGGAAGTGCTGGTAACAGCCGCTTCACGGTTATTCGGTTATTCTGCCGCGATACGTTTGCCGCATCAATTCCGGAGGACATCTGTCACGAAACGAAGCGCTGGGGAGACGTACGCGCAAATCTTTAACAAATTCTTTGCGATGTTGCCTGCTGTGGCGAACAGGATTCGTCGGCTCCGTACGACACCATACTTCTTCACTCTTACTTATTACTTATTACCTGATTTTAATACGCTTCGCTGTCGTCAAAGTCCAGCAACGTGGGGTCAAGAGGCTGCTCCCGGAGGACAGAGGACATATAGGTGCTGACCTGATTGCGCATATCCCGGCGGGAGATGGTGCGGCAGTCCATCAGGTCCTGCTGTACCCAGATGAAGTTTATGTCCCGCTCTCTCGCCTGCTCGTCAAATATGCCCTGGAGCCCGTCCATACCCTTGCAGGATATCTGGTCGTACATGATGATGGTGTCCACGGCGTATTCCTCCGCCACCCGCCACATCTCGTCCACCACGTTGCGGTAGCCGCCCTTGGTATGCTTGCGCATGGTGGCGCGCTGGAAGGTGCGGGCCATGGAGTCCAGCATGGCGTCGGGGCTGGAGGTGTCGTAGATTATCTGGGAAATATGGGTCTCCATATCCATGACGGAGACTATGCCCCAGCACTGCTCCAGCCAGTTGGAAAAGCTGGTGTAGTAGTTGGCGGGGCAGGACCAGATAAGCGCCTTGTGCCGCAGCTCCAGAGCGCAGGGCTGCTTTTTTTCAAAGGCCTGGGTGCAGATGCGCCTTACCTTGTCGTCGTTCTTCAAAAACCGGTCGTCCATGCCGCCGTGGAGCTGGTAGGAGTACATCCTATAGAGCCAGGGGGTGGCGCCGGTGAGCTGGGGCCACGCCGTGCGGTTCATGGCCCACATATCAAGATGGAACTGGGTCACCTGATTGTGAGTCTCGATATTCTTCTTAAAGGCCTCCCAGTCCCATTTCTCGCCGGTGTGCTCCTCGATGAAGGAAATACAGCCGCGAAGCTCCTCCCTGGCGTACTCCTGGGCGTCCTCTCCGTTATAGCGCAGGGGTATGCCCAGAGGGTAGGTGGGCAGTTTAAAGTATCTGTCCTGATAGGAGGAGGTCATAACGCTGCCGTCGCAGGGCATATTGCAGGATACAAAGCAGCTGCCGAATATGGGGTAGTCCCCCATGATGGCGCAGCCCGCCTCCGCCGAGGGCAGGGGACACACATCCGCCGGTACCCCGTAGCTCTCCGCCGCGTCCAGATACACCGGGGTAAGCTGCTGGTTTATCATGGAGGTCAGGAACACCGGCATGGTCTGCACCGGGATGAAGATAAGGTTGGGGAAGCCCGCCATTATCTCCGCCGGGATAAGCTCGTCCATGCACACGATGCGCCGGGCCAGAGCCTGGTCGCCACCGATATTCCGGTCGGCGTTAAAGCTGGTGCTCAGCAGGTCTATGCTGTGCTTTATTATCAGGTCGTACAGCAGATGGCCGGAGCGCAGCTGCACGTCTCTCATGCCCTCCAGCTGCCTGTCTATAAAAGCGGGCAGGGTGAGGTAGGTGAACATCCAGCGGTAGCGGAAAATGGCCTTTACCACCTGCACCGGGGACTTCAGCACCAGCCCGGCCATATCCTTCCACATGACGCACCACCACGCGTAGTCGATAAGCGTGTCCCTCGTCCCGCGCCACTCCCGGCGCTTGCGGATGCCGGTCTTGTCGGTGTATGTATTGCCCAGATTCCGGGGCATTTTCTTTTTCATCAGGCTTTTCCTCCCTTTTCCCGGTTGATGGCCTTTATCTCCAGACTCTCCACAAAGGCCTGCACCCTTGTGCGCAGCTGGCCGGAGGCGCTGCCGGTGTACTGCCGGTCGATGCAGACTGTGGGTATGCCGTAATCCTCCGTCAGCACGTGGGAGGCCAGAGCCCGCTCGTAGCCCCAGAATTCGCAGAACTTGAGCTGCTCGTATATGACGCCCTGAGCTCCGTAGTCCCGCGCCAGCTCCGCCACATAGTCGTAGCGGGCCTGTATCTTTTCCTTGGACATATAGCGGGCGCACTGGCTGCTCTCCATATAAAAGCGGCAGACCTGACTTAAGGCACTTTCAGAGTCCGTAAGCGGTATCTCCTGCCGACCGGGCATGGCGCCGAAGCAGTACCTGTCCGCCACCACCAGCGCCCCGGACTCCTCCACGGTCTTTGTGAATTCCGGGTCGTCTATCTCGGAGCCTGCTATCACCACCCGAGCCCGGTGCCGGGGCTTCTCGTCGGGCTGACGGGTCTTGAGCTCCTCCAGCGTTTCCTCCAGCCTGTCTATTATCATGTCCTTGGGGCAGCAGTAGGAGGCCAGACACAGTATGTGATACTCATAGCCGGTGATGGGCGGATTCGTCAGCTTGCGCATATCGCCTATCTCCGTCAGCACCCGGCAGAGCCGGTTGTGCTCAGCTACCGCCTGCCTGATGGCCAAGTCGGAGACGTCCACACCCCAGCGGGCGTTCAGCTCGTCCAGCACCTTAAGGCGGAGCTGGTTTTCATAGTGCTTCAAGCCGTGCTCTGTCACCTTGAAGGGCACGTCGATAAAGGACACGAAGAACTTCTCGTTTTTAACCAGCTGCAAAAGCTCAAAGTGCTCGTAGGCCCGATTCATCTCCGAGCAGGTCTCGCCCCCGGCTATGGCGGAGAGAAAGCCGTAGCCCCCCTCTATGCCCCGCTCCACAAGAGCCTTGGAGTAGCCGCAGAGGTAGTTTGTCATGTAATAGGTGGAGATGTCCAGCGAGCCGGTCCGGGGCGCCCGCAGTCGCACGGAGAAGCAGCCCGGCAGATTCAGCAGCACCTCCGGCATATGGTAGCAGGTGTAGCCTATGGCGTGTCTGCCGCTGTTCACCGCCTCCAGTACCAAGGGGTTCGCCGCCTCCTCCAGAAGCTGCTCAAAATAGATAAGGTGCTTTAGGTCTTTCATGGTTATTTTACCTTTCCCTATACAGTTTATGCCAAATGTCATTATACATTGTCGGAAGCCGCTTTTCAATCTTGACTTGAGACAAAAACACAATTAGAATGAACATAACACGCGCCAAGGCGCATCGGAAACAGAAAAACGAAAAGAGGCATAGGAATGGACAACTTAAAAAAAGCGTGGTACAGGACCTTCCAGATGGGCGTGAACGTTGCAGGCCGCTTTCTCTACTGGCGCAAGCCTATCCCCATAAGCGGCGAGGGCAGTACAGCCAGAATACCGGAGCTGATGAAGAAATGCGGCGTTAAAAAGACCATCGTGGTCACAGGCCGCCACGTGGGCAAGAGCCTGGCACCGGCCATAATAGGCAAGCTCAACGACGCCGGTATACAGACGGTACACTTCTCCGAGGTGGAAGCCAACCCCTCTACCACCACGGTCTTTAAGATACGCGACCTGTACAAAAACGAGGGCTGCAACGGCTTTCTGGCCATAGGCGGCGGCTCCGCCATGGACGCGGCCAAGGGCGCGGCGGCGCTTATCGTCCGGCCCCACAAGCCCATTGAGAAGATGGGCGGGCTGTTCAAGGTGCTCCATAAGCTGCCTCCCTTTATCGCCGTGCCTACTACCGCCGGTACAGGCTCCGAGACCACCATCGCCGCCGTTATAACCGAGGCGGAGACTCATCACAAGTACGCCATTATGGATATCTGCCTGGTGCCCAAGTACGCGGTGCTGGACCCGGAGATGACCCGGAAGCTGCCCCCCAACACCACCTCCACCACCGGTATGGACGCGTTGACCCACGCTGTGGAGGCGTACATCTGCTGGACCAACCGCACCAAGGAGAGCGACAGGCTGGCCGAGGAGGCCACCGTCACCATATTCAAGTATCTGGAGCGGGCTTATAGGGACGGGGACGACATGGAGGCCAGAGGCCAGATGCTGGAGGCGGCCTACAAGGCGGGCTATGCCTTCACCAGAGCGGGCGTGGGCAACGTTCATGCCATAGCTCACACGCTGGGCGGACTGTACGGCACTCCCCACGGGCTGGCTAACGCCGTTATCCTGCCCATAGTGCTGGAGGATTACGGCCCCGCCGTACATAAGCGCCTTGCCAAGCTGGCGGAGCTCACCGGCACCAGGACCAGCGGCAGCGACCAGCAGAAGGCCGAGGCCTTTATTGCCGAGGTCTACGCAATGAATGAGCGCATGGGCATACCCAAGGGCTTTGACCATATAAAGCAGGAGGATATCCCCCAGATGGTGAAGTGGGCCCTCAAGGAGGCCAACCCCACCTATCCCGTGCCCGTAGTATACACAGAGAAGCACTGCACCGAGGTCATCAACCGTATCATAGCTATGGCCTGAGCCGTAGAAGGGGAGTATACTTTGCAGCTTGCGGACTTAAAACTTACAGTGGCGGCCAATATCATCGGGCTGCGCACCGGCGCGGGGCTCACCCAGGCTGAGCTTGGCGCTGCCTTGAGCTACTCCGACAAGACCATATCCAAGTGGGAGCGGGGGGAGGCCATACCCGACGCCTTCGTGCTCACCCAGATGGCGGAGATGTTCGGCGTCACCACCGATTACCTGCTGTCCTCCCATGACGGCTGGGAGGCCCCCAAGGAGGAGGCCGCTCAGGAGGTGAGCTACAGCACTACCATGATAATGGCGGTGACGGTGACGGCGGTATGGACCATGGCGCTGGCGGTGTTCGTGGCCCTGTGGCTCTTTGGCATAATCTGGTGGAAGGTATTTGCCATAGCCCTGCCCCTGTCCCTGCTGTCGCTTATCATCCTGATGGCGGTGTTCAAGCGCTGCCGCCAGCTCCAGTACGTGATAGCGGCCTTTGTGCTGAGCCTGTTTCTGCTGCTGTACTGCCTGCTGCCCGTAAAGCACCCCTGGCAGCTGTTTCTCATCGCCGTGCCCTCAGTGCTGCTGGTGTTTATGAGCTGTAATATCCGCAAAAAAAGATAGACTCTACGATTTGTAGAGTCCCGGAGATTGACGGGTAGAGAGTCAAAACGGCTCTCCGCCCGTTTTCTATTTTCTGTAGAGGACAGCGGCGGGAGAGTAGCTTGCCGGGAGAGAAGGTCGGGGATAATATAATATCGCAATACTGCATGAAAGGAAATTATATAATGAGCGATTATATTTTGAGCTGCTGCTCCACCGCCGACCTGACGCCGGAGCATTTTGACTCCCGCGATATCCACTACGTCTGCTTCCACTTTGCCATTGACGGCGTGGAGTACACCGACGATTTGGGCAAGTCCATGTCCTTTGAGGAGTTCTACGGCAGGATGAGCAAGGGCGCCGACACCCGCACCTCTCAGGTCAATATCTCCGAATACGTCAGCTATTTTTCGGAGTTTCTGGAGAAGGGTCTGGACATAGTCCACGTCTGCCTTTCCTCCGGTATCTCCGGCACCATTAACTCCGCCCGGAACGCGGCCCTCATCGTCAAGGAGCGCTACCCGGAGCGGGAAGTGTATATCATTGACTCCCTGGGCGCTTCCTCGGGCTACGGCCTGCTGATGGACGGCGCCGCCGACAAGCGTGACCAGGGATTGAGCGCCAGGGAGCTGGCCGACTGGATAGAGGAAAACCGCCTGAAGCTGCACCACTGGTTCTTCTCCACCGACCTTTCCAGTTATGTGCGGGGCGGCCGCATATCCAAAACTGCCGCCATCTTCGGCGGACTTCTGGAAATATGCCCTCTGCTGAACATGGACGATCAGGGCAGGCTCATCCCCCGCAATAAGATACGCACCAAGAAAAAGGTGATCCGGGAGATAGTGGAGCGCATGGTCGCCAACGCCAGAGACGGGCTGGACTACAACGGCAAATGCTACATCTCCAATTCCGCCTGCTTGGAGGATGCTCAGGCTGTGGCGGCGCTTATCGAGGAGCGCTTCCCCAAGCTCAACGGCAAGGTGGAGATAAACCACGTGGGCACCACCATCGGCGCCCATACCGGCCCCGGCACCGTGGCCCTGTTCTTCTGGGGCTCGGAGCGCACAGAGTAAGAAGTAATATAAAAAGCATAACAGGGCAGTGCTGTCGGTTGCAGCACTGCCCGTTTGTTTTAAAACCGCAATGCCGCCGGGTGTGGCCGACGGCACCGCTGTGTATGCATTGGCTTCCCAAAGCGGAAGCCTTAGATAAGGGGTCGGGCTTGCGTACCCGACCGATAAAGGGAGGAAAAAAAGTAAAATCAGGCGGCGGTATTGTACTGGCGGCGGTATTCGGCAGTAAATACCTCCGGGCAGCCGACTTCCTTGGAGGGCTCCAGTATGGCGGCGACGGCCATGACCGGCATCATTGCGGCGGCCACGTAAAACATCACCGGAATAAAGGAGGCCAGCACTATTGCTGCGGCAAAAACCACCAGCGCAACGGACTGTATCGCGTTCATTGTCTTTTTCATTGCGGCTCGCTCCTTATTAAGTATTGGCAGATGGGTCTACCTTGTCTGTCTGATGTCATAATAGCACATCATACAATCATTGTCAATAGAAAAACAATATAATTTGAGGATTTTTTCACAGGATTGAAAGCCTTAGAAATAAGTGGTATAATCCGCATATATACAGCGTGGAGAGGGAGGAGAGCAACTGATGGGTAAGGAAACTGAAAAGCTCAGTCTGCCGCAGAAAACGGCCGATGCCATGACGGAGACCCTGATGCTTTGCGGCGTATACTCAGCAGGGGACAGACTGCCCAGCGAATATGAGCTGTCGGAGAAATACGGTGTGTCTCGCTCCACACTGAGAGAGGCCGTGAAAATACTGGCGGCCAAGGGCATTGTGGAGATCCGCCGGGGCACCGGCACCTTTGTGGCGGCTATCCCCCAAGAGAAGGCTATGGCGCTGCCGGACCTGCGCAAGATGCGCATGGAGCTGCGGGATCTTTATGAGGTCAGGCTGATGGTGGAGCCCAAGGCCGCCGCTATAGCCTGCCTGCGGGCAACAGAGGCGGAGCTTGCGGAGATAACAGCTCTGTCCCAGCGGGTGGAGAGCCTTTCCGCAGCCGGTGAGGATTCCACGGAGGCGGACATCGCCTTTCACTCGGCTATACTCAGGGCTACCCATAACGATTTCATAGGCGTTATGATACCGCTGGTGCATCAGGCCATGAGCGACCGCCGATTTTTAGGCGCCGAGGGCGATAAGGCCACGACCTATATTCCGGACCACGATAATATCACCCAATTTCTTCGTCAGCGGGACTCGGACGGAGCCCAGGCCGCCGTGCTGGTGCATCTCAGGCGTATGGCCGGGGCGCTGGGCATGAAAACCGACGGCCCGCTGTGATAATAAAACTGATAAGAAACTAAGACAAAAAGCATGACCTCCGCCGAAGGAACCGGCGGAGGTCATGCTTTTTGTCTTGCTGTCTATACCACTGTGGCCTCAATGCGGCGGGCCAGTTTTTTCACAAGCTCCCCTTCGTCCGCCCATATGACCAGGGACTTCTGGGCGATGTCAAAGTGGGGGCTGTCGGCGCTGCTGTCAAAGACGTCCTTCCGGCAGCAGGCTATGACCTCCTTGCCCAAGCCCTGGGCATAGCCCGCCTCGTAATAGGCGCCGAAGTTGGGATAGCTCACGTCCACCACGATGAAGCGGCTGCGGCGTATCTCATATAATATCTCCGGCACTATCTGATTGTTGTGCTCCTTCTCGTCGATGATGACGGGGATATAGCCGGAGAGGCTGATGGCCTTTCTGAAGGCCTCACGTATGCCCAGGGTGTGTTGGTTAAAGCTCATGGCGATAAAGCCCTGTCGGGCCTCCGCCTGCCTGCGCCGCAGCTCCTCCGCCCGCTTCCAGCCCTCGGCGCTTATATAGAAGTCGTCGTGCTGGGCCCGGCGAAGATAGCCCAGGTCCGTAAGTATCTGCACCGCGCCCTGGGACTGATTGACGCCGCCATCGAATTCCGGGAAGTACAGCCGATGCTCCGCGCCTACGACGGAAAACACAGCTCCGTAGTTCGGGTGCCGGTTACAGAGATTCAGGAGGATGCGGTTGGACTTGTCCATGAAGCTGTGGGGGTAGTCAGACAGCAGGCGGCTGAGATTCACGCCGGTGGAGGCCTGGGGCAGCGCCTGCCCGTCACCGCCCAGATAGAAGCTCCAGTTTCCGCCCACAGGCGACTGGGGACTGGCGGTGACCCGCTCCGCTATGAGATTCAGCATACGGCTTTGCTCTGCCGCCGGGGCGTCCATAATATCGCCGCTGATGCCGAGGCCGACCCTGTACGCCTCGCATCTGACCGATACAAAGCCCTCGCCGCCGATGACTCCGCAGCGGTCAGAGCCGCACAGTGGACATTTGACTTTCATATACTTCTCTTCCTACTTTTTATTTATCGTGGAGGAACACGAAGGGGTCCGGCAGACGGCCGGAAATGGAGGTGAAGTTCAGGCTGGTGCTGACGTGCTCCGCCATGGACTGCCTTGCCAGCTCCGGCATACGCATACGTATGGCGGACACCACAGTGATGTGATTGGACATGACGCTGGGCATCCAGGGGTTGTCGCCGGTCTCGTCGTGGACGATGAACTCCAGCATGGAGGCCTGATACATGGTGAGCTTGGGCAGGATATGCTCGTAGCTCTGGACAATATACGGATTGCCGCAGGAGTCGATTATCAGCCGGTGGAAGGGCATATCCGTGTCCTTCATGCCACGGATGTCCCGTCGGGACACGCTGTCCTTAAAGGCGTCCGCCAGCCCAGTCAGCCGACGCACCACATCCTCGCCGGCGGCGTGGGCGCAGAGGGCGGCGGCCTCGCTCTCTATGGCGGAGCGCACCTGATACAGCTGTATCATATCCAGCAGATTCAAGTCCAGCACAAAGCTGCCGGTCTGCCCCGGATGATTCACCACAAAGCCTATCTCCGAGAGCTTGGTAATGGCCTCCGCCACCGGTGTGCGGGATATGCCCAGGGAGCCCGCTATCTGATTGACGTTCAGCTTAGTCCCCGGGGAGATGCGCAGGCTGATGATATCGTCGTACAGCAGCTGGGTCACCATATCCCTCAGCTTCCCGTCGGGATTGCTGTCCATTATTTCTCTGAGTTTATACTGCTCCATTGTATCACGACCTCTTTACAAAATAAAAATCAGCGCGGCCAGTACGGAAATATGCAGGGGATAAAACACATAGAAGAACCATTTGCGACCGGCACCCAGCTTGCCGTTATACAGCAGCGCCAGAACGCAGGAGAGGGCGGCGCAGACGGCAAATACCGGGAAGGTCATCTCCAGCAGATAGGTGTAGACGCACCACAGCAGCAGGGCCAGAGCCTGCAGCGTATTGCGGCCCCGGAGGAAATACAGCATCAGCAGCAGCGCCAGTCCACCGTAGCTGTAGTCTATGTTCTTGCCGTAGACCAGCGCCACCCCGGCAAGACACAGGGCGTAAAGCAAGGTGATATACCAGCCCTCCCACCGCCGGGTACGTACCCGCTCTATAAGGCACATGAGGGCCAGACCCAGGGCAAGGGTGTAAAACACGTTCAGGTGGGTGGTGCTCATAAGACAGGCGCCCCGGAATACCCACTGGGTCGCCCCCATTACAAGAGCCGCCGCCAGCGGCAGTACCGTCCAGTCCCTCCTCACCAGGAAGAACCATACTGCGCAGAGTCCCAGCGTCAGCACAAGCAGGGGCAGCGGCTCTATGGCAAAGCTGAGAGACGCGGCGGAGCTGCCGGGATACAGGTAGTAATTGGACTGGGTGAACACGACGGAATAGGGTATCTGGGAGATGGCGGCAAAGAGGATGAGCCTTGAGAGATAGCGGAGTCTGTCCCGGCTTTTGGCGAAGCCGTTGACCAGCAGATAGCAGAACACGGGAAAGGCCAGGCGGCCTATGGAGCGCATGAGCATATACAGCTCGTAGCCAATAAGCCCCTTCAGATACAAAAACCAGGCGGAATGGTCTATGAGCATTGTAATAATCGCGATAAGCTTCAGCACATATACTGTCATTTCAGCGTATACCCCATAAATATTGTGTAGTCCAGAGGACTGTCGTTATATCTTTCGGTGACGTAAAAGCCCATGGAGCTGTAAAGCGCAGTGGCGGCGGAGAGAACCGGCAGCGTGTCCAGCAGCATAAGGCTATAGCCCTCTGCCGCGGCCTCGTCAATGAGCCGAGACACCAGAGCCCGGGCTATGCCGCGGCCCCGGTATTCCGGACGGACGTACAGCCGCTTCATCTCGCAGCGGCAGTCGTCCAGCGGCCGCATTGCGATGCAGCCGGCGAAGCTGTCCCCGTCAAGCGCCACATACAGCCGACCCTTGGGCAGCGCGTATTTAAGCTCCGGGTGCATAAGCTCGTCGTCGTATTTTTGCAGCTCCAGATAGGCCTTGAATACCGGGTCAAGGCGCACCAGCATATCCGTATACTCGGAAAACAGCTTCTTCACCTCGGCTGTATACCCGAAGCCGAGGACTATCTCCAGCGCCATACGCACATCCCTCCCGCCTATTCTGTCAATTTAATTAATAATACAATATTACCCTGCAAAAAGCTATAAAAAAGTGAAATAAGCCGGGGGATAAAAAACGCGGGCCGAGAATAAACTCAGCCCGCAAAACAGGGTTGTGGGATAAAGATATGAGCCGCGGCCCTTCGATTGAAGGGTCAATTGGATAAGCTGTGATCAGAGTATAGCGCCTTTTGCCGCCCTTGTAAAGAGCTAATACCGTCGCCTGCGCACTAGTTTTGTCGAAGGAATCTGCGAATAAAGCCGCGCAAACGGGAGACAATAGCATAGAAAACAGTATGAGAGGAGTCAGGACAATGATAATGGACAGAATAGCTCTCGTGCTCGCTATTATCGGCGGCATCAACTGGGGCTGCATCGGGCTGTTTCGCTTCGACGTGGTGGCATGGCTGTTCGGCGGCCAGACCGCCACAGTGAGCAGGGTCATCTACACGCTGGTGGGCCTCGCGGCGCTCTGGTGCATATCCCTGCTGTTCAGGACCGACGCCATAAGCGACGAGAACGTCTGAAACACATAGTCAAAACGGACAGGTGCAGCGCGCCTGCCCGTTTTGCAGACTGTCAAAAGAACATACAAAAAGACTTTGATAACAGAGCAGCGGGGGAGCGCGAGGGGGCAAGGCCCGCCTCGTGTTACAATAACCCGCCGTCTAAAAGCTTGATACCTCAAGCTTTTAGAGCAAAGCGGCATTTTGTGCGCGGTCAAAATGCCCGGCGGAAGAAGCGCAGTCAAAGAAGGCCAAAGACTTCTTTGGCAAGCTTCAAAACGGACAGGTGCAGCGCGCCTGTCCGTTTTGATTTACTTTTTCTTCTTTCCGAAAATGCTCTTGCCGGCATCGCCGTCCAGATCGCCCATGGAGGCGGCGTACTGCCGCAGCAGCTCCTTTTGGGAGCCGGTAAGGTTCTTGGGCACCTGTATCTGCACCGACACAAACTGGTCGCCCCGGCCTGAGCCGCGCAGGAAGGGTATGCCCTTGCCCCGCAGCCGGAACACCGTGCCAGGCTGAGTGCCCTCGGGCACTGTGAGCTTCACCTTGCCGTCCAGGGTGGGCACCTCTATCTCCGCCCCAAGCACAGCCTGAGCATAGCTCAGCTCCTGCTCCAGCAGCACCGAGGTGCCCTCCCGCTCAAAGCGGGCGTGGGGCCGCACGATGACCGACACCAGCAGGTCCCCTGCCGGGCCGCCGTTGACGCCGGCGTTGCCGTAGCCGGGGCGGGACACGGTCTGCCCGTCGTCTATGCCGGCGGGGATATTCACATCCAGCTTGTGCTGACGCCGGACGCTGCCCATGCCACGGCAGGTCTTGCAGGGCTGGTGGATTATCTTGCCTGTGCCCCGGCATTTGGAGCAGGGGCTGGAGGACTGCACCATGCCGAAGGGCGTGCGCTGGTTCACCCGAACGCTGCCTGAGCCCTTGCAGTCGGGGCAGACCTCCGGCGTGGTGCCGGGGGCGCAGCCGGTGCCCTTGCAGTCGGCGCACTGCTCCACTCTGGGTACGGTGACCTCCTTCTTGCAGCCGAAGGCGGCCTCCTCAAAGCTTATGTTCACGGTGACTCTCAGATTATCGCCGCGCCGGGGCGCGTTGGGGTTCCGGGAAGCGCCGCCTCCGAAGCCGAAGATGTCCCCAAAGATGTCCCCGAAGCCGCCGAAGCCGCCGAAGTCACCAAAACCGCCGAAGCCGCCGAAGCCGCCGGCCCCGGCGTTGGGGTCGAAGGCCGCGTGACCGAACTGGTCGTACTTCTTGCGCTTGTCCTCGTCGGACAGCACCTCATAGGCCTCGTTGGCCTCCTTGAAGCGCTCCTCGCAGGCCTTGTCACCGGGGTGCAGGTCCGGGTGGTTCTCCTTGGTCATTTTTCTGTATGCTTTTTTCAGCTCGTCGGCGCTGGCGTCCTTCTTAACGCCCAGCACCTCGTAGTAATCTCTCTTTTCTGCCATTGAGTCTCCGTTCCGAATACGCACCATTCAGGCGGGAAGAGTTCCCCGCCTGAATGCGCTACTCATGTTAATAATGCCAAGGTCCGCGGCTTACTTCTTGTCGTCGTCCACTACGGTGTAGTCCGCGTCGTAGTAGTCCTGACCGCCGGGGGCCGCGCCTGCGCCGGGATCAGTGCCGGCCTGACTGGGGTCGAAGCCCTGTCCGGGCTGGGCGCCGGTCTGCTGGTACAGCTTCTCGGAGACCTTGTAGAAGGCCTGGGTCAGCTCCTCGGTGGCCTGCTTGATAGCGGCGGTGTCGGTGCCGGTGAGGGCAGTTTTCAGAGAAGCCAGCTTCGCCTCTATCTCGCTCTTGTCGGCGGGGTCAAGCTTGTCACCAGCCTCGCTGAGAGTCTTTTCAGTCTGGTATACCATCTGGTCGCCCTGGTTGCGGGTATCGACCTCCTCCTTGCGCTTCTGGTCCTCGGCGGCGAACATCTCGGCATCCTTGACGGCCTTGTCGATGTCCTCCTTGGACATATTGGTGGAGGCGGTGATGGTGATGTGCTGCTCCTTGCCGGTGCCCAGGTCCTTGGCGGAGACGTTGACGATGCCGTTGGCGTCGATATCGAAGGTGACCTCGATCTGCGGCACACCGCGGCGGGCCGGGGCGATGCCGTCCAGATGGAAGCGGCCCAGGCTCTTGTTGGCGGCGGCCATCTCACGCTCGCCCTGAGGTCTGGTTGTCGGCGGCGGTGGAGAAGATCTGGCTCTTCTTCACAGGGATGGTGGTGTTGCGCTCAATGAGGCGGGTGCACACGCCGCCCATGGTCTCAATGCCCAGAGACAGGGGGGTCACGTCCAGCAGCAGCAGACCCTTGACATCGCCTGTCAGCACGCCTGCCTGCAGGGCAGCGCCCATGGCCACGCACTCATCGGGGTTGATGCCCTTGAAAGGCTCGTTGCC
>CAYSFK010000044.1:8263-15568 GCA_964430345.1 uncultured Oscillospiraceae bacterium | reverse complement strand
GCTTATTTTAGCATAAGCTGTTCTTACATTGTTCAATTTTCAAGGTGCACTCCCCGCCCCTTCTTTAGAGGCGAGCTTGATTAATATACCATATCACGAAGCCCTTGTCAACACCTTATTTGAAAAGATTTCAAATATTCGGTATAAAAACCGGGGACTCCGGCGCCCGTTTTTTGAGCGCTTGGTTAATATAGCACCCTTTTCGACCAAAGTCAACAGTTTTTTTGCCGTTGTTTATCATTATTTTTCTGCCCCCAAATATTGTGGCTCAGGCGGGAGATACTACACATTATGTATATGAAAAAACTGCCTGTAAAGACAGGCCCTCACCTGAGAAAGAAGCCGGAATACAAATGTCTGCTGAGCTCCGCCGCCCTGGAGGACGCCTTTGTGAGCTGCGGCGACTACGAGAGCCGCCAGGTCTATTTCGCGCTGGAGAAAAGCCTGCCTCTGCAGGTGTGCTGGCTGGACGGTATAGTCAGCGGCACCGCCGTTAGCGAGGACGTGATACGCCCGCTGACGGAGCTGCTGCGCTCCGGCGGGCTCAGCAAGGAGACGGAGATACTGGAGCTGCTGATGAACGGGGCGGTGTACAGCTACTCCGTCAAGGAGCGCAGCACCATGGACTCGCTGCTGTTCGACCTGTGCCACGGCTGCTGCGCCATTGTATTCGACGGGCTGCACCGGGCGCTGAGCTTTGAGACCCGCAGCGACAAGGCCAGGAACGTCAATGAGCCCAGCCTGGAAAAGAGCACCAAGGGCGCCAAGGACTCCTTTGTGGAGACGCTGCGGGTGAACACCGCGCTGGTGCGGCGGCGTATCTGCTCGCCCAAGCTGAAGGTGGTGGAGAGCACGGTGGGCCGCAAGTCCAACACCAGGGTAGCGCTGCTGTTCATAGACGGCGTGGCCGCGCCGGAGACGGTGACGCTGCTGGCCCAGCGGCTGGACGCGCTGGATATAGACGTGCTGCTGGCCACCGGAGCTCTGGAGGAATACATCGTGGACGCGCCCCGCTCCCCCTTTCCCCAGCTTATACACACCGAGAGGCCGGACCGCTTCGCCCGGTATCTCAGCGACGGCCGGATAGGCCTGCTGGTGGACGGGCTGCCGGTGGCGCTGGTGCTGCCGGTGACCCTCGCGGAGTTCATGAAGGTGACCGACGACAGCAGCAACCACTACATCGTGGCCACCGCCCTGACGGTGCTGCGTTATCTGGCATTGTTTCTGGGGCTGTTTCTGCCGGCGCTGTACGTGGCCATGGCCATGTATCATCAGGAGATGATACCCTCGCCTCTGCTGCTGAGCATTATCGAGGCCAAGCAGAACGTGCCCTTCTCCACAGCTCTGGAGGTCATAGGAATGCTGCTGGCCTTCAGCTTTTTGCAGGAGGCGGGGCTGCGTCTGCCCAACCCCATAGGCGACACCGTGTCCATAATCGGGGCGCTGATAGTGGGCCAGTCGGCGGTGGAGGCCCGGATAGTGTCGCCCATAGCCATCATCGTGGTGGCGGTGGCGGCCATATCCTGCTACACCCTGCCCAGTCAGGACCTGGGAGCGGCGGTGCGGCTGTGCAGCTTCGGCCTGGTGCTGACGGCGGTGACCGCCGGTTTGTTCGGGGTAGGCGCCGCCTGCTGCCTGCTGATACTGCATCTGGCGGGCATAGACAGCTTCGGCGTCAACTACACCGCGCCCCTCAGCGACGACCGCCCCTTCCCGGTAATGCGGCTGCTGCTGCGAAAGCCCAAGCCGGAAAACAAGTATAGGGACCCTGCGCTGAATACTCCCGACAGGAGGCGGCAGACATGAGGGGCCGGCGGAAGGCGCTGGGTGCGCTTACTCTGTGCCTGTCTCTGCTGCTGTCCGGCTGCGAGGGCCTGTGGGGCAACTACCGGGCCATAGAGCGGCTGCTGGTGGTGGAGACCATGGGCTTTGACGAGGAGATGGGCAGCGTACGGCTGTCGCTGGCCTCCGCCGGGGATGCCAAGTCGGGAAAAGCGCCCCGGCTGCTGACCGCCGCAGGCGCCACCATAAGCAACGCCATGGAGCGGGCCTTCAATTACTCCTATGAGAAGGAGCTGTTCTGCTACCATGTGGACAATATTCTCATAGGCGAGGCGGCCGCCGAGGAGGGGCTGGAGGATATACTGGCCTATATCTGCCAGTCGCCCTTTATGCGCATAGACGTGCCGCTGTTCGTAATACGCGAGGGCACGGCTGCGGATGCGGTCACAGAGCTGGGCGAGGGCAGCGTGGGCGTATCGGAGATAATGATGGGCGCACTGGAGCGGCTAAAGAGCCGAGGCGGAGGCACAGTGTTCAGCGCCGCCGACGTGATGCGGGACTCCTTGCGCAGCGGCAGCGCCCTTATCTGCGCGGTGAGCTGCTCTCAGTCCTCGGAGAGCGCCACCGAGGGCAAGGCGCCGGAGGAGACCGCGGGCAAGGCCGCCGCCGCCTTTGGCTACGCGGTGATACGGGACGGGAAGCTGTGCGCCTATATTGAGCCCGAGGACACCCCGGCACTGGGCCTGATGCTGAACGACCCCGGCGTAGCCCAGCTTCAGGTGCGGGACAGCCACGGGCATCTGGCGGTGCTGGAGACGGACAGCGGCAGCTCCGAGCTCAGTCCGGTGTGGTCGTCGGAGGGAGTGCTGGAGTCGGTGGAGATACGGGTGCAGGTACGGGC
Source organism: uncultured Oscillospiraceae bacterium (assembly GCA_964430345.1). Classification (GTDB taxonomy): domain Bacteria; phylum Bacillota; class Clostridia; order Oscillospirales; family Oscillospiraceae; genus Limivicinus. The sequence continues at coordinate 12,885 of CAYSFK010000044.1, read as the reverse complement.
CTCCGTGCTGGAGCTCAGCGGCAGAGACCAGCTGGGGGACGCCCAGTACGCCGATTATCTCACCGCCCAGCTGGAAAAGCAGCTTCTGGAGCGCATCAACTCCCTGCTGGACAGCTCGAAGAAGCTGCGGGCGGATTTTATGGGGCTGGGGGAGCGGATATCCCGGGAGTCGCCGGAGCAGTACGCGCAGATGAGCATGGCGTTTTACGACGCTCTGCCCTCGCTGAACTTCACCGTCACCGTCAGCGGCGAGCTCAGCCACACTAACGACATGAAGGATGACTGAGGGATAGGCATATGAACAAATACAGCTTTGGCCGCCGGGAGCTTCTGGCTCTGGGCACCGTGTCGGTGCTGGCGCCGGTACTGCGGCTCTTTCCCACAGGTGCTACGGAGCTGGCAGGCAGGGCGGTGTGGCTCTCGGCCTTCTGCGCGCTGCCGGTGCTGCTGCTGTACGCCCGCTTTCTCTGTGTGCTGATGGGCTTTCGCCGGGAGGGCGAGGGACTGCCGGAGCTTACGCTGCGGCTGCTGGGCCCGGTGCCCGGAAAGCTGGCTCTGGGAGTGATGGGGCTATGGTTCACGCTGTACGCAGGCTTTGTGCTCCGCTCCGGGGCGGACAGGCTCATAGTCACCATCTTCCCGGAGGCGGAGCCTGCTTTGTTCTCTGTGGTGATGGGGCTGCTGGCCCTGTACGCCGCTCTGGGCAGTGAGCGCAGCCTTGTTCGGGCGGCCCGGATGATACAGCCGGTGGTGCTGGGCGCCTTGCTGTTTATAATCGCCTTCGCGCTGCTGTCGATGCGCAGCGAAAACCTGCTGCCCCTGACCTCCGGAGACGCTCTGCCCGCGCTGAAGGGCTCCGCCGCCGCGGTGGATATTCTGGCGCTGGGCCTGTATTCCCTGTGCTTTATTGAGGGGGCGGTACCCATTACCAAGGGCCGCTTCGGCGCCGCCTCCAAATGGACGGTGCTGATGACCCTGCTGCTGACCCTGATAATCCTGGCGGTGGTGGGCTGCTTCGGCGCGGAGCTGACAACGCTGTTGGCCCGGCCCTTCTTCTCTCTGGTGCGCAACCTTGTGTTTTTTCAGAGCGTGGAGCGCATAGAGGCTCTGATGGTGATGCTGTGGATATTCCCGGACTTTCTGCTGGTGTCCCTTTGCCTGCTGTCGGCCCAGCGCCCGCTGCGGCTGCTGCTGGGCAAGACGCCGGACTATACGGGACAGAAGGCCACGGACTTCGGCGACGGCCGCTTCGTCATATGGCTCAGCTCCGCCGCTGCCATTGTGTCCGCTGTATTCATAGCCCCCGACTCCTCGGCCTTGGACTTCTGGTCCGAGACTCTCATTCCCGCAATAAATCTAGCCTTCGCCTTCATTTTTATCCCGCTGATATATTTGACAGCCAAGCTCCGCAAGACCATATAAGCTTTTAGAGCCTTCACTCAAGGAAGCCTTTAAGGCCGCTCTTTTAGTCCGCGCTTTCTATAAACATCTCCTCCGCCCGAAGCAGCGCAGCTTTCAAAAGCTCCCTGCCCTTTCGGTTCTCCTCAGTCTCCGGCAACGCATCCAGCGCCTGGGACGCGGCCGCGCAAAGCAGCGCGTACATCTTTCTGTATTCCGTAATGCTCACCTCCCGTCGGTGTGTTCCACGTTTATTATAACACCCGGGAATTGATAATTGCAACGTGTAGTATATCTTAATTTATATTACACGTTGTCGATTATTAGGCAAAAAGTCCATAAGCTATATACACTAATGGTGGGAGGTCGCCGCTTATGGACAGGGTTTTCAAAGAGGAATACAAAAAGCTGGGGTTGAACATCGCTTACTATCGAAAGGAGCGGGGCCTGTCCCAGATGCAGCTGGCGGACATGGCCGACATCAGCCGCACCCATATGTCCCGCATAGAGAACAACGACTGCGCGGTGTCCCTTGACGTAGTATTCGGCATTGCCAGAGCGTTGGAGATTCCGGCAGCAAAGCTTTTTGAGTTCAGATAACGGCCCGCAAAAACCGCAGTGAAGCGAAACGGCTTCACTGCGGTTTTTTCTTCTAATAAGCTTTCTATTCCGGCAGGCTCAGGGTCTGCTCGTAGATCTCGTTGGGCTTGGCCTCATGAGAGGGGCTGTAGTGGACCTTGCAGCAGATGCTCATGGCCCCCTCCAGCGGTACCTCGCCGCGAAGATTGCCGCCGGGTCTGCCGTCGGCAAAGGGAATAAGCTCGCTGTAGGCCGACACCGACATGGCGCAGCGGCCTCCCGCCGGGACGGCGCCGGGGCTCTCCCCCAGCAGGTAGCAGGCGGCGTCCCCCCAGCTGACCTGGCCGGTCTCGAATTTGAGCCACATATCAAGGCCGGTCAGATTCTCCAGCGACAGACACAGGCTGTTGCCCTGCCGCCGTATGAGCCGGAGCCGGAAAAGCTGGTTTTCCATCACCACCGGCAGGCTCTCCAAAGGCGGCAGTGGGTTTTCCGGGCTGGTGTGGAGAGGTATCTCCGCCTGGGTGTCGGTGGCGGCGGCGTCCTTGCCGGGGCTGACCGCCCGTATACGCAGGCTCATCTGAGCGGGCTGGTCCTCGCCCAACTCCCAAAGGGCCTGCTCTATGCAGATGACCCGCAGGCTCAGCATCCCCTCGGGTATCCTTCCGGCGTCCGCGAATATCTCGTTCTCCGTGGCCAGGGCTCCTGGCGCGTGGGAAAAGCGCAGGCAGTCGAAGCCCTCCAGAGTGGGACGGAGCCGGAACCTGTCGCCGCCGGAGCTCAGCTCCAGAAGCAGGCTGCGGCTGTCCGGGCTGTAACCGGCGAAATACAGGCTGCCGCCGGTGCCCTGATACAAAGGCTGGCCCGCGGGCTCGGGAGCGGCGCTGCCGTCGCCTATGGGCAGAAAGTGCAGGCCCTGGGCAAACTCACGGGTGTAGGCGTCGGGGTGGTAGTAGAACATATAGCTGACAGCCACAGAAGTAAGCGCCTCTATGTGGGCGGCGGCGCGGATCATAGCGTCCCCGGTGGGGACAAACAGCACCTTGTACCGGGTGACGCCTGTAGGCTGCATCAGGGTAAAGACGGCGGTCCTGCTGACGGGCTCCGCCGGTCTTTCGCCCTCGGTCCATACATACAGCTTGCCGGGGTAATCGGCGTAGCCGTTGAGGCAGAGGCCCAGGCTGAAATAATTGTCGAAGTCCCAGGGATTGCTGAGCTCCAGCGTAAGGCTGAGCCCTTGGTCCGGGTCATAGCTGTATTCACCCACCGCCCGGATGCCCGCCGCCCCCTCGCTGGCAATAGTCTCGTGGAGACTGCCGCTTTGAGGCTCCGGTACCGGCGGGGCAGTCAGCGCGGGGACGGGGCTCGCCGCCGGTGCGGCCGTTTCCGCCGCCGTGACCGTGCCGCAGCCGGACAGCAGCAGCGCCGCCAGCAGCGCTATGGCCCATGACTTTTGTTCTTTCATGCTCCACTCCAAAATATTAAAGCGGCTCCAACGCAAGCGCTTATCACATCGGCACCGGCACATTAGTCCGCTCTAAAAATCCACGGCGGGATAGGGTCATCCCGCCGCAGCTTTAGCTCTGGGCCTGTCTTATTTAATAAAGCCCAGCAGATCGGGCGCTTCAAAGCCGTCGGCATACTTAAGCTCCATGCCGTCGGAATACTCCTGCAGCTGCTTTGCGTAGGCCTCGTTGGCGCAGAGGCTCCTTGCGGACAGGGCCGTGCCGGAGTCGGAGTAGGACACGGTGCGCTGGGCGTCATTGGGCAGGCGCAGGATGATATGGTAGCCGTAGGCGCTCTCCACCGGCTGGGACAGCCCGTAGTCCTCAAGCGCCAGACAAGCGTCCTCAAAGGCCGAGTCCATGGTACCGGCGGTAAAGACATAGCCGTCGGGATAGGCGGTCTTGCCGGTGTCCTCGCAGTACTGCTCCTTCAGCTCCGCGAAGCGGGAGACAAGCTGCTGTCTGTCCTCTATGGCGGAAAGCTCGGCGTAGACCTCGTCGGCCAGGGCCTTCTTTTCGGCTACGACGGCCTCGTCCAGAGCCTCTCCCGTGGACAGGTCGACCGCGGTGAACAGGATGTGGTTTGCGGAGATATAACCGCCGTCCTCAAGATACTTAAGAGTCTCCTCGTCGCTGATGTTGGCGCCGTCCTGGCCGTAGAGATTGGTGAAGTTCTCCTGATACTCATAGTTCAGCCGACTCAGGCCGTCGAACATCTCCAGCGGCAGATACTGCTGAGCCAGCGCCGCCTCGAAGTCCGCCTCGGTGCCGTTCTCGCCGCAGAGGGAGGTCATATAGCTCTGCCGCTCCTCGGCCAATGCCGTCTCCGCCTCGTCGCTGAGCACCAGACCGCTGCTCTTGGCAAGGCCGGTGATGGCCAGATACTGCTTAAGCTGCAGCTCCGCGGCCTGGGGCACATAGGCGGCGTAGCTCTGGTCCCCGCCTTCTTCTATAGCGTCGCCCCATTTGCAGCTTAGGCCGTAGTAGCTGGCGGCGGACTGGAAGAAGTTCTCCACCTGGCTTGCGTTGTAGTAGAGCCAGTAGAAGTACTCGGCCCAGGTGATATCCCTGCCGTCGGCGACGGCGATCACCTCGTCGGGCTGATGCAGGGCGTACAGCGCCTCATAGTCCGGCGCCTCC
>CAYSFK010000044.1:6421-8163 GCA_964430345.1 uncultured Oscillospiraceae bacterium | reverse complement strand
GCCTCCGCTTCGGGCTTATCGCCCCGGTTCACATAGCCCACCACACCGGCGAACAGCAGGCAGACAACTATCAGTATAATAAGAAGCTTCTTCATATGTGCATCTCCTTCGTGTTCCATACTATAATGAAAGAACTATACCACTTTGGCGGCGGATAGACAAGCTTTATTCTTCGGCGCCCCAGGCGGCGACGAAGCGGCGGGCCTCGTCTATGACCCGGCTGCGGCTCTTTATCCGCAGGCTGAGGCAGGGCTTTGACCCGGCCTCCACCTGCAGGCGGCCCTTGTACTCCTCCATGGCGTAGAGCGCGGAGACCTTGGCCATGTCGAAATTAGCCACGGTAAAGCGGATGCTGCCCTGCTTCTGGGCGATATCCGTGATACCGGCCTTGCCCGCCTCGCCCCGGAGCAGCGCCACATGGATAAGTGCGTTGACGCCGGGAGGCGGGTCGCCGAAGCGGTCGATAAGCTCGTCTGTCAGGTCGTCCGCCTCCTCCTCGCTGCGTATGAGGGCGATGCGCCGGTATATATCCATGCGCTGCTCCTGAGCGGGGATGTACCTGTCGTGGATGTTGGCGGCCACGGTCAGGTCCGCCGAGCAGTCCGCCCGCTGTGGCACCGGGACGCCCCGGGCCTCCAGCACCGCCTCGCTGAGCAGCTTCATGTACATATCGTAGCCCACGTCAATCATGTGGCCGGACTGCTCCGCCCCCAGCAGATTACCGGCGCCCCGTATCTCCAGATCACGCATGGCTATCTTGAAGCCGGAGCCGAACTGGGCGAAGTCCCGAATGGCGTTGAGCCGCTTTTCGGCCACCTCGGTGAGCACCTTGTCCCGCCGGAAGGTGAGGTAGGCGGAGGCCCTTCTGGTGGAGCGGCCCACCCGGCCCCGTATCTGGTGCAGCTGGGCCAGACCCAGCCTGTCGGCGTCCTCTATGACAAGGGTGTTGACGTTGGGTATGTCTATGCCGGTCTCGATTATGGTGGTGCAGACCAGCACCTGGGTCTCGCCGCTGACCACGCTTTCCATCACGGTGGCCAGCATATTCTTGTCCATCTTGCCGTGGGCGACGGCTATGCTCACCCCCGGCAGCAGTGCCTGGAGCCGGGAGGCGGTGCGCTCGATGTCCTCCACCCGGTTATGGAGATAGTAGACCTGCCCGCCCCGCTGCAGCTCCCGCTTGATAGCGTCGGCAATGACGCCCCAGTCGTGCTCCATGACGAAGGTCTGTACTGGCAGTCTGTCCTCCGGCGGCTCCTCGATGCTGGACATATCCCGGATGCCGGACATGGCCATGTTCAGGGTGCGTGGTATGGGCGTGGCCGAGAGGGTCAGCACATCCACACCCCGGCTCAGCTCCTTGATATGCTCCTTGTGGGTGACGCCGAAGCGCTGCTCCTCGTCCACCACAAGAAGCCCCAGAGTCTTGAACCTGATATCCTTGGACAGCAGCCGGTGGGTGCCTATCACCAGGTCGCAGCGGCCGGAGGCCAGGTCGGCGGCGGTCTTTTCTATCTGGGCGGCGGTACGGAAACGGCTGAGCACCTGAATATTCACGGGGAAGCCGAAGAAGCGCTGCATCGCCGTCTGGTAATGCTGCTGTGCCAGCACGGTGGTGGGCACCAGTATGGCCGCCTGTCGCCCGTCCATGACGCATTTCATCACCGCCCGAAGGGCCACCTCCGTCTTGCCGAAGCCCACGTCGCCGCAGAGCAGCCTGTCCATGGGAGCGGAGGCCTCCA
>CAYSFK010000044.1:0-6411 GCA_964430345.1 uncultured Oscillospiraceae bacterium | reverse complement strand
ACTCCATATCCTGCTTTATCTCGGCGGCGCATTTGAGCTGGTCGTCGGTCTCGGTATAGCCGAAGTTGTCCTCAAACTCCCGCTGCCACTCGGTGTCCGGGGCGAAGGCAAAGCCGCTCAGCCGCTTGCGCTCGGCGTAAAGGGCGATAAGCTTTCCTGCCATTTCCTTTGCGGCGCTCTTGGCTCTGGAGCGGGTGCGGGCCCATTCCGCGCCGCCCATCTTGGAGAGCTTCACGGGCCGGTCCTCGCCGCCGCCGGTGTATTTGGACACCATGTCCAGCTGGGTGGCCGGCACGTAGAGCGTGTCCGCCCCGGCGTAGCTTATTTTTATATAGTCCTTCTCCAGACCGTCCACCTGCATCTTGACGATACCGGCGAAGCGGCCTATGCCGTGGTTCTCGTGGACAACGTAGTCCCCCGCCGACAGGTCGGCGCAGGAGCTCAGCGCCTGGCTGCCCTTGGGCAGCTTTCTTTTGGCCCGGCGCTTCTGTTCCCGGCTGCGTATGAGCTGGGAGTCGGTGAGCACGGCCAGCCGCAGCGAGGGGAACTCAAATCCGGCGGACACCGCCCCCACGCAGATGCAGCATTTCCCGCTCTCCGGCAGAACGCTGGGCGCGTCGTACACCGGGGCGTCCAGCCCGTGACCGGCGAAGAAATCCCGCAGCACCGCAGCCCGGCGCGTATCCCCCGCCAGCACCGCCACCCGGTAGTCCTGCTTGAGATAGGCCGTCACATCCTCCATGGCGGTCTGGGCAGACCCGGCGTAGGAGGGGAGCTGCTTTGCGGCAATGCTGGTCATGGTGCGGGGCGGCACCGGGTTCCGGCCCACGGCGAAGGCCTCGCCCATATACAGAGGGTAATCGCCCAGGGCCTTGAACAGGGCGTCGGGACTGAGGTAATAAGCGTCGGGGCTCATGGCCATGGCGGCCCGGCGGCGCTGCTCCTCAATATCCAGGGTGAGCTGCTTTACATAGTCTCTGGCCCTCTCGCCGCAGCGGGCGGGCTGGTCCAGAAACAGCAGAGCGTCCTCCGGCACATAGTCAAGGCCGGAGGTCTTGTTATATATCACCGGCAGATACCTGTCGGCGTCGGTCATGCTGAGGCCGCCCCGGAGCCGCTCGGCGTCCGCCCGGAGATTGGCGGCCAGCTGGGAGGCGTTCTCGCTGGTGCGGCGCTTGGCGTACCGCTGGGCAAAGGCGTCTATCTCCCTTGCCAGTCCCTCTGTGCCGCCGGGGGCCAGAGTGGGCAGGGTCTCGGCGGCGGGCAGGATAAGACAGCGGCTCAGGCTGTCGGTGCGCCGCTGGGAGCCGGTGTCAAAGGCGGCCATGGAGTCTATCTCATCGCCCCAGAACTCGATGCGCACAGGCAGGGCCTCGCCGGGGGAGAAGAAATCCAGTATGCCGCCGCGCCGCGCAAACTGGCCGGGGCCCTCCACCTGCTCCGTTCTTGTATAGCCGCACAGCAGCAGCTTTTCCTCCACCTGCTCCGGGGGATAGCTGCCGTCGGCCTCGATGACCGCGGCGGCGGACAGCAGGGCGTCTCTGGGCAGAGTGCTCTGGATAAGGCCGGAGACGGAGGCCACGGTGACGGGGCTGTTCCCGGCGGCCAGAGCGTACAGCGCGGCCAGACGCTTCTGCTCACCCTGCCGGGAGGCGGCCTCCGCCGGGTAGAACAGGTAATCCCGCATGGTCAGCAGGGTCACATCCTCACCCAGCATGGAGCGCAGGTCACCGGCGAAGCTCTCCGCCGCCGTGTCGTCGGGGCAGATGACAAAGAGCGGCCTTTGAAGCTGGGCCCTCAGCGCCGCCGCCAGATTGGCCCGGTGTACGGCGGAAAGCCCGGAAACGAGCGCAGGAAGCCCTCCGCTCTCCAGCAATGAGGGGAGGGCGGCGGCTTCCTTGTGTTCAAGTATTTGATTAAAAAGCAGTTCCATAGGCGACGATTATACCATCCGAAACAGCGGTATGCAAGGATATTATATCCTTATACCGGCTCTATGTCCAGCAGCCTGTATACCGCAAGGTCGGGCATACAGCGGGTGTAGAAGTCCGGCATGATACGGCGGGCCACCTTGGCGATGTCCTCGCTGCCCTTTATGGGCTTGACCATCAGGTGGGCGGCAGTCCCGGCAATGCGGTATTCCGCGGCGTTCTCCACATAGCCGAAGCGGGCGAAGAACTTCATCAGCTTCCTTACCCTGTCCTCGTCCTCGTCGGGGAACTCGGTTATCTCCGCAATGAGCCCCTGCTTGTCGGCATAGCGCTTGTTGAGCAGCCTCATGCTCTGGATGCCCAGGCCCTTGCCCCTGTACCAGGGCAGCACCGCGAAATACTTCAAAAGCGCGTAGCCGTAGAGGTTCTTGACGCCCACCAGCGCGTAGGCCAGGTCCATCCGGCTCTCCTCGTCGTAGATTATCAAGAACTCCCAGGAGCCGTTCATCAGCGCTCTGTGGAGGTACAGCTTGGAGATAAGCTCCTCGCTGTCGAAATCCATTTCCATGAGGGGGTAGTATTTTTCCAGCTCTCTGTGTCCGCCGTTACGTATTGCAAGCATGGTTATGACCATTCCTTCCTGCTTTATTTCTCAGTGGTATTCAGGCTCTGCGCCCGGACCAGCCCGGCGTACAGCCCGTCTTTCTCCATAAGCTCACTGTGGGTGCCCAGCTCCGCGATGCGCTCTGCGTCCACCACGGCTATCAGGTCGGCATTGCGCACGGTGGAGAGCCGATGGGCGACGATAAGGGTGGTGCGGCCTCTGGCAAGGGAGTCCAGAGCGGCCTGTATGCGCTGCTCCGTCACCGTGTCCAGGGCGCTGGTGGCCTCGTCCAGTATCAGTATCTTCGGATTTTTGAGAAATACTCGGGCGATGGATATGCGCTGCTTCTGGCCGCCGGAGAGCATGACTCCCCGCTCGCCTACATAGCTGTCGTAGCCGTCGGGCAGCTGCGTTATCTCATCGTGTATCTCCGCCAGCATGGCGGCCCGGACTATCTCGGCGTCGTCGGCGTCGGGCCGGCCGTAGCGGATGTTGTCCCGAACGGTACCGGCGAACAGGAACACGTCCTGCTGTATCATGCCTATGTTCTCCCGAAGGCTGTGCTGGGTAAGCGAGCGCACATCCTGCCCGTCCACCAGCACACTGCCGCCGCACACATCGTAGAACCTTGGCAGCAGCTGACACAAAGTGCTTTTGCCGCTGCCGGAGGGGCCCACCACCGCCACGCGCTGTCCCGGTGTTATGCGCAGATCTATATGCTCCAGCACAGGTACGCCGTTGCCGTAGTCAAAGCTCACGTCCCGAAACTCTATCTCGCCCCGGACGTTTTTCAGCACCCGGGCGTCGGGCGCGTCGCTGACGGCGGTCTGAGTGCGCATCAGCTCAAGGAAGCGCTCAAACCCGGCGGCGCCCTGCATATAGGTCTCCGAGAACTGGGCCAGCTTGCGCATGGGCGAGACGAAGGAGGCCACGTACAGGGTAAAGGTCACAAGGTCTATGTAGTCCATGCGTCCGGTCATGATAAGAGCGCCGCCCACGGCCATGACCAGCACCTGGGCTATGCCGCCGGTGAAGTCCATGCCGCTGAGAAACAGGCCCATGGCGCTGTAATACCCGGTCTTGGCGCTGCGGTACATTGCGTTGGCCTGGTCGAACTTCCGGCTCTCCTGCTCCTCGTTGGCGAAGGCCTTGGCGGTGCGGATGCCGGAGAGGCTGCTCTCGATGGCGGCGAATATCTCCCCGGTCTTGCGCTTGACCTCCATATTGGCCTTCTTCATCCTGACCCGCTGGGCCAGAGTGAACCAGAGGCAGGCGGGTATGACCACCGCCAGCGTCAGACCCAGCCGCCATTCTATGGACAGCATCACCGCCAGGGAGCCCAGTATGGTCAGGGTGCAGATAAGCAGGTTTTCCGGCCCGTGGTGGGCCAGCTCCGTGATATCGAACAGGTCGCTGGTGATGCGGCTCATCAGAACGCCGGTGCGGTTCTTGTCGTAAAAGCTGCAGGACAGGGCCTGCATATGGGTGAAGATATCCCGCCGCATATCCGACTCCACCAGTACGCCCATCTTGTGCCCCACCACAGTTATGACGTAGTAGAGCGCGGCCTTGAACAGATAGGCCAGAACGCACAGGGCCATCACCGCGAAAAAGGCGTCGAACAGCCGCTCCGGCAGCAGCCGGGTCATGGAGAGCCTTGACACGAAAGGAAAGGCCAGATCAACGGCGGACACTGCCAGCGCGCAGAGCATATCAATGGCGAAAAGCCGACGGTGGCCTGTCATATATGAGAGGAATATCTTTAGAGGTCTTTGGCTGAAATCTTTCATCCTGCGTATTTGTCTCTCTCCGCTGTGGCCAGTGCGTCGCAGCGGTTGTTGTATTGGTTGTCGGCGTGGCCTTTGACCCAATGGCAGCGGAGCTCATGCTTTTCCGAAAGCTCCAGCAGCTTTTCCCAAAGGTCGGCGTTAAGGGCGGGTTTTTTATCGCTCTTGACCCAGCCTCGTTTCCGCCATGACAGGGCCCAGCCCTTGTCCAGCGCGTCAATGACGTACTTGGAGTCGGAGTACAGCTCCACGGCGCAGGGCTCCTTAAGGGCGGACAGGGCGGAAATGACCCCGGTGAGCTCCATGCGGTTGTTGGTGGTGGCCCGTTCTCCGCCGGATAGCACACGCTCCGTGTCCTTATAGCGCAGTATTGCGCCCCAGCCGCCGGGGCCGGGGTTGCCGCTGCAGGCGCCGTCAGTGTAGACGGTGACGGTTTTCTTGCTTTGCTCCATCAAAACTGGCTTTCTTCCTTTTTATATCTGTCCATAAGCACCAGATACTCGGCCTTGTCGATGATGCCGTTTTTCAGAAAGCTGTCCAGCTGAGCCTGACGGCGCGCCCTGTCGTGGGAATAGCCGCTGTTGGCCGCGTCGAAGCCGCTTCTGTCCTGCTTGGTGGGGGCCCGGCGCACGGACTGATAGCTCTCCGCGGAGGCGGACTCCGCCTTTCTTATCTTGGCAGCCTTGTACACTGCGATCGCCACCGCCGCTGTGAACAGGACAACAGCCAGAGGCACCAGTAAAAACTCCAGCCGTGACAGGTCGAAGCTGTCCAGCCGGGGCAGGCCGCGGAAGGAATACCTGAAATCCTCCAGCTTTTCGGCCAGACTGCTGATGAGCACCGCCGCAACAACAACGGCAATACCCCAGCCCGAGCCCTTTTTGTTTCTGCGGTTGTTAGAGTTTCCTGTAACCATAAGCACCTCCTGTTATTTGCCTTTAAAGCCTTCCCCTTCGGGGAAGGGGGACCGCTTGCGGTGGATGAGGGAACCGGCAGTTATTTAGCAACGCGGCATTCCCAAATGGACCGGCAACCCTCATCAGTCTCGCTGCGCTCGACAGCTTCCCCCTGGGGAAGCCTTGATATTTCTGCCTTTAAAGCCTTCCCCTCAGGGGAAGGTGCCCCGCAGGGGCGGATGAGGGAACCGGCACTAAGCAAAGCGCCTAAAAGCCTTTATTCTTCCTCCGGGCTGTCCTCGCCGTTTTCCTCGCCGCTGTCGGCAGGCTCGGTTTTCTCCATGCATATGACCCGGCTGCCCTCCGCCAGACGCATTATGCGTACGCCCTGGGTGGCGCGGCTGAGCATGGATATGCCCTCTGCCGCCATACGTATGATGGTGCCGTCGTCGGTTATGACAAGAATATCCTCGGAGCCGTCCACCATCAGCATATCGGCAATCTTCCCGGTCTTGTCGGTAACGTTATAGTTCTTGAGACCAACGCCGCCCCTATTGTGTACGCTGTATTCGCTGACGGGGGTGCGCTTGCCGTAGCCCTTCTCGGTAATGGTAAGCACGGCCTCCGCGCCGCTGGTGGAGCCGGCGGCTATCACGTAGTCGCCCGCTCTCAGCCGTATGCCTCTGACGCCCATGGCCATGCGGCCGGTAGCCCGCACGTCGCTTTCGTTGAAGCAGGCCGCCATACCGTTTCTGGTGGCTATCATTATCTCCTCGTCCCCGGCGGTGGCCAGCACGGAGATAAGCTCGTCCCCCTCCTCAAGAGTCAGGGCTCGGATGCCGTTGGCCCGGATGTTCTTCAGGGCCGCCTGCTCCATGCGCTTGACAGTGCCGTTTTTAGTGGCGAAAACCAGATAGCTCCCGCTGTCCATGCCCCGGCCCCGTATCATGGCGCTGACCTTCTCGCCGTTCTCGGTCTGAATAATATTGATGATGTTGGTGCCCTTGGCGTTTCTCCCGGCCTCGGGGATGTTGTAGCCCTTCTTGATAAACACCCGGCCCTTGGAGGTGAAAAACAGGATATAGTCATGGGTGGAGGCGGTGAACACGGTGTCCACATAGTCCTCCTCCTTGGTGGCCATGGCGCGGATGCCCTTGCCGCCCCGGTTCTGAGCCCGGTACTCGCTGACCGGC
>CAYSFK010000043.1:0-15773 GCA_964430345.1 uncultured Oscillospiraceae bacterium | reverse complement strand
TAAACACCGTTTCCACCGCAGAGGTTGCATATTTAAAGTTTGGGAGGGGCTCTGCCCCTCCCTAATCACAGACAGTCAAAAAACTATAATATCAGCTACCGATAACAGAGAAGCGGGGGTGCGCGAGGGGGCAAGGCCCGCCTCGTGGTTCAATAACCCGCCGTCTAAAAGCTTGACATTTCAAGCTTTTAGAGCGAAGCTGCATTTTGTGTACGGCCAAAATGCTCGGCGGTTGAAGCGCAGTCAAAGAAGGCCGCGAGGACTTCTTTGACAAGCTGAAGTTTGGGAGGGGCTCTGCCCCTCCCAAATCAAACATTACTTTTTACTTATACACTCTCGGCACACGCTTGGACACGGCGCACAGCAGCTCGTAGGGGATAGTCTGGGCGGCGTCGGAGAGCTTGTATATGTTGCTTCGCGGTCCGAAAAGCTCCACCTCGCTGCCCACGTCTGCCTCCGGCAGCTCTGTCAGGTCCACCATGCACATATCCATGCATATGCTGCCCCGCTGGGGCGCGAAGCCCCCACCGGCGGCAAAGCTGCACTTGTTGGACACAAGCCTTGGCAGCCCGTCGGCGTAGCCTATGGCCAGTACGCCCATACGGGTGCGCCGGTCTGTGGTATAGCGGCGGCCGTAGCTCACGTCGGTGCCCGGCTCGTAGAACTTGATGGTGCTGACGGTGGTCACAAGCCGCATACATGGCTTCAGCCCCAGTCGGCCGCTGTCGTCTCCGTAGCCGTAGAGCAGCAGGCCCGGCCGCACCATATCCAACGCGGTCTCCGGGAAGTTCACCACGGCGCCGGAGTTGGCGCAGTGCCGTATCTCAAAGTGGACTCCCTCTCTTTCCGCCGCCTCGATAACAGCCATGAAAAGCTCAAACTGTCTTTTGGTATAGTCCGCCGCCTCCGCCCCCGGCTCGTCTGCCACAGCGAAGTGGGTGTATATACCCTCGTGTATAAGCCCCGGCAGACGGCAGGAGTCCACCACATTTTTCACGCCCTCCTGAAAATAACCCTCGGCGCAGAGAAAGCCCAAACGGGACATCCCCGTGTCCAGCTTCAGATGCACCCGCAGCTCTTTCCCCAGCGCTACTGCCTCCGCGGAGTATTCCAGAGCCTTGGCCAGACAGGTGACAGTCTGGGTAATGTCATTGTCGATAAGCGTCCCGGTGTACTCTCTGGGCGTGTGTCCCAGTATAAGTATAGGCATTGATACCCCGCCCCGACGCAGCTCCAGCGCCTCATCCAGACAGGAAACGCCCAGATAGTCCGCGCCGTCCTCCTCCAGCAGCCTTGCCACAGCCATGGCCCCGTGGCCGTAGGCGTCAGCCTTCACGATGCCCAGAAAGCGGCAGCCCTCCGGCAGCGAGGCGCGAATGGCCCTGTAGTTATGCCGTATATTTTCCAGACTGATCTCAGCCCAGGTCCTCTTTTGCAGATCGTTCATCTCTGTAACCTCTTTGGTAAACTAAATTATGTCAACTTACTGCAGCAGGCGCTGCACTCCAATCCACGATATCGGCGTATACTGTGACCCGGCCGCCGCTTATCAGCTCTGCCCGCACCGGCGTCATGCTGCTTGGCTCGAACCACACAGTGCAGATAAGGTTGTCGTTGGGAATGAGCTGATAGACGGACTTGCCGTCCTCCGTCCAGAAGCTGTCCAGATAGCCCTCCCGCATAGCCGTCACCAGCACCGGCAGGGACGACATGGGGGACAGGCCGAATTCGTCAAGGTCGCCGGTGTCCAGCATTACACCGTCGTACTCAAGCTCGGTGCCGCCTCGCTCCATATGTGCGGAGACTCCCGCGATAAGCTCCGGCTTTACCACGGTCACGGTACAGCTTTCCCCCTCCTCCGCGTAGCTGAGGGTGAAGCGGGCGGTCTTGTGCTCGTACTCGGCCCGAAGGCTTGCGGTGAAGGAAAGGCTGTCCGTCCCGGAAAGGCTCTGGGAAAAATCCTTATAGGCGTCCCTAAGCTGCCCGCTGTCCCCGCAGGCGGACAGAAGCAGGCATAGGATAAGCAGCAGCGGCAGGCATATTCGTCTCATGGCATCCTCCAAAAATGATTATGCCATACCATATGCGCCGGTTCTTATTATAATCACCGCAAAAGAATAAGTCAAATCTAACGCGGTTTTAAAGCCTCCCCCTCCGAATGCCCAAAGAATAAAAAAAGACTTGAAAAAGAAAAACAACTGTGCTAAAGTAACAGCATTACAGCGATGAACGGGAATATAGCGCAGAGAAGTCCAACAGAGAGCGGGGGTCACCGGATGAAAGCCCCGGCGGGACGGACGCGCTTGGTTCGCCCGGGAGCTCCGGCCAATCACCGGCGTTTGATGCGCGTTAAGCTTCGCAAGAGCGGTCTTTTGGCCGAACGTGGGTGGTACCGCGGAAGCTATGCTTTCGTCCCTATTGGGACGGAGGCTTATTTTTTTGTATAGGAGACGAGACTATGAAGGAACTGATGCAGGGGCTGAGAGCGGCCTCTATCAAGGCTATCCTGGACTGTGACAGCGCGGAGATGCTGGAGACGCTGCGGGTCAAGTATCTGGGCAAGAAGGGCGAGCTGACCGCCATTTTGCGGCAGATGGGCGGCCTGTCCGCTGAGGAGCGCCCATTGATGGGGCAGCTTGCAAACCAGCTTAGAAGCGATATCGAGCAGGCTATCGACGAGAGAAAGAGCAGCCTCAGTGCCGCCCTGCTGGAGCAGAAGCTGGAGCGTGAGGCGGTGGACGTGACCCTGCCCGCCGTAAGCTGCCGCGTCGGCCACAAGCATCCCATGTACAACGTGCTGGACCAGATGAAGGATATTTTCATCGGCATGGGCTTTGAGATAGTGGACGGCCCGGAGGTGGAGCTGGCGGATTATAACTTCACAAAGCTCAATATCGGCGAAAGCCACCCTTCCAGAGACTGGACGGACACCTTCTATCTCTCCGAGGACGGCAGCAAGCTGCTGCGTACCCAGACCTCAAATATGCAGATACGCGCCATGGAGACAAGACCCCTGCCCATACGCATGATGGCCCCCGGCCGGGTCTACCGCAAGGACGAGGTGGACGCCACTCACTCGCCCATGTTCCACCAGATAGAGGGCATGGTCATAGATAAGGGCGTCACCATGGCCGACCTGAAGGCCACGCTGAATCTGGTGGTGGAGAAGATATACGGCAAGGGCACAGTTACCCGCTTCCGGCCCCACCACTTCCCGTTCACGGAGCCCAGCTGTGAGCTGGATATCCAGTGCCACAAATGCGGCGGCAAGGGCTGCCCCACCTGCAAGGGCGAGGGCTGGATAGAGCTGCTGGGCGCCGGCATGGTGCACCCCAAGGTGCTCTCCGGCTGCGGCATCGACCCGGAGGTGTACTCCGGCTGGGCCTTCGGCATGGGCCTGGAGCGGCTGGCTCTGGGCGAGTACAAGATAACCGATATGCGCCTGATATTCGAGAACGACGTCAGGTTCCTTGAGCAGTTCTGAGGAGGAGAAGCAATATGAAAATGTCAAGAAAATGGCTCAGCGAGTTTGTAGACCTGAGTCTTGAGGAATACGGCGACAGAGCTTTCGCCGAGGCCATGACCGTCTCCGGCTCCAAGGTGGAGGGTACGGAGGATCTGAGCGAGAGCATGAATAACGTGGTAGTTGGGCGGATAGTCTCCCTTGAGAAGCACCCCAACTCCGACCATATGCTGGTGTGCCAGATAGACGTGGGCGACAACCGGCCTGTCCAGATATGCACCGGCGCCTGGAACGTCCATGTGGGCGATGTTATACCTGTGGCGCTCCACGGCTCCCTGCTGCCCGGCGGCGTCAGGATAACCAAGGGCAAGCTGCGGGGCGTGGAATCCTGCGGTATGCTCTGCTCCCTAAAGGAGCTGGACGTTACCACCCACGACTTCCCCTACGCCGTTATTAAGCCTGCCGCCATTCTCGGGGATTACCGTCCCATAGACCCGGCTAAGCCCTCCATCCCGGCGGATATCAAGGCCGGGGACAGAATATACGGCAAGGTAGTGGCGGCTCTGGTAAAGACGGTGGAGAGCGCCAGTGTGAACCTGTGGCACTGCAGTCTGGATATAGGCGGAGCAGACGCGGAGACGGTGACAGACTGCCAGAACATCCACTGCGGCGATATTGTGGCCTACGATACGGGTAAGGCCGTCGTCCTCAGCCCGGAGGAGCTCCACGCTAAGCCCGAGGAATTCCCCCACTGTATAACCGACGGCATACTCATCCTCCACGAGAGCTGTGGGGTGGGCGAGGATATGCGTACGCTGCTGGGCCGGGACGACCACGTGGTGGAGTATGAGATCACCCCCAACCGGCCGGACTGCCTGTGCATGATAGGCCTTGCAAGAGAGGCCGCGGTCACCTTCGGCAAAAAGCTCAAGCTTCACGAGCCCCAGGTTAAGGCGGAGGCCGGCGGGGATATAAATAATATGGCCCGCATCATTATTGAGGAGCCGGAGCTCTGCCCCAGATACACGGCGCGTATGGTCAGAAACGTGAAGATAGCCCCCTCGCCGGACTGGATGAAGGAGCGTCTGCGCAATTCCGGTATGCGTCCCATAAACAACATCGTGGACATCACCAACTACGTCATGCTGGAGTACGGCCAGCCCATGCACGCCTTTGACTTCGCCTGCGTAGGCGAGGGTGAGATACACGTGCGCCTTGCCAGAGAAGGGGAGAGCATCCGCACTCTGGACGGCGCGGAGCGTAAGCTGACGCCCAGTATGCTGTGCATCTGCGACAAAAAGAAGCCGGTGGCCGTGGCCGGCGTAATGGGCGGCGAAAACAGCGAGATAGTAGGGGACACCGCCATGGTGCTGCTGGAGAGCGCCAACTTCAACGGCGCCTCCGTCCGCCGCACAGCTACCGCTCTTGGTATGCGTACCGACGCCTCCTCCCGCTTCGAGAAGGGGCTGGATGTGCAGAACACCGTCAAGGCGGTGGAGCGCGCCTGCGAGCTTATAGAGCTGCTGGGTGCCGGTCAGGTGGTGGAGGGCGTCATAGACGTGCTGCCCCATGAGATCAGGCAGACCACCGTGAAGCTGGAGCCGGAGAAGATAAACGCCCTGCTGGGCACGGATATCGACAGGCCCACCATGGAAAAGATACTGCTGGAGCTGGGCTTCACTCTGGATGGAGACACTATATTTGTGCCCTCCTGGCGGGGCGATGTGGAGCACTACTCCGACATTGCCGAGGAGGTTGCTCGATTCTACGGCTACGGTCGCATCCCCATACGCTTCACCGGGGCCATTAGCACCTGCGGCGGCTTTACTGAAAACCAGCTCTGCGAGCGTAGGATAGGCGCCTGCTGCCGCGCTCTGGGCCTGGACGAGATAATCACCTATTCCTTCATCAGCCCCGCCTGGTATGATAAGATAAGACTGCCCAAGGATTCCCCGTTGAGAGACAGCCTGCGCATCCTGAATCCTCTGGGTGAGGACAGCTCCATCATGCGCACCACCGTGCTGCCCTCCATGCTGGAGATACTGACCCGGAACTTCAACTACCGCAACAAGGCCGCCGCCCTCTACGAGATAGGCCGTGTTTACAATAAGCGTCCCGACGGTCTGGCCGACGAGCCCCGTATAGTGTCTATCGGCGCCTATGGGCCAGAGATGGATTTCTTCGTACTCAAGGGCTGGGTGGAAATGCTTCTGAAGGACAGCGGCGTGAAGGATGTCCGCTTCAGCGCCCAGCGGGAGAACCCCAGCTATCATCCCGGCCGCTGCGCCCAGGTCTATTCCGGAGACAGCCTTATCGGCGTTCTGGGCCAGATACATCCGGAGGTCTGCGGCATATACGGGGTGGACGCGGAGCTTTACTGCGCGGAGCTGAGCTTTGACGCCATCTTCGCGCTGAGAGGGGCCACGCCGGTGTATGTGCCGCTGCCCCGCTTCCCCTCGGTGAGCCGGGATATTGCCGTGGTCTGCGACGCCGCCATACCCGTGGGCGATATGAGGGACTGCATCATGGAAAGCGGCGGCAAATATCTGAAGGACTGCGCCATCTTCGACGTTTATACCGGCAGTCATATCGCCGACGGTAAGAAGTCCGTGGCCTTTTCCCTGACCATGCGTTCCGACGATCAGACCCTCACCGACGAGCACGCCGAGGAGACGGTCAGGGCGGTGCTGGGCGCGCTGGAGCGGCGTTTTTCCGCGGTGATGCGCTGAGCTTTTAGGCAAACTGAGGAAGAATTAATAATTATTAACTAATTTTGGACTTATTTCGACTTTACTTAGGGATTAATTCTGCTATAATGTAGCTATGAATGAACGCGCAAAGGAGGGAAATGCCATGGAGGGCATAACGAGAAAGTTCACAGCCTTGGACAGTAAGACCGAGATGAAGGAGATTCTGTCGTCCGTGTATAACTCCCTTATGGTAAAGGGCTACAATCCCGTCAACCAGATAGTGGGCTATATACTCTCCGAGGACCCGACCTATATCACCAACTACAATAACGCCCGCACACTCATCTGCCGCATAGACAGGGATGAGCTGATGCAGGAACTGCTCAAGTGCTATCTGGAAAAGTAATAATATCAATACTGAATCCATTAAGAGGCTTTGCTTCTTAATGGATTCAGTATAATGAGGGAAAAAATATCAAGATGAACGACGTCGCAGAGATAAAGACTGTCCGCCTGTGCTCGGCGGAGGAGCTGGATATAGTAAAGACCTTTGAGTGCGGCCAGTGCTTCCGCTGGAACGCCGACAGTGACGGAGTGTACCGGGGCGTGGTCCGGGGCTTTCCTGCCAAGGTGTGGAGCGTCGGCGGCGATGTGCTGCTGCGCAGTGATGCCCCGGCGGAGCTCTGGCGGGAATACTTCGATTTGGACAGGGACTACTCCGCCATCAGCGCCGATTTTCATGGCGGGGAGTATCTGGCGGAGTGTACGGCCTACGGCAAGGGCATCCGCATACTCAGGCAGGAGCCTTGGGAGACACTGTGCTCCTTTATAATCTCCCAGTGCAACAACATAACCCGGATAAAGGGCATAGTGGAGCGGCTGTGCGAAAGCTTCGGCGAGCCGCTGCGCTTTGAGGGCGATACATACTACAGCTTCCCCGGGCCGGAGACTCTGGCATCGCTGGATACGCAGGCGCTGGCGATGCTCCGCTGCGGCTACAGAGCACCCTATATCATCGCCGCCGCCGCGGCTGTTGCCGGGGGCGGGCTGGACGTGGATGCCCTCATCTCCTGCGACAGCGAGAGCGCCCGGAAGCGGCTTATGGAGCTGCCGGGAGTGGGGGCAAAGGTGGCCAACTGCGTGGTGCTGTTCGGGCTGTACCATATGGAGGCCTTCCCCATAGACGTGTGGATACGCCGTGCGCTGAAGGAGCATTTCCCGGCGGACTTCGACCCGGCGTGTCTGGGGGAGTATGCGGGTCTTGCCCAGCAGTATATATTCTACCGGGCCAGAAGCGGTAAATAGCCGTTGACAATCGGCCAGGATTTGATAAAATAGTAAAAATATATTTTGTGGAGGGCTTATCCTATGAGTCTTAGCGAGCTGTATTCAAGCCGTTTTGTGGGCGAGGGTCTCACCTTTGACGATGTTCTGCTGGTTCCGGCGGAGAGCGACGTGCTGCCGGCGGACGTATCGCTGGAGACCAGACTTACCGCCGGGATAAAGCTGAACATCCCGGTCATGTCCGCCGCCATGGACACGGTCACGGAGTACCGCATGGCAATAGCTATTGCCAGAGAGGGCGGCATAGGCGTCATTCACAAGAACCTGCCCATAGATACTCAGGCGGAGCAGGTGGACATGGTCAAGCGCTCCGAAAACGGCGTTATAACCAATCCCTTCTTCCTCAGCTCCGGCGACACCCTGGGCGACGCCGACGCGCTTATGGGGAAGTTTCGCATATCCGGCGTTCCCATCGTGGACGACAGCGGCAAGCTTATCGGCATCATCACCAACCGTGACATGAAGTTTGAGACGGATATGAGCCGCCGTATAGACGAGGTCATGACCAAGAGCGGTCTGGTAACCGGGCTTGTGGGCACCACTTTGGACGAGGCCAAGAGCATACTGCAAAAGCACCGTATTGAAAAGCTCCCCATAGTGGACGAGAGCTTTAAGCTCAAGGGCCTCATCACCATTAAGGACATAGAGAAGGTCTTAAAGTACCCCAAATCCGCCAAGGATGCCGCCGGTCGGCTGCTGTGCGCCGCCGCCATAGGCGTGACCAAGGACGTGCTGGACAGGTCCGGGGCGCTTATCGACGCGGGGGTGGACGTGCTGGTGCTGGACAGCGCCCACGGCCACAGCGCCAATATCCTGCGCTGTGTGCGTCTGGTAAAGGAGAAGTACCCGGACGTTCAGCTGGTGGCCGGCAACGTGGCCACCGCCGAGGGCACTGAGGCCCTGATAAGAGCGGGGGCTGACTGCGTCAAGGTGGGCATAGGCCCCGGCTCCATCTGCACCACCCGCGTTGTCTCCGGTATAGGCGTTCCTCAGATAAGCGCCATACTCCAGTGCGCCGAAACCGGCGACAAGTATGGCGTTCCGGTCATAGCCGATGGCGGCATCAAGTACTCCGGTGACATAGTCAAGGCCATCGCGGCAGGCGCCAAGGTGGTCATGATGGGCTCAATGCTGGCCGGCTGCGACGAGGCCCCCGGCGAGATGGAGGTTTTCCAGGGCCGACAGTTCAAGGTCTACCGGGGTATGGGCAGCCTGGGCGCCATGCAGAAGGGCTCCAAGGACAGATACTTCCAGCAGGAGAACAAGAAGCTGGTGCCGGAGGGCGTGGAAGGCCGGGTGCCGTACAGGGGACCCGTGTCCGAGACGGTATATCAGATGATGGGCGGCCTGCGCTCCGGCATGGGCTACTGCGGCGCTCACGGTATAGAGGAGCTGCGCACAGACAGCAAGTTCGTGCGCATCACCAGCGCCGGACTTAAGGAGAGCCATCCCCACGACATCTATATCACCAAGGAAGCTCCCAACTACACCATGAGCCCCTGACAATATAAGTAATAGGTAATAGGTAATAGGTAATAGTGAAGAAGTATAGTGCAGACTTGGCATAGCATGACTAAATACGACGAAACAGCGCCGCGTAAACACGCGGCGCTGTTCGATTAGATAAACATAATATGGTTAACATAAATAAGTTTACATTACTTATATCCCACAACCTTGTCCACTCCGTAGTACTTGGCCATATAGCAGTTAGGCCAGGAGTCGGGGTTTTCAACGTCGATGTAATTCAGGCCGGACATTGCGCTGTATTGAGTATACGGGTAGAAGCGGTAGATATTGGCGACGCGCTCTCCGTTGGCAACGCACTGCATGATTATTTCTTCGTTGAAGCTGGACTCATAATAGGTCCGCCTGATATCTGATACGCCCCTATAGCCCCAATACAGGGTGAAAACAAGACATACTGCGCTGAGAGCGCAGAGACAGAGTCTTGCCCTCCGCCGCTCGAACAGCGGCGCAAACAGTATGCCGCAGGCTGAAAGCAGCAGGATAAGGCTGATATAGGTGCTGCGAAAGGCGCAGTACAGAGCGAAGGTCAGCACAAAATGTCCGGCGAGAGAGCCGCCGAAAAACACCAGGGACAGGGCGCGCAGCTTCACCGGCAGCTTTTCCAGCACCGCCGCCGCGTAAAGCAGCGCGAAGGCCAGCAGCGCCGGCCAGTACAGCAGCCAGACGCGCAGAGTCTCCAGAAAATTTGCCCAAAGCACAGCGAAAGAAAAATCCGAAGATTTGTTGGCAAGCTCCGCCGGAGCTGTCAGCATCAGCATAAAGCCCAGCAGCGCCGCCGCCAGAGACAGAAAACACCACAGCCTGAGCCGCCCGCCGTCCATAACACGGCTCAGCACCAGAAGCAGCAGCGCCATAAACACTACGGCCACGGCGGAATTCTCCGAGTAGCCGCCCACGATGAAGGAAAACAGCGTAAAGCCCAAGGTCTGCCAGGGCGTCAGCTCCCGACCCTGCCGGAATTTTCGTATGTAGGGCAGCAGGAACACCAGCGACAGCGCCCCGCTCCACAGATAGTTCAAAGAGCCGTCCAACCACAAAAAGACCTGGCCGAAGTCCAGCTGCAATACCCACAGCGCTCCAAACAAAGTCAGCAGCAGCAGGGTATTGCGCTTGCCGCTGTGTCGGGCTATGCTGTACATCAGCCAGATAACGGCCATAAACACCAGACTGTTGACGATATTGAATACTGTTTTCGGAAGCATCAAAAACAGCTGCACAAGCCCGTGGGCGGCAAGTCTGCCGTTCATAAGCTGTCGGTGCGCAGCCATGGAGGGGATTATGTCCAAAATGCTGTCCACCCGGCTGTGATCGTCGAAGCGGAAAAGGTATGTGAAGTCGTCCGCCACAAGAGCCGTCCTGCAATTACAGTAGAGCATGACCAGAATAATGAAAAAGCAGACAGCGGCTGTGCTCCATCTAGAGCGGTTCAGTCTGTTAAACACAGAACCCTCGTCCATATATGCCTCCAATTAATAACATAATATTGTTAACATAACATTATTCGCCAAAGACCCAGAGATGTGTGACGCCGAAGGCCTCCCGAATATAGGAGCTGAGCATGGACAGGGGATAACCCATTCTGGCGGCAACGCCAACCGCCTGCGCCCCCTGCAGCCGGGCCATGGATTTCGCCCTGTACAGGTGATAGGAGCTGGATATGATGGCTATGTTAGCGTCAGGCTCGTCCCCACGCTGGCGTATCAGCTCAAAGGAGTAGCGGAGGTTGTCCATGGTGGAGGTGGCCCGTGGTTCCCGTATTATACGTTCGTCGGGAATGCCCCGCTGACAGAGCCAGGTGTACATACAGTCCGCCTCGGTGATATCCTCGCCGGGCCCCTGACCGCCGGAGACTATGGCCACACTGTCCGGGTACTGCTCCAGATAGTCCAAAGCTGAGGACAGGCGGCACTCCAGAGAGATGGAGGGCCTGTCGCCTATGACGGCGGCGCCGAGAACGATAAGGTATTTTCGCTCAGGCTCCGGGTCTGTGCGGGAATTCATCACAATGGGTATCTCCACGGCGCAGAAGTACAGCAGACCCAAACTCACCAGTATCACGCAGACCCGCCAAAGGCCGGGTCCGGCCAGATGGCGCAGGGCTATAAGCGCCGCGATGAAGATGATGGTATACGCGATATAGTCATAGCCCCGCATATAGAACTTGAATACGGCCGCCGCGCACAGCAGTCCTGCGCAGACCCATATCCAGTGGGGTATATGTCTGAAAAAACTCATTGGCTCAGTTCCTCCCATTCCCCGTACAGCAGCAGCAGCTTTTCCTCCAGCTCCTCCTGACGGGAAGATATATCCATGAGACGCTGATAATCCGAGGGATGTTCCTCAGCCTCCCGCTGCAGCGCTGCGGCCTGTTCCTCCAGCCGCGCTATATCCCGCTCCACCCGCTCCGGGGAGCGTCCGCCGCCCGCCCCTTTCCGGGGCTGGGGCTTTTTTTCTTTTGTGTGCTGCTTCAGGCTCTGGCTAAGTACGGTCTGCCGGGCGCGCCAGTCGCAGTACTCCCTGTAGCCGCCGCGAAAGTCCGTAATGCGGCCGCCGCCCATGGCCCATATGCGGGTGGCAAATTTCTCTATGAAAAACCTGTCATGGGACACGAACAGCAGGGTCTGCTCATAGTCGGCCAGGGCGTCCTCCATCCACTCCCGGCTGGCTATGTCCAGATGGTTGGTGGGCTCGTCCAGGATAAGCAGGTTCACGTCGCTGCCCATCAGCATACACAGCCGGAGCCTGCTCTTCTCTCCGCCGGACAGAGCGCCTACGGGGGTGAACACGTCCTCCCCCCGAAAGCCGAAGGCGGCCAGCCTGTCTCTGGCCTGCTGAGGCTGGCAGCGGCAGTCGTACAGCATGGTGTCCAAAGCGGAGCGGTTTTCATCGGTAAAGCTCACTATCTGCGGCAGGTATGCGGCGCGGACGGCGGGGCCCAGATATACATAGCCCCTGTCCGGTGTTTCCTCGCCCATGATAAGCTTTATCAGCGTGGACTTGCCCGCGCCGTTGTCGCCGATAAGGGCGATGCGTTCCCCGCCGGTGACCGTCAGTTCAAGCCCGGAGAAAAGCTCCTTCTCCCCGAAGCTTTTGCCCAGATCCTCGGCCACCATCACCTCATCGCCGGAGAATTCCCGCTCCTTGAATTTCACCGTCAGCTTCCGCTGCTCCGCCGGCTTCTCGCTGCGGCTCAGCTTGTCTATGCGCTTTTCCATGGAGAAGGCCCGCTTGTGCAGCTTGTCGTTGCCCATAAAGGCCCACAGGTGCATCTGCTCCGCCGCCCGGGTCAACTGCTCTATCTTGGCCTGGTCCTTTTCGTATTTTTTCAGCTTCTCCTCAAAGCGGCGCTGCCGCTCCTGGACGTAAAAGCTGTAGTTGCCGCTGTAGAGCTCCGCCTTGCCCTCGTTTATCTCAATGCTGCGCTGTACCACGTTGTCGAGAAAATACCTGTCGTGGCTGATGGCCAGCACCGTGCCCTTGAAGCGCAGCAGGTAGTCCTCCAGCCACTCGGTGGCGTTCAGGTCCAGATGGTTGGTGGGCTCGTCCAGCAGGAGTATGTCCGTGTCCTCCAGTATAAGCCGCGCCAGATTCACCCGGCTTTTCTCCCCGCCGGACAGGGAGTCGTACAGCTGCTCCCGCATAGCCGGGGTAATGCCCAGCCCGTTTGCCACCCGGCTCCTTTGGGCGTCCATATCGTAGCCCCCCAGACGGCGAAAGTCGTCTGTGAGCCTGTCGTATTCCTTCAAAAGAGCGGGTGAGCTGTCGCGCTCCATGCGCTCCGCAAGGTCGTCTATGCTGTCGCTCAGCTCATACAGGCGGCGGTGTGCGTGCTGTAAGACCTGCTCCGTGGTCCAGCCCTCCGGGTATACGGGTATCTGGGATATGAGGCCCAGCCGCTTGGAGGGCGCCACCATGACCTGGCCCTCGTCATAGCCCAGCTCGCCCACCAGTATGCGGAAAAGCGTGGTCTTGCCGCAGCCGTTGTGGCCCAGTATACCCACCCGCTCTCCGGAATTGACGGTGAAGGAGAGACCGTCCAGAACGTTTTTGCCCAGCTCAAAGGCCTTGACCAGAGAGCTGACGGATATATCTATCATTTGCGTGTCCTTTATCTGATAATAATTACTGCTTTATATTGTTCACTGCCCATTGCAGCACTTCGTTGGTGATGCTGCCTGCCACCGTGAGGCCGTAGCCCCCCCGCTCCACCAGAGTAACGAAGGCGTAGGGGTGCTCCTCGTCCGCCAGAAAGCCCACGAACCATGAATGTGACTCCCCGTCGCCCAGCTCCGCGGTGCCGGTCTTGGCGCATATGGGCAGGCCGGGGAAGCTCTCCTCACCGCCGTAGTGGTCGGCCACGTTGTAGCTCATCATCCGCTTGAGCTGGTCGGCGGTGTCCGCCTCCATAAGTCGGGAAGCTGTGGGCTGCGCCTCGCTTTTCACCAGCTGCGGCTCAATAAGCAGGCCTTCGTTTGCAATGGCGCATAGGAAGCGCAGCATGGAGTAGGGACATACCATATCCGTGGACTGGCCTATGCCGGACCAGCCCAGCTCCGGGTCACCCACGAAGTCCAGCGGATAGCTGCCTGCGGCGGTGGTGATGCCGCTGAGCTCATGCCTGTCCAGAAATCCGTATTTTGTCACGTAGTCTATCATGGTGTCCTGACCCAGCATTACCGCCATCTGGGCAAAGGCGATGTTGCAGGAGTTGGACAGGGCCTGCTCAAAGGTCTGGGTGTAGTGGGTGCCGGAGCAGGTGATGGTGACGCCTGCAATGTCGTATTCCTTCTCGCAGTAGAAGGTGCGGCTCTGCATATCCGCCAGCCGCTCCCAGGCCGCGGCGGCGGTAATAAGCTTGAATATGGAGCCGGGTGTGAAGCTTGCGGAGATGCAGCGGTTTATATATGCCCCGTCCTTTACTATGCCGCTGGGGTCAAGGGGGTCCACCGTAGGGGTAGACACCATGCCCAGCAGCTCACCTGTGCGGTAATTGCACAGCAGCATACAGCCCTTGCTCTCCTCGCCCAGGTTCTCCAGTATCACCTTGTTCAGGGCGGCGTCGGTGTTCAGCTGCAAAATGCCGTTTTCGGCCCTTGTGGTGCCGGTGATGAGGCTGTAGTCCTGCAGGTCCTGCCAGTATCGGGAGAGAATGCCGGTGCCTGTGCGGCCCCAGTAGTCTCCGGTCACGTGGTAGCAGGCCATGCGGGTGTCCCTGTCGCTGGAAAAGGAGCTCTCGGTTGCGTCAAAGTAGGCCAGAGTGACGCCGTTTCTGTCCAGCAGCGCCCCGCTGGAGCCGGAGTTTGCCCGGGAAAAGTACAGAGCCCAGTCCTGTCCCTTATCTATGTAGCGCGACAGATACAGACCCATGCCGAATATGACAAGGGCCGCTATCAATAATACTGAAAAGGCGCGCCGGGTGATTTTCTTCATATGATCGGCCCCTCGTCGTCGTCATCGTCGTCCATCTGGAAGCCGCTGAACCGGCTCAGCGTCACGGGCTGAGGCGGCTCCTCCGGGTAATCTGCGTCCTCGTCGTCCTCAAAGTCCGGATCCGGCTTCAGGGGCTTCACGGCGAAGCTGGCGTCCCGCCGGTTGTCCGCACCCTTGATAAAGGCCATCATCATCCAGCAGGCGATCAGGGAGGTGCCGCCCTTGGAGACGAAGGGAAAGGTCACGCCGGTGAAGGGCAGCATATCCAGAGAGCCGAACACGTTCAGCCCCAGCTGGGTCAGCAGCATCGTAACGGTGGCGCAGGCGGCAATGGCATAGTACGCGGAGCGGCCATGGCTGGCGCTGCGCACGGCGAAGAAGGCCAATGTCAGCACCGACAGCACCATTATCACCCCGATGATAAGCCCCAGCTCCTCGCAGACCATGGCGAACACCATGTCGGTGTTGGCGGCGAAAATGTCCTTGAGCCAGCCGCTGCCCGCGCCCTTGCCGAAAAGCCCCCCGGAGGCTGCGGCTGACATGGCCCGGGTCTGCTGGAAGCCGGTGTCGTACACGTCCTCCCAGGCGTGGCCCCAGGTGCTGAAGCGCTGGGCAATGTAGGGCTTCACGGTGATGGCCAGAAAGCCCGCCAGCCCCGCCCCGGTGAGCGCCAGCATGACAGTGGCTATGGAGCCGGAGCGCATGAAGGAAATAACGAGGAAGGTTATGAAGAATATCAGCGCCGTCCCGAAGTCGCCGATAAGTGCCAGCGCAATAACGCAGAAGGCGGAAAAACCGATGAAGGTATACAGGTTTTTCCGGCCGAACAGCTTGTCCAGGGTAGCTCCGCCGCAGTATACATAGGCCGCCTTCACCAGCTCCGAGGGCTGGAAGGAGAAGCCGCCGAATTCCAGCCAGTTTTTTGCGCCCAGCACCGCCTCGCTGGTGACGATGTTCAGCAGCATCAGCCCCGCCGCGAATATGGCCACCGGTATGCGCATAAGCTTGGTACGCTTAAGGCTTCTCAGCCACCAGCCGTTCAGCACGAACAGGGCCACCGCCGCAATGGTAAGGATTATCTGCTTGAGCATATCCCCCGGTGTGGAGGAGGCGGCCACGGCCATGCCAAGGCTTGTCAGGTAGAAGGCGATAGTCTCCACCTCAAAGCCGCTGCGGTTGATAAAGCGCATGGCGTTGTAGCAGCACCACTCCAGAGCGATAAGGGCCAGATAGCCCAGGGCGATGACCGCCAGATGCTCCGTGTCGGCGGACAGGGCGTGCTGCAGCAGGAGAAAGAGCTGAAACACCGTCAGCTC
>CAYSFK010000042.1:0-15854 GCA_964430345.1 uncultured Oscillospiraceae bacterium | reverse complement strand
GGAAAGATTAGTTTTTAACAAGCCTGTTATGTAGTTGACAATGCTATTGGTTTTGTTATTGTTTCCATTTTCAAGTTTTTAAGTATTTGCTATGAAAATTTTTTGCCAGTCGTTTTTATTTTCACAAGCTCCTCCCATGTTGATCATTATATATACTATTATTCTTTAAATCTGTGAAGTATTTGTGAATATTATAACGAAGATGATAAAATTAACGGCGGGATGCCCCCATCCCGCCGGTCGCTTTACCGTATTCTATTCCTCCGCGTCGTCCTCGGCCCAGCTCAGAGCGCAGCGCACGGCTCTGTGCCAGCCGCGCAGCAGCTCTCTGCGGCGGGCCTCGTCCATCTGCGGCGAGAAGACCCGCTCTATGGTCCAGTACTTTCTGATATCCTCCGGGCTCTTCCAATAGCCCACGGCCAGGCCCGCCAGATAGGCGGCGCCCAGGGCGGTGGTCTCGATGCAGCTCGGGCGGAAAACCTCGGAGCCGGTGATATCGCTCTGGAACTGCATAAGGAAGTCGTTGGCGCAGGCGCCGCCGTCCACCTTCAGTCCCTTTACCTGTATGCCGGAATCCTTTTCCATGGCCTTTACTATATCGTAGGTCTGGTAGGCCAGGGATTCCAAAGTGGCCCGGATAAGGTGGGCGCGGCTGAAGCCCCGGGTAAGTCCAACGATAGCGCCTCTGGCCCGCTGGTTCCAATAGGGCGCGCCTATGCCCGTGAAGGCCGGCACCACGTAGCCCCCGGCGGTGTCCTCCACCATCTGGGCGTACTGCTGGCTCTCGGCGGAGTCGGACAGTACGCTGAGCTCGTCCCGGAGCCACTGCACCGCGGCTCCCGCCACGAAGATGCTGCCCTCCAGCGCGTATTCCACATGGTCCGCAAAGCCTGCGGCGATGGTGGTCACAAGGCCGCTCTGCGAGCGAACCGGCTCCCGGCCGGTGTTCATCAGCATGAAGCAGCCGGTGCCGTATGTATTCTTCATCTGTCCGGGTTTAAAGCAGCACTGACCGAACAGTGCGCACTGCTGATCCCCCGCCGCGCCGGCAATGGGTATCTCCCCGCCGTACAGCTCAAAATCGCTCTTGCCGTATACGCAGCTGGAGGGCTTCACCTCCGGCAGCATACAGCGCGGCACATCCAGAAGCGAAACAAGCTCCTCATCCCAGCAGAGCTGGTGGATATTATACAGCATGGTACGGCTGGCGTTGGTGTAGTCCGTAACGTGGACGCGGCCGCCGGTGAGCTTCCATATGAGCCAGGTGTCGATGGTGCCGAACAGCAGCTCCCCCGCCTCCGCCTTTTCCCGCGCGCCGGGAACATTGTCCAGCAGCCACTTGATCTTGGAGCCGGAGAAATAGGCGTCGGGCACAAGCCCGGTCTTTTCCCGTATGGTCTCCCCGTGACCGTCCTTCACCAGAGCGTCTACAATATCCGAGGTGCGGCGGCACTGCCAGACTATGGCGTTGGCGATGGGGCGGCCGGTATTCCTGTCCCAGACCACAGTGGTCTCCCGCTGGTTGGTTATGCCGATGGCGGCGATATCCGAAGCTTTTGCGCCCAGCTTTGCCATGGCCGCCCGGGAGACCTCCAGGGTGGTGTCCCATATCTCATCGGCGTCGTGCTCCACCCAGCCGGGCCGGGGGAATATCTGCCGGAACTCCTTTTGCACCGAGGCGCATATATTTCCGCTCCTGTCAAAAAGGATACAGCGGCTGCTGGTAGTGCCCTGATCCAGAGACATGACGTATTGCATAGAAATTGATCCTTTCCTGGGAGTATGTCTATTTAATGAGCCTTGTCATTCTGGCAAGGGTGAGGCGGTTGCGTATGGCGGAGGAGATGTCCAAAAACTCTCCTTCCACGCTCTCATCTATGCCCAGCTCCTTAAGGGAGTGCTTCGCGCCTATCTTCTCATACAGCGCCAGCAGCTCCTCATAGCCGGGGATGCCGCTGATCACCTGACGTATCTCCTGCCAATGCTCCTTTACGGACTCCGGCGGGAAGCTCTTGAGCACGTCGTTTTCGTTCTCTTTAAGTATACCCTCGGCCAGAGGGCCGAACACGTCTCTCACCCACTGCTCGTCGAGCGGCTCGTAGGGCTTGACCTCTATGCTCTCCCGCGCTGCCAGCTCATGGTAGGCCTTGGCGCACATTAGCGTACCCACGCCGACGCACTCACCGTGGAGGCCGTGGGCGTTTTCAAAGCCCCGGGGCTTCATCTCCACCAGATGGGCCACCAGATGCTCCGCCCCGGAGGCGGCGCGGCTGTTGGACAGTATCTGCATGGTGAGGCCGGAGAGCATCTGGGTATAGGCCATGGCCTCAAAATCCGGCGTCTTGCCCTCCGCCAGCTCCTTTGCGCAGCGGGCCATAATGTCCAGCGCCTCCTGTGCCATGGCGCAGACTCTGTCGCAGAAGTATTCCCCAGAGACGATGTGGGCTATCTTCCAGTCGGCGATGGAGATGTACTTGGCCAGTATGTCCTGCACCCCGGCGATGGTCAGGAATATGGGGGCGCCGGCGATAACATCCATATCGCATATGACCGCGTCCGCCGCCTGCATGGGTATGGATTTCTTCTGTCCGTCTATTATTATAGAGCAGATGTCCGCGGTAAAGCCGTCGGAGGAGACGATGGTAGGCACGGCCACAAAGGGTATGCCCAGCTTCCACGCGCTGTAGCGGCCGAAGTCCATCAGGGTGCCGCCGCCCACGACCACTATATAGTCGGGCTTGTGCTCAAGCTTCGTCATCATGTCCTCAATAAGGCCCTTCTCACTGTGGAGCCCCTGGGCCGGGAGGACGATCTCCTGGTCCGCCCGCACGTGCTTGAGCGCAGGCAGAGCGTAGATATTGGTATCGTAAAGGACAGTGCGGAAGCCGGACAGGCCGCACTTGTCCATGTATTCGTCGAATTTATCCAGCGCGCCGTACTCGCAGACCACCAGCTTTGTTCTCAGCTCGTGGTCCCGGCCGCATTCGCATGGGCCCAGATACTTCGCTGTATCAAGCAGCATATGTAAAGCCTCCGTTCATCAGAGCGCGTCAGCGCCCGAAAAAGATGTATATAATATACAACCGCAGCCGTGGTTTTGCAACAGCGGGCGCCTAAAATTGCGGAAAAAAGAGAACCCGCCGCCGCAGGGGCGGCGGGTTCGTGGGGTGCTAGGGAGTGAAAAGTGCAGTTGGAGATGAGTGATTATTAATGGAGTGCAAATTAAAGCATATAGTTTTGTACGGTGGTCGTACTAACGCTTATCAGAGTGAACAGCACAGACAGCGTTATAGGCCCAAGCCAGTTCTTTCCTGTCATGCGGTAAAATGATCTGAGCATGAAAGGAGCTAGGAACAGCACCCAGTTCCGCAAAGCAATACTGGCTACTCCGTTCATGTTGCTCCATAGCGGCGCACCTGTAATAAAGAGCGTACCATACTGCAGGCACCAGATAATGATACCGCCTAAAGCGAAACCCAGCCCTATGAGCGCTAAGTTTTTGCCCTCTCCTTCTCCATCCACGCGCCACGGTCCGTTAGTAAGCAAAGAGGCAGAGAGCATGAACAGGAACCATACCGGGAAATACTGAAGGAAATAGATAAGCTTTTCATTATTGAATTGTTTAACGGCGACCTTCCAAAAACGGAAATCCACGTTAAACATCCATTTACTGAACCATACCAACATATACACAAGCGCAATTATTGCTGCTGCAGCGGCTACGGTATTCCAGAACTGCTTCCAGCCTGTTTTCAAACCGATCATGTCGGTCACGTCAGCGCCGTCCTTGATCTCCTGCTTCATGCATATGTAGAACCACACCAGATTCCACAGCGCGAATATCAGCATCCACACCATGACGATGTTGGCTTCGTTTATTGGGAACAGCGTTGCGTTTGACATTGGGCCCGGCTTAAAGATTATCGCTTTTGTATCTATGGTATTGGATACAAAAAATCCTATGATGGAGAACACTGCTCCAAGGCCCCAGCCAAGCCAGAACTTCTTTTTGCCTGCGGTATGTGGTGCCGACGCTGTACCGCGAATACCGGAAAGCGCAGGGGCTGACAGGCACATATCGCCGAAAGGCACCACAAGACAGAACAGTGCGATAAATGCCGCAAAGTTAAATAATTGCTTTATAAAATACACCTGATTGGTGGGGGCAAGGGTCGTGTTCACTCCGAAAACATCAGTAAAGAAGCTGATGAATTCGGCCGTGACCGACGGGGCGATAAAGTCGGTGAGGTGAGTGGTATTGGGCTGATAGAACACCCTCAGCGTACCGTCATCCTTTGAACCGTAGTACTGTCCGCTGACTATCTTTGTAACAGAGGGGTCAACGGCATTAATCATTTCCAGCGCCTCTGGAGCTTCGAGAAGATGGCCGTCGCCTGTGCTGTTTGAACTATTCAGCTCTTCATATATACCGTACTCAAAGGCAATATTTATTCCGTGTATCTTATCCCACGTTCCGGTGAGAGTGCTGGGCGACATACCCTCACAGAAAGCGGCTTTGATCTCAACCAGGCCATCCGCTGCCGTCTGTTCGGCTTCAGTAATTTCTATACCGCCGTCTGAATCTGGTAAAGATGCCGCTGCTATCGCAGCTTCATATTGTGTTGCGTAATTGGTTATCACTGCGGAGCACGCCAGCGTTCCCATGGAGTGACCCATAATGCCGACTCTGCTTCTGTCAATGAAATCCATATTGCCGTCCATCACATAGTCTACCATGTCTCCGATACCCATGCCGTTACCCATAAATATCGAGCCGACCATGTTCTGCGGGACGTTGCTTGACATTCCATGGCTATACATATCCACTGCAATGACGACAAACCCGCGCCGTGAAAGTTCGATGCAAGCCGCATCTTGCATTTCTGCGCTGTGGAAACCGCCGTGTCCTGTGACTACACATGGCAACTTATTTTCGGATGAAGCGTTTCTCGGAATAAATGCAAGAGCGTGAAGCTGCTGCTGTTGGCTTGTTACAAGATACATATCCCGAACTCTCACCTTATGGAAGCTCGTCTGCAATCCCCATGCGAATACATTAGCCACAAGAATGACAAGCAGAGCAATACATATTCTCTTGATATATTTCTTTTGCATTACAAGTACCACCTCCATGATGCCTAAACAAAAGCGATGTAGTTGAATCGGGCCAAACAGGTTTTAGGAAGGAGAGGGAGCATCCTGGATTCTCCCTCTCCTTTCAGAAGCTTGAATCAGAAGCCGAAGAATATCTCTGCGAAGGTCGTGCCTGCGTAAGCAAAGTTGATGCCGGTGCTGGAGACCAGGAACCATGCGGCAAAGAGGCTGTTGACAAAGGTTCCGACCCATACGTTGTTGGTAAGCTTATAGAACTTGCGGCTTATGAACACAGTGATGGGGACGTAGAGCAGCGTGTAGTAGTAGGTGATGAAGGAGGCAAAGAACTGTGCCTCACCGCCGGGAGCCTTGTTCTTCATTACGAAGTAGTTAATAATGCAGCATACCCAAATGCCAAGGGAATTGATGATAACAGTGTTGAGCGTGTCTTTCCACTCGGGGATGTCCTCACGCACATTGTAATTGATGGCCATGCCAAGCAGCAGGAAGCAGGGGATAAAGGTGACGAAGTAGCGCGGGAGGATGCCCCAGTACTCCAGCTTCATCTCGGTGAACATGGTCTGCCACAGGCGGAAGTCCTGATTGAACAGGTACTCTATAACAGCAAGCATCAGATATCCGGCAGCCAGCAGGATGCAGCCAAGAAGCAGGCTCTTCATGATGTCCTTGAACTTCATGCCCACATTCAGAGGCTTCATGTCGGGATCGCCGTACTTTTTCTTGTTGGTGATACCCCAAACGACAAGGCAGATGATGGCCAGTACGCTCATGTAAGACAGAAGCTGTGTCGCCGACCAGCCGCTTATGTACAGGGGGAAGAAGCTGTTCGTAGGAAGGTTCATAAAGCCGAAGTACTTGAATACGGGGCTGTTGGACTGGCAGGGATAATAGATGCACCAGAATGTACCGAATGCGATAATGGCACTCCATATCCAGTATCTCTTCTTATCGAAGCTGGCAAGACGCTTCACAGGCTTGGAAGTGCAGGAGGCAAAGAAGTTGCTCTTCATCAGCAGTGCAGCCAGGGGAACGGTCATAGCCAGCATTGCCAGCATCGCTATAGCGCTGCAAGCCCGGCCCCAGCCCCATATCATATCGGTGGGAGCAAGCGGAGCGGTGCTGCTGTCGGTGAGCTCGCCGCGATTGTAATTAAACATGGCGGAGAAAAATGCGCAGGCATTGCCGTTGGTCTTGTTGGACAGGAAGTTCTTGGAGTGAGTCTCAGGCGGCTCCGTGACCATTCTCAGGGTCTTATCAGCAAGCGCCTGCTGGAACTGCTCGCTGCTGTATACAGAAGCATCGCCCCATGCGCCAATCTTTGTGCTGGTCTCGGTAGCGTCATCAACCACATACCAGGTGTCAAGCTCGATGGGGTCACCGTTGGTGTACCAGCTGTCCTTGGCCTCATCCTGATAGATGATGTTGCAATAGCTGTCCCACTGACCTATGTTGTAGCCTATGTTGACCTGGCCGTTGCGAAGAACGGTATATCCGCCAACTGTGACCTCTTCTCTGGTCAGCAGCTTGGAATCTCTCATACCGAGGGACAGGAATGCCTTGACGCTGGTAGCCAGTGATTCCTTCACACCGTCAGCGAGATAGTTGTAGAATTCCATTTCCTCCGCTGCCAGTCCAAAGGCGGCAAGAGCGTCGGCGTCCATATCTATTTCTTCTCTGGTGAATGTCTGACCAAAGGTATCGCAGAGTATGTTGATCATTTGGTCGTTGTATCCCAGGCGGCCGCAATCCAGGTCTACAGCGTAGTTAGAACGGCGTCCACCTGCGGAGTGGCCTGTTATGCCTATCCTAGTGGAATCTACAAACTTCAGGGAACGGACAAAATCAATTGAATCCTTCAAACCGTGGGCAGCTGTGCCGCGCCCGCTGACACCGTTGATTCCTTCGCCGGACTCGTCATATATCGGCTGCTCGCTGAGTCCGGAGCCGTATGCGCTGACGTTGAATACAACGAATCCGCGGCGAGCCAGTTCCTCGGCCAGACCACGGACAACGCCGTATGCGCAACCGCCTCCATGTGCTACGATAACTGCCGGAAGCTTATCCTGATCTGAGGTCGCAGCAGGATAGTACAGCTCTCCGTTCAGTGTGGCGCCGCGCGCGTCGGTGGTTATGTGCTCTATCTTTACGGTAAAGCCGTTAGTAGAAAACGCACAGGCGATGAAACTAAACACCAGTATCACGGAAATTGCGATAGCCAGCAACCTTCTGCAACCGGAGGCTGTGGCAAGAGTAAATTTCTTTTCTTCCATTTTTCTCTTTCCTTCCATTAATTTAATTTTGGTGAATACTCCTAAACCCACCATGAAATCTAATTTGATTCTAGTCAGGCTTTTGGCAAAAGTCATTATAAGAAAAAAGCACCTAATAGTAAAAATATGCGGTTAAAATGCGTTATATCAAACAGTATTATTTTGTTGAATAGTCAAAAAATTAACTTAAACAAAGCTGATAATCAAAAATTAGTCAATGTGTACAAGCGTCTAAAAATAGCAAATCTGACAGATTGTCGGGGCGAACGAGGGAAATATGTAAAAAAGCACACGCGGCGGAAACCGCGTGTGCTTCTGGCTCAATGTCATTATTTTTCTATGTCAAAGTCTTTGCAGCAACATTTTCCTGCTTTGGTACAAATATATTATGCCGTCGGCGCCCTACAGGGGAGACAATACGCAGCGGGATGGGGGTATCTTGTTCTATAAATAGTATTTGTCCTCTGTCCATTTCCGTGGGTTATCGTCTATATATTTACAAACACTGTCGTATGATTCGCTGTTTCTGATGATGTGCTCATAAAATGAGGCTTGCCATATCGAATGTCCGATATCGCGGGTTACCATCGTTTTTATCGAACGGATTACAGATGTAAGTGTAGGGCGGGATGCCCTCATCCCGCCGTTTTCAGAAGCGGTCATATCATCAAAGGATAGGAGCATATGTATGTGGTTAGGCATAATAACATACTTGTCCAGCGAAATACTTTCATATACAAGCGAAATGTTATTGATATACCTTTCAGCTAGTTTTCCCGCATCAGACAGAACCATTTGCGGCGGGATGAGGGCATCCCGCCCTACAATATGTCCGAAAACCGGCGAACGATTCTTGCTGCATACGGTGACAAAATAGCAGCCGTTTTGCCCGTAGTCATAATTCTTTAGCCTGGGATGCTTGCGTTTAGGCAAATCCATTGTTAGCACCTATTAATACCAGCGGATTTCAAATATATGCGGCGGGCTGGGGGCGTCTCACCCTACGGGTGGCATCACCTGTACTTGTGCTGTCGGTACACCAGAGGGGTTATGCCCTCGAACTTCTTGAATACCTTAATAAAATAGCTGGTGTCCACATAGCCCAGGTCGGCGGCGATGCTGGTGACGCTGACGCCGCTCTCCCGCAGCATCTCCTTGGCCCAGCCCATCTTGCGGCGGTTGACCCAGTCGGTATAGTTCTCCCCCAGCTCCCGCAGGAACAGCCGGGAAAAATAGCTGGGGCTCAGATGGCAAAGACTGGCCATGTCCCTCATGCTTATCATCTGGTCCCGATGTGCGTCCACATAGCTGACGGCGGGGTATACAGGGCTGTCCGGCATCACCGGCGCCGGTGCATCCGCGGCGGCTTCAGCGGCGCTCTCCGGCGAATACTCCCGCAGCTCCTGCAGCTCGGACAGCCGCTGGCTCTTGCCGTCCACCGAGGGGGGCGCGGCGTACCGCAGCATCCATTCGTAGGTCTGGGCCTCCGTATGGCTCTCCACTGCTCTTGCCACGATGTAGCGCACAAAGGCCTCTATCATGTCCGCAGTCTCCAGTATACGCTGGTACTCCATCTCAGGGATGCGCTGGTACTTCTCCCACATCTCGTCCCTGTCCCGGCCGTCGCCCTCGGGGTCGAAGGAGCTTATCTCACTGAGAAGCCGCTCCACCTGCGCGTCGGCGTCGCTGCTGTACGCCGCCACCAGAAGCTGCATCACCGTGCCCAGATACCGCTCACCCACCATTACCGGCACGGCAGCGTCCACTATGCCGCAGTGGCAGAGGTATATAAAGGGCCGATTCAGCCGCACAGCCTCCAGCCCCGCCAGAGCGTCGCACTTAAAGCAGCGCTTGCGGGAGACGGCGTTTTCCCGTATCACCGCGCAGAAATCCGTGCGCATACTGTGCTTTGTCACCGGGATGCCCTTGTAGTCCACCGTAATTATGCCGGTGCCGGTGGCCTTGGCCAGCGCGTCCTGCACCGGCTCCCAGCGGGCCACATCAAAGATGGTTTTCATGTCCAGTTCCTGCCGTGCCATAATGACGCCTCCAGCCCAAGCAAAACTATACTCTTTTAACTCAGTATAATACCGCAATACGGTGCCGTCACTGAACAAAATTATCCTATAGTACAAATAAATTGTAGTACTTTTTATTCATATACCGGCGGCGGCAGTCTGCGGCGGGGCAGCACCCGGCCCAGACACAGACAGGCCCCCCGCGCCGCCTGCGGGAAGCTGAGATTTTCGCTCTGCCTGCCGGGGTTTGCGCACAGCAGATGCAGCGTCCCGGAATAGTCCTCGCACCACTGGCGGCAGAGCACCCGGCCGCCAACGTAGAACAGCCCCGCCTCCAGCTCCTCCAGGCTCTCGCAGCGGCCCACGTATACCCGCTCTCCCTGCTTTATATAGGGCTCCATCTCGTCCCCGGTGGCCACAAAGCAGAAGTCCGCCCCCTCCGGAGTCTCAGCGTCCCGCTGTATGATTCTGTATTCCTCCATAAAAGCCTCCAATTTAAAGCCTTTCCCGTTAGTCGCTAAAGGAGCGGCGACCCTCATCAGTCACTTTAATTAGGGATATCGTGCGCCACGGTCCACCCCAGCCCTTACAGCTTACAGTGTCCCGGCGTCACAGTCAAGCGGCAGCTATGGGCAATTGTAAACTTTCCGTCAAAACGCGTAAAACACCCTTGGCAAATCCCAAACTGATGATAAAATAGTATGTCTTTGTATTGACTTCTTCACTATTACTTATTACCTATTACTTCAAATTACGGTGGTGCTGAAATGCTTATCTGGTCCTTTGTGGCGCTGGCGCTTATTGCCTCAATCGTATACGTGCGTATGGCGGGCTTCGTGGTGTGGAAGACCCTGCTGCTGTTCGCGGTCTGTTTTCTGGCGCTGAATCTGCTGTATGTGCTGGTGTTGGGTATAGGCGCCATGTTTGTGGGCACCACCAAGCCGGTAACCAAGCAGAGCGCCTTCTGCCGTGCCGGTTGCATCGGCGTCAGCACCCTTCTGAGCGGGTACTGCTTCATGCGCTCCCATGTGACAGGACTTGAGAAGCTTCCGGACGCGGAGCGCTTCCTGCTGGTGTGCAACCATCGCTCCATGTTCGACCCGCTGATAGTGCTGGATAAGCTGCGCCGCTACAACGTGGCCTTTATCTCCAAGCCCTCCAATATGCGCATACCCATAGCCGGACGCATCGCCTATGGGGCGGGCTTCCTGCCGGTGGACAGGGAGGACAACCGCAAGGCCCTGGTCTGCATCAGGACGGCGGTGGATTATCTCAACCGCAAGCTCTGCTCTATGGCGGTCTACCCCGAGGGCACCAGAAGCAAGACCGGGGAGCTGCTGCCCTTCCACGCGGGCTCCTTCAAAATAGCTCAGAAGGCCGGGGTGCCTCTGGTCATTGCGGCGGTGCGGAACACGGAAAAGGTGGTCAAGAACATCCTCCGGGGCGGCACCGATGTGTATCTGGACATCCTGGAGGTGGTTCCGGCGGAGAAGGTCAAGGCCATGAGTACCATAGAGCTGGCGGAATACAGCCGTGGCCTCATAGGCAGGCGGCTGGCGGCGGTATAAGGCCATGAATACAGCCTTGATAACCGGCTCCTCCCGGGGCATTGGCGCTGCCTGCGCAAAGGCGCTGTCAAAGGCGGGCTGGGCAGTATGTATAAACTGCGTCGAGCGCGCCGATCTGGCCCAGGCGCTGGCGGCGGAGCTGAACCAAAACGGCGGCCGCGCCATCTGGCAGCAGGCGGACGTGGCCGATGCCGAGGCGGTAAACGCCATGGTCGCCCGGGCGCGGCGGGAGCTGGGGGAGATCGACCTGCTGGTGAATAACGCCGGTATCGCAAAGCAGCAGCAGTTTCAGGACATAGAGCCCTCCACCTGGAAGCGGCTGTTTGACGTGAATCTGGGGGGCTGCTTCAACACCATTCAGGCGGTGCTGCCTAATATGCTCCACGAACACGCCGGCTGCATCATCAATATGTCCTCCATCTGGGGCAGCCACGGCGCCTCCTGCGAGGTTGCCTACTCCTCCACTAAACACGCCATCATCGGCCTGACCCGCTCACTGGCGGCGGAGCTGGCGCCTACGGGGATACGGGTAAACTGCATCGCGCCCGGGGTCATAGACACAGACATGGTGCAGGTGCTGGGCCGGGACACGCTCCGGGAGCTGGCGGAGGAAATACCGCTGAGGCGGCTGGGCCGGGCGGAGGAGATAGCCCAGACCGTGCTGTATCTGGCGAAGGCTGAGTACACCACAGGCCAGGTCATAAGCGTGGACGGCGGCTTTATAATATAACTATTTTAATAGTATGAATAGTATAAAAATCACCTCGCGTATATATCTGAGTGTTTTTCAGATAATATCCGCGAGGTGATTTTTGTGCGTCAAGCCGCGCAAAGCATCACAAAATGGCTTGCCGCTCGCCGCAGAGCGGCAACCGCGCCACCTGCCGAAAACCCCCATCCCGCCGCTGATGGGGCTGTTGTTGCTTGTGGGCGCGGAGCGGCGGAATGGAGATTATTATGACATTGACCCAGAAAGAGACTTCCCTTTTGAAGGACCTGAGCTCTCAGGAGAAGCTGTGCATCGAGAAATACGCTAAGTACGCCACCGACGCCTGCGACGGTCAGCTGAAAAACCTGTTTACCCAGCTGGGGCAGAACGAGACTCAGCATTTGCAGACCCTTAACCAGATTTCCTCCGGCGGTACTCCCCAGATGGGCGGCAGCACTCAGCAGGCCGCGCCCAGCTTCCAGGCCTCCTGCTGCTCCCAGGCAGACAAGCAGAAGGACGCCTTCCTCTGCGCGGACGCTCTGGCCATGGAGAAGCACGTGTCCGCCGAGTACAACACCTGCATCTTCGAGTTTGCTCAG
Organism: uncultured Oscillospiraceae bacterium; assembly: GCA_964430345.1. Taxonomy (GTDB): domain Bacteria; phylum Bacillota; class Clostridia; order Oscillospirales; family Oscillospiraceae; genus Limivicinus. The sequence continues at coordinate 3,575 of CAYSFK010000042.1, read as the reverse complement.
CCGGAGCTGAGACAGGCCCTGAACCATATCCAGGCAGAGGAGCAGCAGCACGGCCAGCAGCTCTACGGCTACATGGCCGCAAACTCCATGTATCAGGCGCAGTAAGGGCGCGCCTGCGTGTGATACGGTGACTGCGGCGCATTGAAACGCAGCTTCTTTCGCTGCTTTTGAGTGAATAGGGCTGTTCATGCCTCAAGGTAGCGGTCGTTCTTCTTTTTCATGTTTTTTGCAGCCCCTGTCACAAAGTGACTGAATAACAAATTCGGCGGGATGTAAAGTCCCGCCGCTTTGCTTGTCAAATCTCGTTATATTATTAACAAATACTTCACAGATTTAAACAATAATACTATATATAATGGTTAACATTGGAGGTGTTTGTTAAATCAAAAACAACTGGCAAAATATTTTCACGAAAAAGACATAAAAAATGATAACTGGAAAAACATAACAAAACAGACAGCATTGTCAAGTACATAACAGGCTTGTTAAAAACTAATCTTTCCAAAAAGACCAAATCGGAGCCAAAAGCGGTAGACAATCCATGACGAATTATGATACAATTCACAAGAAAATTCGGAAAAGATCCGTGCAAGGCAATTCCAAGGTAAGGTTAATAATAACGAGGTGAAGCTAATGTCCCATTCGTTCAAAGGCGGCGTACACCCAAATTATATGAAGGCTCCGGAGATACCGGCGTCTGTCATCGCACCGCCGCCCCAGGTAGTCATCCCCATGATACAGCATATAGGCGCGCCCTGTAAGCCGCTGGTGCAGGTGGGGGACTATGTGAAAATGTACCAGAAGATAGGCGAGAATCCGGCGCCTGTCTCCGCCCCTGTCCATGCCTCCGTATCCGGCAAGGTGGTGGCGGTGGAACCCAGAATGCATCCCCTTGGCGACATGATAATGTCCGTCGTTATTGAAAACGACTATCAGGACACTCCCGCAAATGACCTGGCCCCTCTCACTGAGGAGCAGCTCAAGGACCCGGACGCTATTTTGGAGCGCATCCGCGAGGCCGGCGTTGTGGGTATGGGCGGCGCCATGTTCCCCACTGCGGTGAAGATCCGCGGCGGCATAGGCAAGGTGGACAGACTCATCATCAACGGCGCCGAGTGCGAGCCCTATCTCAACGGCGACCATCTCACCATGCTCAATTTCCCGGTGCAGCTGATGAAGGGCATAGAGCTGGTGCGTATCGCCAACTGTGTTGATAAGGCGTACTACGGCATTGAGAAGAACAAGCAGGACGCCATCGACCTTTTGAACTCCCTGGACCCCGCCCAGTACGGCATCGAGATCGTCCCCGAGGAGATCAAGTACCCCCAGGGCGCCGAGAAGATGCAGGTCAAGGCAGTGACCGGCCGTGAGGTAAAGCCCGGCGGTCTGCCCTCCGGCGTGGGCTGCAACGTGGTCAGCACCCGTACGGCCTATGCCATCTATCAGGCCTGCTACGAGGGCAAGCCCGTGGTAGAGCGTATTGTTACGGCGGCAGGCAGCGCCCTTAAGGCCCCGGTCAACGGCCTGTGCCGGGTAGGCACCCCCTTCGGCTATCTGGCGGAGCAGTGCGGCGGCTTTGTAAAGCCTGTGCGCAAGGCCATTATGGGCGGCCCCATGATGGGCATCTGCGCCACCAGCCTGGATGCGCCCACCGTCAAGGGCACCTCCGGTGTGCTGTTTTTCACCGAGGACGAGGATAAGCACGTGGATAACCCCACCTGCATCCGCTGCGGCAAGTGCATCACGGTCTGCCCCATGAATTTGGAGCCGGTGTTCATGTATATGTACTACAGCAAGGGCGACTTCGCGAATATGCAGAAGTACCATATCACGGACTGCTTTGAGTGCGGCAGCTGCGCGTTCAACTGTCCCGCCAGAATGCCGCTGACCCACGCCTTCAAGACCGCAAAGATAATGCTTCAGGTCAGAGCGGCCAAGGAGAAGGCCAAGGCGGAGGCAGAGGCCAAGGCGAAGGAGGCCAAACAATGAGCGAGAAGAAGGAAAAGATAATCCTTGACGTGGCCTATCAGCCCCAGGTCAGGACGAATACGGACACAAGACGGCTGATGCTGGACGTTATCATCGCGCTGCTGCCGGCGGTGCTGGCTTCGGTGTGGCAGTTCGGTCTCCACCCCCTGGTGGTCATTGCCTCCTCAGTTATCTCCGCGGTGTTCTTTGAGTGGCTTTACAGAAAGCTCATGAAGAAGGATAACACCGTGGGCGACCTGTCCGCCTGCGTCACCGGCCTGCTGCTGGCTTTGACCCTGCCCACCGGCGCTCCCTGGTGGATGCCCATAGTGGGCTCCCTGTTCGCCATAGTGGTGGTAAAGCAGCTCTACGGCGGCATAGGCAAGAACTTCCTGAACCCCGCTCTGGCGGGCCGCGCTTTCCTGCTGGCCTCCTATGCGGCGGTGATGGGCCGTTATGCCGTGCCCGTTGACCTTCGGGGCTTCATGGCGGACGCCGTTACAATGGCTACCCCCCTGTCCTACATGAAGGCGGGAGAGGCGCTCCCGGCGTACTTTACATACAAGTCCATGTTCCTGGGCGTCATGCCCGGCTGCATCGGCGAGCTCAGCGCCCTGGCCCTGCTCATAGGCGGCGCGTATCTGCTTATCCGCAAGGTCATCTCCTGGCGCATCCCCGTGTCCTTCATCGGCACGGTGGCCCTGCTGACCCTTGCCTTCGGCAAGAGCGGTTACGGCAATGTGGACTGGATGCTGTCGAACCTGCTGTCCGGCGGCCTGATGCTGGGCGCCATCTTCATGGCCACCGACTACGCCACCAGCCCCGTTACCCTTAACGGCCAGCTGCTCTACGGCTTCGGCTGCGGCGCGTTGACGGTGCTTATCCGGTATTTCGGCGGCTTCCCCGAGGGCGTGTCCTACGCTATTTTGATAATGAACCTGTGCGCCTGGGCCATCGACAAGGCCTTCCACCGTCACCAGTTCGGCGTCAGCAAAGAGGATATAGCTGCGGAGAGGGCTGCGAAAAAGGCGGCAAAGGAGGCGGCGAAATGAAAAACATACTGAAGCTTACGGTAGTCCTGCTTCTGGTCTGCGCCGTTGTGGCCGGAGTCCTGGGCGTTGTGGACAACGTCACCCGGGACAGGATAGCCGAGCAGAAGCGCCTTAAGACTGAGGCGGCCTATGCTGCGGTGCTGCAGTCCGATGGATATGAGGAAGTAGACTTTGACAAGGCCGCCTTCCCCACAATAAATGTGGTCAATAAATGCACCAACGGCGCGGGCTGGGTGGTTACCTCCACCTTCTCCGGCGCTCAGGGCCGCATCACCATGGCGGTGGGCGTGGACAACGACTATAAGTGTACCGGCATCTCCATCATATCCCATTCCGAGACCTCCGGCCTGGGCGCCAATGCCGCCAGCAGCTCGGAGATAGGCGTGAACTTCCGGGCCCAGTTCGTGGGCGAGGGCGGCGACATCGCCCTTAGTAAATCCGGCGGACATATAGACGCCCTTACGGGAGCCACCATCACATCCAAAGCGGTCACCAACGCTACGGCCAACTGCATAGCGGCCGTACAGTCTCTGGGTTAAGGAGGTATGGCTGAAT
>CAYSFK010000041.1:0-16647 GCA_964430345.1 uncultured Oscillospiraceae bacterium | reverse complement strand
AATGAAAAAACTTCTTGCACTGACCCTGGCTCTCTGCATGGTGTTCGCGCTGTGCGCCTGCGGACAGGCTGCGGCCCCCGCTCCCGCCGCTCCCGCCGCCGAGGCCCCCGCTGCTGAGGCTCCTGCAGCCGAGGCTCCCGCCGCCGAGGACATCACTCTGGACGTTATCATCTGCCAGTACGGCCCCAACACTCAGGAGTGGTTCCTGGGCAGCGGCATGAACGGCACCAACTTCGTGGACAAGTTTGAGGCCGAGAACCCCGGCGTCAAGCTGAACCTTGAGGTCGTCTCCTGGAACGACGTCTACACCGTGGTCGATACCCGTATCGCCAGCGGCCAGGCGCCCGACATCCTGAATATCGACGTGTTCGCCAACTACGCCAACGAGGGCCTGCTGGAGCCCGTCTCCCAGTACTGCCCCGACGAGCTTTTCAACGACTTCTTCCCCTCCTTCATAGAGCAGTCCGTCATTGACGGCACCGTCTGGGCCGTTCCCGACCTGGCCTCTGCCCGCGCCCTGTTCTACAATGTGGATATGTTCGAGGAAGTGGGCGTGGAAGTGCCCACCACCTGGGCCGAGCTGCAGGATGTGTCTCAGGCCATCATCGACTTCTACGGCGGTGAGGTTTACCCCTGGGGCATCGATATGACCACTGACGAAGGTCAGGCTGCTTTCGCTTACTACACCTGGGGCAACGGCGGCGGCTTCGTTGACGCCGACGGCAACTGGGCTGTCAACAGCGCCGAGAACGTCGAGGCTATAGAGTACGCCATCAGCCTCATCAAGGACGGCTACACCAACCCCAACCCCGAGACTCAGACCCGTTATGACCTGCAGGATATGTTTGCCGCCGGCAAGATGGCCATGGTCATAGCTCCCAACCAGCTGCCCACCTACTGCGCCGATAAGGGCTCCACTGTCAACATGGCCACCGCCAACATCCCCGCCAACGAGGGCAAGACCTCTTCCTCCGTGGGCGTTATGGACCGCGTAATGGCATTCAAGGACGAGGCTGCTCCTGATGTGGCCGCCCGTGACGAGGCCATTGGCAAGTTCCTCACCTTCTTCTACAACCCCGAGAACTACGTTGGCTGGGTCAGCATGGAGGGCTTCCTGCCCGCCGTCAACTCCGCCGTTGAGGCTCTCGTCGCTGCCGACCCCACCTTCGAGGCATGGCTGGATGTTCTGGGCGGCTGCCAGTTCTACCCCACCGCTATGGCTGAGTGGGATCAGGTCAAGCAGGGCGTCATCGCCGTCGAGCAGAACGCTCTCACCGGCGCCGATGTAAAGACCGAGCTGGATGCGCTCCAGGCTGCACTGGCAGGCTGATAATCAAGCATAGTTTTCCAAACCGCAGGAGGGGTTGGGATTGCCCTGACCCCTCCGGCTTGTAAAACAAAACTTAAGCTGCGACAACGGAAAGGAAAAAATGTGAAAGAAACCCATCAGGGGTGTCTTTCACGTTTAATCGGATGCATTTCAAAGCTTTGAAGAAGCATTGAAATGCCCCTCTGCTGTCAAGGCTTTGACAGCAGAGGGGCCGGAGCTTGCTCCGGCCCCTTTCAGATTGTCAAAGAAGGCGGCGGATTATTGTAATGCGAGGCGGGCCTTACCCACTCGCGCTCCCCCGCTGCTTAGTTGTGGAAGGCCTGTTTGGTTTTCGACAGCTTTTCATATTCAGCAAAAGAGAGAATGGTGAAGTGTGAACAACAGACTGGGAAAGAGGGTGGAGCCATACTTCTGGCTGGTGCCCAGCATACTTCTGATGGCGATATTCGTCATCTTTCCCATAGCGATAGTATTCAAGCTGTCTTTCAGCGAGATATCCAAGTCCGGCGTAGTAGGCGGCTTCGTGGGCTTCAAGAACTTCGCGGACGCCATATCCCTGCCGGCCTTCAAAACGGTCATGCTCAACACCTTCTACTGGGTGATATCCGTGGTGGGCCTGTCCACGCTTATCGGCTTCATCGTGGCCATGGTGCTAAACCAGAAGTTCATCGGCCGCAAGGCTGCCCGGGCCATCATCGTTTTCCCCTGGGCCACCTCCTTGGTCATACAGGCCTCCGTCTGGAACTATATCATCAAGTTCGAGTACGGCAATCTGAACAATATCCTGCTGAACCTGGGCATAATTAAGCAGGCCATTAACTGGCGCTCCTCTTTCCAGGTGGAGTTTTTGTGGGAATGCGGCGTGGGCATATTCGTCACCATCCCCTTTGTGACCTTCTGTGTGCTCTCCGGGCTCCAGTCCATAGACCACTCTCTGTACGAGGCGGCGGACATTGACGGGGCCAGCTTTTGGGACAAGCTCTTTCATATCACCATTCCCCTGGTGCGCCCCTCCCTCACCGTCAGCACTGTGCTGAATATAATCTACGTTTTCAATTCCTTCCCCATAATCTATACCATGACCAAGGGCGCGCCCGCCAATAAGACGGACACCCTCATAACCTTCCTGTATATGCTCAATTTCTACGACAGAAAGAAAGGGCCGGCCACCGCGCTGTCGGTGATAGGCTTTGTAATATTGTGTATTTGCGCCGGGATCTATATGATGACGGTGATGCGGAAGGAGGACGAAGCATGAACGCCTCCCCTCTGAGAAACCGGAACCGCATCACGCTGACCGTCATCCTGGCGGCGCTGCTGCTGGCGGCGGTCATCATGAGTCTGCCCGCCTACCATTTCGACGCTGTAAGCTACACCAAAAAATCCCCCAACACCTTCGTGGGGGATGAGAAGTACAACCAGGCTCTGGCCGAGGTCAACGCCGTGGCTCAGGAGTTCCGGGATTCCGGCTCTGAGGTGGTCATGGAGGAGAAGGTGACCGAGCGCACCAACTCCAAGGGTGAAAAGACCTCTTTGGTGGTGTTCGAGCTGAAGGAGAGCTTCACCAAAAACGGCTGGGACTATCTGAGCGCCGGACTCCAGCCCTCCAAGGCCCTGGGGGTCATCGTCGCCTGCCTTGTGCTCTCTGCCCTGTGCGCCTTGGGCGGCGGCCTCAGCTCTGCTGCCGAGCCGAGCCGCCGGGATAAGGCCCTGCGCTCTGCCGCCTGCATCTTTGCGCTGCTGGCCATGCTGCTGGTGCCGGTGTTCGTGATGATGAACACCTATACGCTTTCCCGCCGGGTGTCCCTGTACAGCGGGGGCGTGGCCCAGGAGGGCAAGGAGGCGCTGTACGCGCTGCTGGACGCCTTCCTTTTCGGCGGCGCTGCCGGGGATAATATCGACGGAGCCCTGAAGAACCTGAGCTTTAAGAACACCGGCGCCCTGTGGTTCCTGCTGCCCTGCGGCTTCATGATGCTGCTGGGTTCCATACAGCTGCGCTTCGGCAGAATAAAGCAGGCCCTGCTTCGGGGGCTGCTGTACGCTTTCGTTATCGGCCTGTGCCTGTTTATCCTCTACCCCTACTACGTCATGCTCATAACCGCCTTCCGCTCCAACGCGGAGACTACGGATATGTACTTCCAGCACATACTGCCCACGGAGTGGAAGTTCAAAAACCTGCTGGACATCACCGGCCGCGGTGTGCCGAGGTATCTGCTGAACTCCTTCCTCATAGCCGGCGGCGCCACGCTTATCGCCCTTATCTGCGGCATCCCCGCGGCCTACGCCATGGCGCGGATGAAGTTCAAGGGCAAGAAGGCCTTTCTGGGCTTCGTCATCATGAGCCAGATGTTCTCCCCGGTGGTGCTGCTCATAGGCATATCCCAGCTCATGAGCACCCTGCACCTCAACGACTCCATTCTGGGCCTGATGCTTATTAACGCGGCCTTCAACCAGGCCTTCGCCATCTGGCTGCTTAGAGGCACCTTCGTGTCCATCTCTCCGGAGATGGAGCAGGCGGCCCGGATAGACGGCTGCACCGTAATGGGCGCCCTTTGGCACGTGCTGCTGCCTATGGCGGCGCCGGGTATAGTCACCACCCTTATCTTCGTGTTCATCAACGCCTGGAATGAGTACACCATATCCACGGTGCTTATCTCCACCGCTGCCAACCGGCCTATCACCGTGGGTATCACCCAGTTCTCGTCCTTCAACATGATAGAGTGGCAGTACCTGTTTGCGGCCTCGCTGCTTGCCACCATACCGGTGGTGATACTCTTCACCTTCATCGAAAAGCACCTGACCGCCGGACTCACCGCCGGAGGCGTCAAGGGATAAAAAACCACGCCGGCATGGAAATGCCGGCGTTCTTATTTACGGGTGGACGCTTCTCGCGTACTGGCTGGGGGTTATGCCGAAGTTATCCTTGAACTGCTTGGAGAAGTGGTTGGCGGAGGAATAGTGCAGCATGGTGGCTATCTGGGAGAAGCTGTTGCGCCCCTCCCATATGAGCTGCTTGCCCTCCTCCAGCTTGGCGCGGCGTATATACTCACCCAGGGATATGTTCATCTGCCGGCGAAACAGGGCGGACAAATGGGAGACACTGATGTTGTTCTCCGCCGCCACCAGACTCACGGTGAGCTTGCGGTAGATATTCTCGGCGATATACGCCTGGACGTTTCCCACAATGGAGTTCTCGTTATAGAGGGACACGGATGAGCGCAGCTTGCTCTCCGCCGGGTTTTCCATGCGCAGCACCTCCAGCAGCAGCTGCTCCAGCAGGACTATCATGATGTCATTGCTGAAGTCGTCCGCCTCTGTGCTCTCCCGCATGAGCCGCTGGAGCATTTTGGCCTGCCCGCTGCTGAGGGAAAACCTGCGCCCCAGCAACAGCTCCAGATAGGGGCACTGCAGGTCGAAGGATATGGTGAAGAAGGACACGGCGCTGTCCGCGTCGGAGTACTGCATATGCCACTGTTCCGGGCCGTAGAGCATCATCTCACCCTGACTGAGCAGCTGGTCGCTGCCGTTGACCACGGAGTGCATACTGCCCTTGTCCACATAGGTCAGCTCCATCATGGAGTGCTGCTCGCCCTTGAAGAAGAAGGCCTTCTCTTTCTCCTGATAGAACAGAGTGTAGATATTGGGTACAGTGAGCTTGCGGCTGATGGCCAGGGGCTTGTCAGGCAGAGACGTGCCTACCGGCAGCCACAGGCAGCTCCCCTCCATCCGGCAGCGCACCGAGGATTTGTCAAACAGTGAGAACAGGGAAAAGTATACCCCTGAGTTCAGCACCACGGGCTTGTCCAGATAAAAAAACTCCATGCTCCCCGGCTCCGGGGTCAGGGACACCGCCAGCACTGTCATCCCGTCCAGAAAATCCAGGTACAGCTTGCCGCCCTCCAGCCTGAACAGCTCCTTGCACCTGGCGTCCAGCTCTTTCACCGACTCGTCGTAGCCGTGGCGAAAAGGGCTGAACTGCTTTTGCTGCCGCTCCGCCAGTACGGCGCCGTAATGGGAGAAGCTGACGCTGTTGAGGTTGTTTATCATTGTACCGTCACCTCCCTTATAATATGGGCTGTATCGAAATAGTTGATTGATGTATGGTTCAAGTTATTTATAATACAATACTGCGGAAAAGGGAAGAAAAATCTGTATCTGACTTACAAAAATCGATTATCTTGTTATACCAAACCATCGACTTTTCCAAAGCGTATTGACAAAAAATCTCAGGCGGCTAAGCTGATAATAAGACTGATATCACGAATATTGTAAGGAGGTACGCCCATGGAAAAGGTCGTTGAGCATTTTCGGGTCAGAGGCCGTTTGGCGGTATGGGGCCGCTTCGGACAGGGGCATATAAACGAGACATATATCCTCACCTGCGACACCGGCTGTACCTATCTGCTGCAAAAAATAAGCTCCGCCGCTTTTAAAAAGCCGGAGGAGCTGATGAACAACATTTCTGCCGTCTGCGCATATTTGGAGCGGCGCTCGGAGAGTCGGCGCTCCTCCATGCATCTGGTGCCTACCCTTGAGGGGGAAAGCTTTTACCGGGACGGGGACGGTCAGTGCTGGCGGGTGTACGAGTTCGTGGGGGACAGCCTCTGCCTCCAGCGGGCCGCCAGTCCCCGGGAGCTGTACCGCACGGCGCTGGCCTTCGGCCGCTTCCAGCGGGACCTTAAGGATTTCCCCGTGGATTCCCTGTATGAGACCATCCCCGACTTTCACAATACCCCCGTCCGCTACCGCGCCTTTCATGAGGCCCTTAAGTCGGACGCACTGGGCCGCGCCGCCCTATGCGCCGGAGAGATAGGCTTCGCCCTGGAGCGGGAGCAGCAGGCCGGGCAAATAGTCAGCGCGATGGCGGAAGGGCTCTTGCCTGTGCGGGTCACTCATAACGACACCAAGCTCAACAACATCCTCCTGGATTACGACAGCCACGAGCCCCTGTGCGTCATAGACCTGGATACGGTGATGCCCGGCTCCTCGCTGTACGACTTCGGCGATCTTATACGCTTCGGCGCCTCCACCGCCGCCGAGGACGAAAGAGAGCTGAGCCGTGTGGAGCTGAACACGGAGCTGTTCGCCATGGCGACCCGGGGTTATATAGAGGGCTGCGGCGGCAGCCTGACGGATAGTGAGCTGGCCATGCTGCCGCTGGGCGCGAAGCTGATGACCTTGGAATGCGGAGTGCGGTTCCTGACGGACTACCTCAAGGGCGACCAGTATTTCCACGTCAGCCGGGAGAACCACAATCTGGACCGCTGCCGCACACAGTTTAAGCTGGTGGCGGATATGGAGGACAAGTGGGGCGAGCTGGCGGGCATAATAGAAAGGGAGAGAGAAGTTTGAAACAGGTTCGAGCTTCATCGGATTTAAGTATGAACTATCTTGGCATCGACTTCAATGTAATAAACAGGCCCGGTCTGGACAAGGATTTCATACCCTTCGGCCGCTGGCTCCAGGCGTATCTGAGGGACGCGGACAGGCCCGTGACCATTGCGCTGGAGCGGGAGAACGGACTTGTCAGCATACGCCGCAGCTTTATCCGGGGCAGGGAGTACGACGAGGCCAACTACCGCTGTATAGAGCGGCTTATAAAGTTCCTGCTGTGGAGCGTGGGCGGCTGGCGCGTGTATATCTCCGGCTGCGGCCAGTACGCCGACAGGCTCCGCGCCGCCTACAGGAGAGGCGGGGAGCGGGACTTCGACGCGGGCTTCGTTTCGGATGTATACGGCCGGGAGCTGGAGCTCTGCTTCTGCGCCGAGGCTGACATCCCCCCGGAAAACGAACAGCCCAAGGCCATAGGCGGGCACATGGAGGGCTGCCGCATAGGCTTTGACGCCGGCGGCTCCGACAGGAAGGTCTCCGCTGTCATGGACGGGGAGACAGTCTATTCCGAGGAGGTGGTCTGGTATCCAAAGCTGGAAACAGACCCGGACTACCACTATCGGGAGATAGTGGCCGCATTTAAAACCGCCGCCTCAAAGCTGCCCCGCGTGGACGCCATAGGCATTTCGTCGGCGGGCGTGTATGTGGACAACTGCCCCATGATAGCCTCTCTCTTTATAAAGGTGCCAAGAGAGCAGCGCAGCAAGGTAAAGAGCATATATAAGCGGGCCGCCGCCGAGATAGGCGACGTGCCTCTGGTCGTTGCCAACGACGGGGACGTGACCGCGCTGGCCGGGGCCATGAGCCTGGGCACCGGCGCCATTCTTGGCATAGCTATGGGCACCTCCGAGGCCGTGGGCTATGTGGACAGGGAACGGCGTATCCTGGGCTGGCTCAACGAGCTGGCCTTCGCTCCGGTGGATCTGAACCCCTCCGCCATGGTGGACGAGTGGTCGGGGGACAGGGGAGTGGGCTGCAAGTATTTCTCCCAGGACGCCGTTATAAAGCTGGCCCCCGCCGCCGGCATAGAGCTGGACGCCGCCCAAAGCCCCGCTCAGAGGCTGAAGGCGGTGCAGGCCCTGGCCAATGCCGGGGACGAAAAGGCGCTGGAGATATTCCGCTCCATCGGCGTGTATCTGGCCCACGCCGCCGCGCTCTACGCCGGGTTCTACGATGTGGAGCGTATGATGATACTGGGCCGGGTGGCCTCCGGCGTGGGGGGCGACCTGGTAGTATCCGAGTGCCGCCGGGTGCTGGACGCGGAATACCCGGAGCTTGCCTCCCGTCTCAAGGTGGAACTGCCCGACGAGCGTATGCGCCGGGTAGGCCAGAGCGTGGCCGCCGCCAGTCTGCCTGAGCTGTAGAATAAATAAAAAACACAGCGACGGGGAGAAATTTCTTCCCGTCGCTGTGCTGCTGTTTCTCAGTCCACGTTTATCAGCTCATACTCACGGCTGCCGAAGCCCAGCTCCGCGGCGGCCTCGATGGTATGCGCGCCGTGCAGGGACTCCACCCGCTTGAGGAAGTGGGCCTTGCCTGGGTCGTCGGAGGCGTATATCAGGTCCAGACAGGCCTGGTCGATGGCCACAGGGTCAAGAGAGGCCAGTATGCCGATGTCCTTCATGCAGGGGTCCTCCGCCACGGCGCAGCAGTCGCAGTCCACGGAGAGGTTGCACATGATGCTGATATAGGCGGCCCTGCCCTTGAACAGCTCCGCCACGGAGCAGGCGGCGTCGGCCATGGCCTCGCAGAATACGTCCTGCTGCGCCATATGGTCCCATACCACGTTCTGGTCGTCGGTATAGCCGCCGGAGTGGATAAGGCTCTTGCCGGCGGTGGAGGCGCAGCCGATGGACAGCTGCTTGAGCGCTCCGCCGTAGCCGCCGGCGGGGTGCCCCTTGAAATGGGCCAGCACCAGCAGGGAGTCGTAGTTCTTCAGATCCTTGCCCACAAGGTTCTTCTTCAGCACCTTGCCGCCGGGGATGTCCAGCTGAAGGTCGGGGCCCTCCGCGTCCATCAGGTCGACAGTGAAGTACTTGCTCCAGCCGTGATATTCCATCAGCTTCCGGTGCTTGGGGGTGCTGTTGCGCTCCCCGTCGTAGGCGGTGTTGCACTCCACCACCGTGGCGTTCACGCTGTCTATCATGGGCTTCCAGAATTCCGGGTGCAGGAAGTTCTGATTGCCCTTCTCCCCGGAGTGGACCTTGGCCGCCACCTTGCCGGGCAGCGCCGCGCCCAGCAGCTTATACATATCGATGACCTTCTCCGGGCTTATGGTCTTGGAAAAGTATACCTTTGATTTCATGCCTTGAGTCTCCTTTACTTTACCGCCCGGCCATGACCTCGGTTGACGAAAGCCGGTGCGTCTGTTAGAATCATTTAGTCTTACGGGTATATTTTACTACACGCACCCAGGGATAAGTCAATATATATTTGTTAATTTTGTCCTTTAACAGACAGCTTGGAAAACTGATATAAGGAGGATGCCGGTCTTGCCTGAGAATATGCTTATCCGAAGCGCCCGTATTGAGGACGCGGCGGCCCTGCTGGAGATATACCGGCCCTACGCCGATAAAACCGCCGTTTCCTTTGAGTACGGCGCACCTTCCCGGGAGGAGTTTGCCGCCCGCGTGGAGAAAACTCTGGAACGTTATCCCTATCTGGTGGCGGAGAACGGCGGGAGACTGCTGGGCTACGCCTACGCGGGAGCATACAAATCACGTCCGGCCTACGGCTGGGCGGCGGAGACCACGGTGTACATGGCGCAGGATATGAAGCGCCGGGGCGTAGGCGGCCTGCTCTACCGGGAGCTGGAGGCTGAGCTTCGGGAACAGGGGGTGCAGACTATGTACGCCTGTATCGCCTGTACGGACGATGCGGATGAATACCTGAACCGGGACAGCCTTGAGTTCCACGCCCGCATGGGCTTTTCAGAGGTGGGGCGCTTCCATAAATGCGGCTATAAATTTGGACGCTGGTACGACACTGTGTGGATGGAGAAGTTTATCGGCGACAATGCCGTTCCGCCTCCGCCCTTCCGACCGCGCACGGAGGTAAGACCGTGAAAAGCACGGGGATCGTGGAGCTGGACGTGCACGGGATGAACAGCTATCAGGCAAAGCTGTGCATTGAGAGCGCGTTGAAGCGGGCCAAAGGCGATGTGTACCGCATTCGGGTCATACACGGCTATCACGGCGGCACGGCCCTGAGAGAGCTGATACGGCGGGAGCTGACGAAAAACCCCAAGGTGCTGCGGGCGGAGTTCGGACTGAATCAGGGGGAGACAGACCTGGTGCTGCGTGAGCTGTACTGACATAAAAAAGGAGCCATACACCCGGTACGGCTCCTTTTAATACTCGGCTCAGCCATCGCCTATGCGGCTGAGTATATAGTCCTCTACGTCGTCTATATTCATCTCCAGCGCGGTGGCCAGCTCCCCGTGAAGTATATCCTTGGCCCGCTTCATGGTGCTTTCCGCCCTGCTGCTCTTGGCCTTGCGCTCCGCCATCCGCCCGTGCAGGCCCTTGACTATGGACACCAGCGCCTCGCAGGTGTGCAGCTTGAACAGCTCCTTATAATAGGCGTCCACATGGTTGAAGCGGTTGTCGTTGCATATGGCGGGTTCTATATCGGGAATGGCGTCAATGAGGGCCTCCGCCTCCTCCCGGCTCATGACGGGCCGCATATAAGCGCAGGAGTCCACCGGCGCAAAATAGGTCCCGCTGCCTACCAGAGGGTCCAGATGATAATACAGCTTATCCTTTGCCGCGCCGCTCATCTCCAGAGGTGCTACCTTCTCCACCGTGCATACGCCGTTCTCTCCGTATATGATCTTGTCTCCCGCCTCAAACATTTAAAATTATCCCCTATATTATTACTCATGTATAGTTTACATCAAATCATTGAAAAATTCCAATACAATTTTCACAAATGTCAAAGTTTTTTCAATTTCGGGTTATTTCTCGTTGTGAAATGCGCTGTCTGTGATATAATTATGCATATTTATTCGCGAGAGGCTAATACAGATAACAGTGAAGCTATATTTTTCGGGACATGATTATAAATACGCGGCGGAGCAGATGCTGCTGACGCTGTTTCCGGGAGAGCGGCCGGAATACCCGGCGGGCCGCCCGTCGGGCCAGCGCGCCGAACTGCGGCTGAGCCGGGGTGAGCGCTTCGTCACTGCCACCTGTCTGCTGGTAACCGGCGACGGAGGGCGCTTCCGGGGCCGTGCCGCCGCTGAGAAAGCCGCCATGACTACAAAGCTGCTGGAGGACAGATACTGCCAGCGGCTTATTAAGAACGCCATGTACAGGGCGGCTCTGGCCTCCGGCATACCCCGCCCCAGCTGGGGGGCGCTGACGGGAGTGCGGCCGGGCAAGCTGCTCAGGCCGATGATAGAGGCTCAGGGCGAGAATCGGGCGCTGGAGCGCTTTATCCGGGACTACGACGTTAGCCGGGAACGGGCCCTGCTGTGTTTGGACGCCTGTCGGGAGACGGAGCGGGCGGCCCTGTCTCTCAGACCGGAGGACGTGTGCCTGTACGTGGGCATACCCTTCTGCCCCACCCGCTGCTCCTATTGCAGCTTTGTCAGCCAGTCCGTGGAAAAGAGCATGGCACTGATGGAGCCCTTTATGGAGGCGCTGCTGCTGGAAATTGAGGCGGTGGCAAGACAGGTCAGGGAGCTGGGGCTCCGGCCGGTGTCTCTGTACATGGGCGGCGGCACTCCCACCACTCTCTCCGCTCCACAGCTTGACAGGCTGTGCTCCGCCCTGGAGGACAGCTTCCCGCTGGATGCCGTGAGAGAATACACCGTGGAGGCCGGACGGCCCGACACCATCACTATGGAAAAGCTTCAGGTGCTGCGCCGCCACGGGGTGGATAGGATAAGCGTCAACCCCCAGACCATGTCTGACCGTGTGCTGGAGCTCATCGGCCGCAGGCACAGCGCCGCGGATATCGAGAGGGCCCTTGAGGCGGTGCGGAATACCGGTGGCTTCGCGGTGAACATGGATATCATCGCCGGCCTCCCCGGCGATACGCCGGAGGGCTTCGCGGAAACCGTGGACAAGGTGCTGGCATTGGGGACGGAGAATGTGACTGTGCACACACTGTCACTGAAAAAGGGCTCCCGCATAAGCCTGGAGGGCGGAGAGCTGCCCACGGCGGCGGAGGTCGCCCGGATGCTGGACTACGCCGGAGACGCTTTGCGGCGGCAGGGCTATTCTCCCTACTACCTCTACCGGCAGAAATTCATGTCCGGCGGCTTTGAAAACCTGGGATGGACAAAGCCGGGACACGTGAATTTGTACAACATATGCATCATGGAGGAGCTCTGCAGTATACTGGCAATGGGCGGCGGCGGCTCCACCAAGCTGATTCGCCGGGACGGGGGCCGGAACATCCGGCTGATGGCGCCCAAATATCCGCTGGAATACTGTAATAATATATCAGATATATGCGCCGAAAAAGCAGAAATTGGCCGCTTTTACCGCGGTCTTGAAAAAAGTATCAGGGAGGACGGAACCTAATGGCATACGATCTAAGCGAAATTAATTTCAAAACTGTCTCAGACCCCAAGGGCATGATAGAGGAGAGCGACGACAGATACCGTCAGATGGTGGAGCAGGCGGCGACGCTGATAATAGAAAACCGGAGCCGCAGCCCCATCGTGCTGCTGTCCGGCCCCTCCGGCTCCGGCAAGACCACCACCTCCATGAAAATAGCGGAGGCTTTGGAGCGCCGGGGCGTGGGCACCCACTATGTGGCTATGGACGATTATTTCAAAACCGTGGATGACAGCGCCCCAAGGACGGCGGAGGGGGAGCTGGATTTGGAGTCGCCTCTGTGCGTGGATATGGAGCTGCTGAACAGGCACTTTTCCATGCTGGCCAAGGGTGAGCGCATCTTCGTGCCCAAGTACGAGTTCTCAAGGCGGATGCGCATTCAGGAGCCCTCCAAGTCCCTGAAGCTCAAGGCCGACGAGGTGGTCATATTCGAGGGCATACACGCCCTCAACAGCATGATAACCGATACCCATCCAGAGGCCTTTAAGCTCTACATCTCCGCCCGCAGCGATGTGGAATTCCAGGGCAAGCTGGTCTTTAAGCGCACCTGGTTCAGATTGGTGCGGCGCATGGTCAGGGACTATAACTTCCGGGGCTCGGACCCCGCCGTAACCATGTCCATGTGGGCCAATGTCCGCCGGGGCGAGAAGCTGTACATCTCCCCCTTTAAAGACAAGGCCGACTTCCAGTTCGATACCTCCACCCCCTACGAGCTGGCGGTGTTCAATCACACGGCCACCGGGCTTTTCCGCTCCGTGCCGGAGGGGATAGAGCGCTATGAGGAGCTTCGGGGCGTACTGCCGGCGCTGCAGCTGTTCGGGGACATCGACAGTGACCTGGTGGCAAAGGACGCGCTGATACGTGAATTCATCGGCGGCGGAGTATACGAGTACTGACAGGATAATTATTGCACATTTTTATCTTTTTAAGACAACTGACCCTTGAAATGCTTGGCGAAAGGCATTATAATATACTGGTAGCCATGCGACGGCGGGTCGCCTCGAAATCAATGGGGCAGCCGCATCCATCGCTGCGCGATACCTTCCCAATCATAGGGGAAGGCTGTAAAGCATAAAGGAGAGAGACGGATATGCTCAAAAGCTTGGGGGAGATAATTGCCCGGCGGCGGCGCGAGCTGGGGATGAACCAGTCTCAGCTGGCCGAGGCCCTGAATTATCGGGGCTTTCCGGTGTCCAATCAGGCGGTGTCCAAATGGGAGAGCGGCAGCACCATGCCAAACGCCCGGCAGTTTCTGGCCCTGTGCGACGCCATGGATATTCAGGACATCCGGGAGGAATTCTCCGGCGGCGGCGAGGGCCTGCTTTCCGGGCTGGACAGAGAGGGCCGCCGCATGGCGCTGGACTATGTGCAGTTGCTGCGGGACAGCGGCCGCTTTGCCTCTGTGAACCAGGAGCCGGAATATATCCGCGCTCTGCCGCTGTACTCGCTGGCCGTCTCCGCCGGTACGGGGCAGCTGCTGGACGGCGAGGACTATGAGATGGTGGACGTGGGCCGGGAGGTGCCGGAGGGCGCCAACTTCGGCGTACGCGTGGCCGGGAACAGCATGGAGCCGGAGTTCCACGACGGGCAGACCGTATGGGTGCGCCAGCAGCGCAGCCTTATGACCGGGGAAATAGGCATCTTCCTCTACGACGGCAGCGCCTACCTCAAGCAGCTCATTGCTACCGGGGAAAAGCTGGCCCTCCATTCCCTGAACCCCTGCTACGATGACATCGTTATATCTCCTGACCTGCCCCTGCGGGTGCTGGGTAAAGTCTTGAGATAGATCAATCTCCCCTGCGGTCTTTTCCACAGGGGAGATTTCAGCTTGTCAAAAAAGCCTTTTTGACAAGCTGAAAGCATTTCAAAACTTTCTTCAAAAGTTATGAAATGCGTATTATTGAACGTGAAAGACACCCCTGATGGGTTTCTTTCACATTTTTTCCTTTCCGTCGCCGAGACACTTTCATAAGTTCTTTGACAGTCTGCAATCACCCCTGTGGTTTTTCCACAGGGGTGATTTTTTAAATCCGGTCAATCTGAGAACCTTTCGCTGAAGCGCGATATGGGGAGACAGTCGGCCATATTGGTTTGAATGCGGGACATCTTGGGCTGGTATTCCGTCTGCTCCGAGCGGAGCTTGGGGTATGAGCTCCCCTTCAAAACTGAAACGCGCACTACCGTACCCTTGCCCAGTCGGCTTTCCAGCAGCATGGTACCGCCGTGGAACTGGGCAACGGTCCTCACCACGCTGAGCCCCAGCCCGGCGCCGCCGCCAATGTCGGATATGCTGAAGCCGTGGCGATATCTGTCAAACACTGTGTACAGCTCCTCCGGAGGGATGCCGCAGCCGTCGTCGTCCACGGATATCATGACCCTGTCGCCGCAGTCCAACAGATTTATGCTCACCCTTGTGCAGCCGTGGGCGTGAACTATGCAGTTGGAGATAAGATTTGAGAACAGCTGCTCCATAAGCTGCATATCCGCTGTAACACGCATTTCGCCGCTGCTGGTCACACGCAGCTCCGGCTGCGGGAATAGAAGCTTCAGGCTTTCCGTAAGTCTTTCAGCCATCTGACTCAGGTCGAACTGCTGCAAATTCGTGTACAATCCGCCCTCCATTGTCTTGCGGATGACAGAGACATTGGAGACCAGGCGGGATAACCTTAGATAGCTCTGATTCATGGCGGCTATCTGGGACAGCAGAGCAGCGTCCTCCAGCTCCTCCGCCTTCAGCCGCGCCATCTCCACCGAGACGCCCATGTTCATCAGCGCGCTTCTGATAGAATAGACAAAGGCGTCGCTGAGAAGATCGGGTCTGATTTCCGGCCTGGAGAGGAAGATAGCCTCCACACCATCCGATTTTGCGGAGCGGAGGATATAGCGCTTTCCCTGCACCGCGGCCTCGCCGATAAAGGAGGAGGCCTGAGCCTCGGCAATCTCGGCGTCGAACACCGACTGAACGCTTTTGCCCACGCAGTCCTCGCCCAGCAGCTTGCAGGCCGCGGCGTTGGCATAGCTCAGCTTGCCCCGCTGCACCAGGATGGCTGCCTCGCTGGACAGGGCCAGAAAATCCGCGGATATCTGAAACATTATTACGCCCTCCTTCTAATATTTAACTTATTTTAGCAGAAATATGCAGAATACACAATAGCCGCCGAAATAAATGGCCGGAATTAGTCAAAATTTCGGCACATTTTTGGGCATAATACATAGGTTGAAATATTGATTTTTGTTAATATTATATGATACAATTCAAGTGTTAATCAAACATTTATTTCCCCGCGGGCAGTTTTGCCCTTATGGAAGTTTATGTATATATTCATGGGCTAAATCAATTGAATTTGGAGGATAAAAAAATGATCAAAGTTGGAATCAACGGCTTCGGCCGCATCGGAAGCCTGACCTTCAGAGCCGCAATCAAGTCCGACGACGTGCAGGTCGTCGCCATCAACGCCCCCGGCAAGTCCGCAGGCCAGCTGGCCTACGCCGTGAAGTACGACACCGTCCACGGCAAGTTCGACGGCTGCGTGGACTTTGACGACGAGAAGAAGCTGCTTATCGTGGACGGCAAGAGCGTCCCCGTGCTGGACTCCCGTGACCCCTCCCTGCTGCCCTGGGGCGAGCTGGGCGCGGATTACGTGCTGGAGTGCACCGGCAAGTTCCTCACCAAGGCCGACGCGCAGCCCCATATCGACGCCGGCGCCAAGGTCGTGGTCATGTCCGGCCCCGCCAAGGACGACACCCCCATGTTCGTATGCGGCGTGAACCTTGAGAAGTACACCGCCGATATGCAGTTCGTGTCCAACGCCTCCTGCACCACCAACTGCCTGGCCCCTCTGGCCAAGATAGTCAACGACAACTTCGGCATAGTCGAGGGTCTTATGACCACTGTCCACGCCTCCACAGCCACCCAGTCCGTGGTGGACGGCTTATCCAAGAAGAACTGGCGTCTGGGCCGCAGCGTCTACAACAACATCATCCCCACCTCCACCGGCGCCGCCAAGGCCGTGGGCAAGGTCATCCCCGAGCTCAAGGGCAAGCTCACCGGTACCTCCATGCGCATTCCCGCCGGCGACGTGTCCATCGTTGACCTGACAGTCCGCATCGAGAAGTCCGCCACCTACGACGAGATATGCGCCGCCGTCAAGGCCGCCTCCGAGGGCGCCATGAAGGGCGTGGTGGAGTACGTGGACGAGGAGGTCGTTTCCTCCGACTTCCGCACCGATGCTCACACCTCCATCTTCGACGCCAAGGCCGGCCTCTCCCTCAACGGCAACTTCGTCAAGCTCATGGCTTGGTATGACAACGAGTGGGGCTTCTCCAACAAGATGCTCGACCTCACCCGCCACATCGACT
>CAYSFK010000040.1:0-16680 GCA_964430345.1 uncultured Oscillospiraceae bacterium | reverse complement strand
AAACGACGAGCTGCGCCGGGAGCTGCTGGACGCCTGCGACAAGCTGAAGGCGCCTATGGACAGGATAGTGGAAATTGCCCTCAACGACAAGACTATCGCCCTGCGTACCAAGGGCGTGGGTGTGCTGCCCTATGCCGACGCCGTGCGTATGGGCGCCGTGGGGCCTCACGCCAGAGCCTCGGGCCTGAAGGTAGATGTGCGCAAGGACGCCCCCTACTCCTCCTACGAGGACTTCGACTTCGACGTGCCCGTGGTGGACAGCGGCGATGTGTTCGCCAGAGTTGTGGTTCGCGCTCTGGAGTGCTATGAGAGCATCAAGATAATCCGTCAGGCTCTGGAGAACCTGCCGGACACCCCCATAAACCTGGGCAACAAGCTGCCGAAGATACAGGAGGGCCAGACGGTCTGCCGTCACGAGGCGCCCAGAGGTCAGCTCACCCATATGCTGGTGGGCGACGGCGCCCTTACCAACCACCGGCTCAGTATCCATGTGCCCAGCTATAAGAACACGCCCACAGTGCCCTTCATGCTGCGCAACAACACCGTGGCCGACGCGGGTCTTATCATTGCCAGCATAGACCCCTGCTTCAGCTGTCTGGACAGATAATGCACGAGCTTTCCATCTGCCGGAGCCTCATAGAGCTAATAAACGCCGAGGCGAAGGAAAAGGGCTTTCAGACCGTCCTGGAGATAGAGCTCAGGGTAGGCGAGTTTTCCGGCCTGGTGCCGGACTGCATAAGGGAGTTTTTCCCCTACGCCGCCGGCGGCACCGTGGCGGAGAACGCGGAGCTGAAAATAGAGAGCGTACCCGCCGCCTTCAAATGTCTGGACTGCGGCTATGAGGGTGCGGTGGACAGAAAGTCCGCCCGCTGCCCAAGCTGCCAAAGCCAGTCCATCAAGATGACCGCCGGCCGGGAGTTCTTTGTGGAGAGCCTGAAGGTCAACTGAATACGGTAATACTTTTCGCGCAGATACAATTTTTCAAACAGGAAGGAGAGGTTTTTTCTTGCAAAAAACGAGATTTCCCGCTGTAATTGCCACCTTCTTTGTCTGCCTCGGCTTCTGGGTGCTGCTCACGTGGAGCTTCGCACTTCAGGAGCTGGCGGCCGGCGCGGTGGTGAGCCTTGGGGTGGCTCTGTTCTCGGCCAGATTCTTTATTCACGATAAATCCTTCTGGCTGCTCAATCCCGCAAAATTCTTCAGCCTTATCTACTATGTGCTCATAGTCTTTCCCGTGGAGCTTGTCAAGGCCAACTGGGACGTGGCCAAGCGCTGCTACGGCGGCTGCAAAAACGTCAACCCCGGTATCGTGAAGGTACCTGTGGACCTGAAAAGCGAGTACGGTCAGTCCATGCTGGCAAACTCCATTACCCTGACCCCTGGCACCATCACCATGGAGGTGGCCGAGCAGGATGAGCAGACCTACTACTATATCCACTGGATAGACGCGGCTCTCCCCGGCGGCAAGGAAGCCGGAGACGCCATCAAGGGCAAGCTTGAGAAAGGCGTAGGGAGGGTGTTCAAATGAATGGTATGATAGAGCTCATATTTTTCGCCGTGGCTCTGGCGCTGCTGGCGCTGATGAATGTGTACAGGCTGGCCAAGGGCCCCACCCCCGCCGACAGGCAGGTGGCCGCGGACAGCGCCGACGTGTTGGTGTCCTGCGCTCTGGTGCTGTTTTCCATGTACAGCGGCAGGGGCATATACCTTGACCTGGCCATGATAAGCGCCCTGCTGGGCATTATCGACACCATGGTGGTGGGCCGTTATCTGGAAGGGAGGCGCTGAGTTATGGCACTTAGGATAATCATAGACCTGCTTATAGCCTTCGGCCTGTTCTTCGCGCTGGCGGGCACTCTGGGCATTCTGAAAATGCCCGACACCTTCTGCCGTATGCAGGCCAGCACCTGCATCTGCACTCTGGGTATGCTGGGCACCCTCATAGGCGCCCTGCTGTACGCCATCTTCATAATGGGCAGCCCCAGCGCCGCCGTGAAGATCGCGGTCATCGCGCTTATGATATTCGTCACCAACCCCATCGGCGCCCACGCTATCGCCAAGGGCGCGTACAAGTCCGGTGTCCGGCCCGAGAAGGACATGGTCACCGACGACTACGGGAGGGATTTTGATGAGTAATATAATTGTTATCCTCAATGTGCTCATAGTCCTGGGCATGGTGGTCACGGCCATACTGGCGGTGCGGCTGGAGAATCTGCTTTCCGCCGTTATCGCGCTGGGCGTCACCGGCATCTTTGCCGCAGCCGAATATCTGCTGCTCCACGCTCCCGATGTGGCCCTGTCCGAAGCCGCCGTTGGCGCGGCGCTTATCCCTCTGGTCTTTATAGTCACCCTGAAAAAGATAAAGGGGAGGGAAGATAAATGAAGAAATTTCTTACCTGGTTCGCTCTGGGCGTGTTCCTCTTTGCCGGTATATACGCCTGCGTCACCATGTCCGCCATGCCCCGCACCTATGTGGGCTATGACTCCCCCTACTCCGTGTACGAGCTGCAGAAGGACCCCTCCGTATACTCGAACGACGCGGTTGACGGCGCTGCCGCCGGTATAGTCAGGGAGAACCTGGCCAAGACCAAGGCCGTCAACGACGTGACCTCAATAGTATTCGACTTCCGTGGTTATGATACCATGGGCGAGGCCTTCATTCTGGTGGTAGCCGTTACCGGCGCCTCCGTCATCCTTTTCAGCAAGAAGAAAGAGAAGAAGGAGGATGGCAAGGATGAACAATAAGAACATCAAGGTAAAGGAGATAATCCCCAAGTGCGGCGCAGACTCCGTGGTCCCCTTCGTGCTGATGTTTATTTTCTACCTTATACTCCACGGGCATCTGTCCCCCGGCGGCGGCTTCCAGGGCGGCGTACTGGTGATAGGCGTTGTGGTGCTGCTCTACCTGGGCTACGGCATCAAGGGACTCACCGCCGCCTTCAACGAGCACAGGCTCCATAAGCTGGAGGCTGTGGGCTCCATCTTCTACGTGGCCTTCGCCATGCTGGGCGTGGCCTACGGCGCCAACTTCTGCATGAACGTCTTTGCGGGATACGGCAACATAGGCGACATCCTCAGCTCCGGCACCATCTTCCTGATGAACGCCGCCGTGGGCGAAAAGGTGTTTACCGGCGTTGCGGCCATGGGTATCACCATGCTGTGCCTGCTGGTCACGGATGAAGAGAAAGAATGAGGTGAAATGACATGATACTGTTTAACTACATAGCGTCCTTCTTCCTCATCGCCCTCGGCTTCTATACCATCGTCACCAAGTATAATCTGATCAAGACCGTTATGGGCCTGTGCATCTGTGACTACGGCGTGAACCTGCTGATAATCTCCATCGGCTTCACCCCCGGCGGCACCGCACCTATATTCACCGCCGGTGAGCTTAACCCCTCCAGCTTCTTTGTGGACCCGATACCTCAGGCACTGACGCTGACCAGCATAGTTATCGGCGCCTGCGTCACGGCCATGAGCCTGTCGCTGGTGATTAAGCTTCACGAGTCCTACGGCACTCTTGACACCAGAGAGATAAGGAGGCTGAGAGGATGAGCTTTTTCGATTACCACCACTTTCCCGTCTACTCCATAATGGTGCTGTTTTTGGGCGCGTTTTTGATAATCCTGTTCGGCAAGAACAAGACCGCCCGGAACATTCTGGCCTTCCTGGCCATATCCGTGTCTCTGGCCTGCATGATAGCGCTGGTGAAGCCTGTCATGATGAACGGCGAGATAATCGCCTACTGGATGGGCAATCGGGCCGTCTCCGGCGGCTACGCCATCGGCATCGCCCTTGAGGTAGATGCCCTGAGCCTGTTCTTCGGCCTGCTCATAGCCACGGCGGTGTTCGTGGCGGGGCTCTACTCCTTTAAGTACATGAGCCTGGACGACAACCAGAGCCAGTATTACACCCTGTTTCTCATGCTGGCCGGCGGCGTTATCGGTCTGGTGCTCTCCGGCGATATCTTCAATATGTTCATCATGGTGGAGATACTCACCTTCGCCGCCGTGGCGCTGACAGCCTTCCGCAACAAGGTGTTCGGCGCGCTGGAGGCCTCCTTCAAGTATCTGGTGGTGGGCAGCATGGGCTCCACCTGCATTCTGGTGGGCATCATAATGCTCTACGCTCAGACCCACACCCTGAACTTTGCGCAGCTGTCCGCGCTGCTGCCCGGCAACTTCAATAACTCCACAAAGCTGGCCTTCGCGCTGCTGTACATAGGCTTCTGCACCAAGGCCTTCCTGGTGCCCTTCCACCCGCTGGCGGCGGACGCCCACGGCGCGGCTCCTGCCTCCATCTCCGTGCTTATATCCGGTGTGCTGACGAAATCCGGTCTTTACGGCATCATCCGTATCACCTATTTCCTCATGCAGACCATGAATCTCGGCACCATGCAGTTCTTGCTGGTGTTCGTGGGCAGCGTCAGTATGTTCGTCTGCGTTACCATGGCCCTTGCCCAGCATGACTTCAAGCGCCTGCTTGCCTTCCACAGTATCTCCCAGATAGGCTACGTTCTGGCGGCGGTGGGCCTGAGCACTGCTTTGGGCTTCTCCTCCGGACTTTACCACGCCATGAACCACACCCTCTTTAAGGGCCTGCTGTTCCTTTCCGCCGGCGCCGTGCTCCACGAGACAGGCACCACGGACCTGGGCAAGCTGGGCGGCCTGTCGAAGAAAATGCCCCATACCACCGTGCTGTTTTTGATAGGCGCTTTCTCCATCAGCGGCATCCCGCCCTTCAACGGCTTCGCCTCCAAGTGGATGATCTATCAGGCCACCTACCAGAAGGCGGTGGAGACCGGCAACATAGGCTTCCTGCTTGTGACCATCGTGGCCCTTGTGACCTCCGTACTGACTCTGGCCTCCTTCGTAAAGGTCAGCCAGTCCGTGTTCTTCGGTCAACTGCCCAAGGAGTATGAGGATGTAAAGGAAGTGCCCTTCGGGATGCGCTTCGCCATGGGCATCTTCGCCCTGCTGTGCGTACTGACCGGCCTGTTCCCCAATCTGGTCACCACCTATCTCACTGAGCCCGCAGCCAAGGCTGCCTTCAGCGTCGGCAACTACATTAACTCCATGATGGGCTCCGGCTATGCCGAAAGCGTCATGGGCGCGAACCTCCCTGCCGCCCCCGCTGTGACCTTTGTGCACGTGGGCGTTTGGGAGCCTGTGTCCTGGCTGCTTATCCTCTGCATCGCACTGCTGGCGGTCACCATCGTGGCCGTGGGCTCCAAGTACGACAAGGTCAGCGAAAAGAAAACCCCGGCGCTGGAGACAAAGTACGACCTGTTCTTCGGCGGCGAGGAGGCCCAGTATTCCCAGGTGGGCGGCGGAGACCTGTTCTGGGGCTTCAAGCAAAACTGGAGACATTATTTCGGCTTTATGCATGATCTGCACAGCGGCATCGTCAACGACTATGCGCTGTGGGCAGTCGTTGCGCTTGCGCTGGCGACGCTGTTCATGCTCATAGTTCTTTAAGGAGGTGGGAATAATGGCTATATTAATGAACGCTCTGCAGTATCTGGGTTATATCCTCATTTTCCCCGGCTTCCTGTTCTGCTTCCTTGCGGGTTTGCTCCTGTGCGGCATCGACAGAAAGCTGGTAGCCAAGATGCAAAAGCGGGTAGGCCCTCCCATACTCCAGCCCTTTTATGATTTCTTCAAGCTCTGCGGCAAGGAGACCATCATCCCCGCCGCCGCCTCCAGAACCGCCTTTATGGCGGCGCCTCTGGTGGGGCTGGCCGCGCTGGTGGTGCTGCAGCTGTTTATACCCATCTTCAAATTCACCGCCTTCTCCGGCATGGCCGATGTCATCGTTATCCTTTACCTGCTGCTTATCCCGGCTCTGGCCACCATATACGGCGGCGCCGCCTCCGGCTCTCCCTACGCCGGAGTGGGCCTGAGCCGCGAGATGGTCACCATCATCTCCTGCGAGCTGCCCTTAGTGCTCATTCTGCTGGCAGTGGGCAAGACCGTTGGCGCCGCCACCGGCGACGGGGTCTGCTTCTCCTTCAGCCAGATAGCCCAGTATCAGGCCGTCAACGGCAGCCTTATCCTTAAGGCCAGCATGATACCCGCCGCCATCGCCATGTTCCTGGTCATCCCCGGCGAGACCGGCAGCCATCCCTTCGACACCGCCGAGGCGGAGACGGAGATATGCGAGGGCCTTCTGGCAGAGTACAGCGGCGGACCTCTGGCGGTGTTCAAGCTGAGCCACGCCATAAAGATGCTCACCGTGACCAGCCTGTTCGTGGCGCTGTTCCTGGGCGGCATCGGCACCGGCATCGTGGCGCTGGACGCGATAATCGTCTTTGCCATCTGCGTGGTGCTGACGGCGCTGAGTATGTCCCTTGTCCACGCCGTAACGGCCAGGCTCAAGATAGAGCAGGTCTTTAAGTTCTACTGGACCACCGTGTCCGGCCTTGCGCTGATTAGCCTTGTGCTGGCATGGTACGGTCTGTAAGGAGGGGCGAAAATGTTTAAGAAGTTAATTGCCGAGAGCATGGGGAAATCGCCCTGGCTCTTCCACATCAACGCCGGCTCCTGCAACGGCTGCGACATTGAGCTGGTGGCCGTTATCACTCCCCGCTTCGATGCGGAGCGCCTGGGCTTCAAGCTGGCGGGCACACCCAGACACGCCGACATCGTGGTGGTCACCGGGCCTGTCACCAAGCAGTCTCTACCCCGTGTGCTCCGGGCCATCTCTCAGGTGCCCGAGCCCCGCTGCATCGTCACCATGGGCTCCTGCCCCCAGTCCGGCAACGTCTTTAAGGGCAGCTACTCCGTGGCGGGGCCACTGAGCAAGTACGTCCATGTGGACGTGGATATCGCCGGCTGCGCGCCTAAGCCCGAGGCCATTATCGACGGTCTGGCGCTGGCCACGCAGATACTCAAAGAGAAGAGGGGGCAGATGTAATGGACTTTCCGTTTGTAAGAGAAGCCGTAACCCAGCTGTTCAGTAAGTCCAGCTGCCATATGTATCCCTTTAAGCCCAGCATCGCCGCCGAGGGCTACCGCGGCCGCATCGTGTTCCACGCCGACAAGTGCATCAACTGCGGTATGTGCGAGCGGGTCTGCGCCGGCGGAGCCATATCCACCACCGTGGAGAAGCTGGAGGGGGACGAGGGCGACAAGATAACCCGCACCTTCAATCTGGGCTCCTGCACCTTCTGCTCCCACTGTGCCTCCTTCTGCACCACCAAGGCCATAGAGTTCACTCAGGACTATCATATGGTGGCTACCAAGGAGGAGGACCTGCTGGTCACGGGCAGCTTTATAAAGAAGCCCAAGAAGCCCGCGCCCAAGCCCGCCCCCGCCCCCAAGGCGGAGACTCCGGCTCCCGCGGAATCCGCCGCGCCGGAGACGGAGCCGCCTAAGCCCAGGGACGACGGCAAGCCCGTCAGCGACCCCAACAAGTGCGTCTACTGCACACTGTGCGCCAAGAAGTGCCCCGCCGGGGCGCTGGAGGTGGACAGGGCCGCCAAGACCTGGAAGCTGGACGAGGACAAGTGCGTGGCCTGCGGCACCTGCGCCGAGGTCTGCCCCAAGAACGCCATAATCATGTAATACAGCAATAGAAAAGCAACGATGCGGGGCCGTTTCGGCCCCGCATTGCATTATGAGAAACGCTCTGCACAGTCCGCATATTGACGGAATCAGCGCCGTATGCTATACTATATGCTAATTTATCAAAAGGAAGTGTTTATCCACATATGGATGATGGCAGTCGATTGCCCTGGTTGATAGCGGTATTGCTGCTGCTTTGCGCGGCCTTCTTCGCCGTGTCGGAGACAGCCTTCGCCTCAGCCTCCCGCAGTCGTATCAAGACCGCGGCGGACAGAGGCAATACTCAGGGAAAGCGCGCCCTCTATGTTATTGACAATTTCGACCTGGCTATAAGCACCCTGCTTATATGTACAAATATCGTACATATCGCCGCGGCCTCCATAGTCACCGTGGCGGTGACGAAGCGCTGGGGCCTCAGCGCCGTGTCGGTGAGTACGATCATCACCACCGTTGTGGTGTTTTTTGCCGGCGAGATGCTGCCCAAAAGCATCGCCAAGAAGTTCAGCGAGCGGCTGAGCCTCTCCTGCGCCGGCATTATGTGCGTCCTGATGCGGCTGTTCGCGCCTCTGTCAAGGCTGCTGACCTGGATAGGTCAGAGCGCCGCCAAGCTCACCAAGGAGGACAGCCAGATATCCGTCACCGAGGATGAGCTGTACGAGATAATCGAGGACATGACCGAGGAGGGAAGTCTGGACGAGGCTCAGGGCGAGCTTATATCCTCCGCCCTCCAGTTCGGGGACGTGACCGTGGAAAGCGTGCTGACTCCCCGAGTGGACGTAGTGGCCATCGACGTGTCCAGCAGCCACGAGGCCGTGCTGGAGCTTATCAGGACCACCACCCACAGCCGCCTGCCGGTCTACGAGGGCAGCATCGACAATGTTATAGGCGTGTTGCAGATACGTAAGTTTATTAAGGCCTATCTGCGGCTGGGCCGGAATCTGGACATACGGCCGCTGATGGACGAGGTGTTTTTCATCCACCAGAGCGCCAATATCGCGGAGCTGCTGCCGGTCATGTCCAAGCGCCGCCTGAATATGGCTGTGGTCACCGATAACTACGGCGGCACTCTTGGCATAGTCACTGTTGAAGATATCCTGGAGGAGCTGGTAGGCGAGATATGGGATGAGGACGACGTGGTGCAGGAGCCTATTGAGGACCTGGGCGACGGGGCCTACCGGGTGGACGCCGACGAGTCTGTCAGCGATGTGCTGGAAAAGCTGGAATATGACGACCCGGAGGAAAACGAGGAGTTGGTGAACACCCTTATGGGCGAGTGGGCCTATGAGCAGTTCACGGCTATTCCCGCAGTAGGCGACAGCTTCCGTTATCACAGGCTGTCGGTGACGGTATCGGCCATGAAGCACAACCGCATAATGAAGCTGAAGGTCTCCCTGCTTCCCGAGGACGAGGAAGGGGGCGAGGCACAGTGACCGTATATTTCATAGGCGCCGGTATTCTGCTGTGCATCTGCCTGTCCGCCTTTTGCTCCGCCTCCGAGATGGCCTTTTCCTCCTGCAATTCGATACGTCTGGAAAACCTCCGGGACGACGGCTCCAAGCGGGCAGCCGCCGCCGTAAGTATAACGGAGCGCTTTGATAACGCTCTCAGCGCTATTCTTATCTGCAACAATCTGGCCAACATCGGCGCTTCCTCTCTGGGCTCGGTGCTGGTGATACTGCTGGCGGGCTCCGAGGACTACGCGTGGCTCTCCACCGTAGGGGTGACGCTGCTGGTGATAATCTTCGGCGAGACAATGCCCAAGATAATCGCGAAGAAGAGAGCCAACACCACCGCCGTCAACAACGCCTATACCGTGCGCGCCCTGATGGTGGTGCTGTACCCCCTTATCTGGGTGGTGGTGAAGCTGGTGCATCTGCTGACCCGGGGCCTAAAGAGCGAGGCCGGAGACGAGTCGGAGGAAGCGGTGGAGGAGCTCCAGTCCATCATAGAGACTGCCGAGGACGAGGAGGTTCTGGACGAGGACCGCTCCGAGCTTTTGCAGGCGGCCATAGATTTCTCCGAGGTCGCTGTTCTGGAGGTCATGACGGCCAGAGTGGACGTCTGCGCCATAGACATAGACGACGACTGGGACGACATCATCTCCGTCATTGAGGACGCGCCCTACTCCCGGCTGCCTGTGTATGAGGACAGCATCGACAACATTATCGGCGTACTGTACCTCAACCACTTTCTTAAGGCGCTGACGGATATAGAGAAGCCGGACATCCGCGCACTGCTGATGCCCACCTGCTATGTTTATAAGACCGTCAAGCTGCCGGATGTGCTCAGCCAGCTGCGCCGGGCCAAACAGCATCTGGCCGTGGTCACCGACGAGTACGGCGGCACCTTGGGCGTAGTGTCCATGGAGGACGTGCTGGAGCAGATAGTGGGCGAGATATGGGACGAGACCGACACCGTGGAGCACGAGGTGGTGGAGCGGGCCCAGGGCGAGTACGAGCTGGACGGCGACATGGTGGTCTCCGACTTTGTGGAGCTGTTTCAGCTCAACGAAGAGGATTTCGAGCCGGAAAGCGACACCGTGGGCGGCTGGACCATAGAGATGTTCGGCGGTTTCCCCAAGGAGGGGGACAGCTTCAGATACGAAGATCTAGACGTTACCGTGCTGAGCATGAGCGATGGCCGACGTGTGGAAAAGGTACTGGTCAAGCGGGACGCCCAGCCGGAAGAAGAATAGAGAGTATAATAAATAACAACAAAGCCTTGGGAGCCCAAGGCTTTGTTGTTATTTATCAGCCGCTTCCTTTAGTTCTGCCAGCCACTGATAGGGCGTGTCCAGGCTGCCGGTGACGCCCAGGCGGATATTCGGCTTTATCTCCCCGTGGCAGTCGCTGCCGCCGGTTTTCAGCAGGCCGTATTCCCCGGCCAGAGCCTCCAGATACTCCTCCTGCTGCTCGCTGTAGCCGCTGTACCGGCACTCCATGCCCCGAAGCCCGTGAGCCATGCAGTACTCTATCAGCTCCCGCAGCTTTAAATCGTCCATCCTGTACTGGAAGGGATGAGCCAGCACCGCAACGCCTCCGGCGGCTGTCACCGTCTCTATGGCCCGTTCAATGCCCAGTATAGTCCGGGGCAGATAGTATCTCTGGCCCTTTTCCACGTAGCGCTGGAAGGCGTCCTTAATGCTGGCGGCCTTGCCCAGCTCCACCAGCAGCTCCGCAAAGTGGGGTCTGCCGATAACTTCGCCGAAGCGCTGCCGCATCATGTCATAGCTTACCGGCAGCCCGTCCGCCGCCATCAGCTCCGCCACCGCCCGGTTGCGCTTATCCCTGTCCTCCACCACCCAGTCCAGCACCTGTGTAAGAGGTTTGGACTCCGGGTCGATGTAATAGCCCAGTATGTGCACCGCCACGCCGAACTTGGTGCTTATCTCTATACCCGGCACCAGCTCCACGCCCAGCTCCGCCGCCCTGTCTCTGGCCTCCAGATATCCACCGGTGGTGTCGTGGTCGGTAATGGCCACCGCCGCAAGCCCCGACTCCTTAGCCATGACCACGGCAAGGGCAGGGCTGTAGCTGCCGTCGGAGGCGGTGGTATGTACGTGCAGGTCTATCTTTCTCATCGTATACTGTCCATAAAGGCCTTGGCCTCCCGGTAGATAAGCTCCGGCTCCTCTCCTATGAAAAACTCCCCGTTCTCGTACAGGATGCTGCCGTTTACCACGGTCATCCGCACATTCTCCTTGGAGCCGGAGTAGACCAGATTACGGCAGGGCTCGTTTACCGGCTGCATATTGGGCCGGTGCATATCTATGACCGTAAGGTCGGCCTTCTTTCCGGGGGCGATATCGTCACAGTCCGCGAGGCCCATAGCCCGAGCTCCGCCCACGCAGGCCATCTCCAACACTCTGTCGGCGCTGCCGGCGGCGGCGTCGTTATTGAGATACTTTTGCAGCACGCTTACAAGGTACATTTCCCGGAACATATCCAGCGCGTTATTGCTGGAGGGCCCGTCGGTGCCTATGGCCACCGGCACACCGGCCTGCAGCAGCCTGTCCACCGGGGCAATGCCGCTGGCCAGCTTCAGATTGGAGCAGGGACAGGTGACGGCCCAGACGCCCTTTTCCGCCATTAGCGCCATGTCCTCGTCGGTGAGCCATACGCAGTGGAAGCCGCCGCCGCCGTATCGGAAGAAGCCCAGGGAGTCCAGCAGCTGCGGCGGGGTCATGCCCCAGCGCTCCATACAGCCCTCGGTCTCGCTTTTGGTTTCGCACAGGTGCATATAGCAGGGCTGCCTGTATTTCTCCGCCAGACCCGCCATATACTCCAACCGCTCCAGGCCGGTGGTGTACTCTCCGTGTATACCCAGCCTGTAGCCTATGAGCTGGTCGTAATCATTAAAGCGCAGAAACTCCCGCTCTATATTCTCCGGGTCTGCGTCGAAGTTATTAAGAGCCGCGCATATCACCGTGCGAAAGCCGCTGTCCACATTGGCCTTGGCGTAGCTTTCGTTGTGGTAGTACATATCAAAGCTGGCCGTGACGCCGGAGCTGAGGTACTCCATAATGCCCAGCTTCGCCAGAATGTATATGGCGTCCGGCGTAAGCTTTTTCTCCATGGGGAATACCTTTTCAAACAGCCAGGGCTGTAGGGGCATATCGTCGGCATAGGAGCGCAGAAAGGTCATGCCTGTGTGGGTGTGGGCGTTTTTAAAGCCGGGGATAAGCATATCGCCCTTCAAGTCTATCTGACGCTGAAAGGCCGGCATATCCTCCCGGGAGGCGCCTACGTATACGATATCGCCGCCCTCGGTCCATACCTCGTCCTCCGTCAGCCTCATGCCGCCGCCGAAGCGCAGGGTCCTGCCGTTATAAAATCTAAGCATAATAACTCCTATAATCTGGCGCACATTTCGTCGTGGGCCAGCGTCTCCGGGCCGTCGTCCAGAGGCGCCAGCTCCGCCCGTCCGTACTTTCGTTCCAAAGCGGTTTTCAAAATCATATCGCAAAACTCCGGGTTCTTGGGCAGCAGGGGCCCGTGGCTGTAGGTGCCAAAGACGTTTTTGTAGTGGACGCCCTCGGTGCCGTCCTCGCCGTTGTTGCCGAAGCCCGCCAGCACCTTGCCCAAGGGCTGAACAGAGGGTCCCAGCCGGGTCTTGCCGCTGTGGTTCTCAAAGCCCACCACCACCGTGTTCCCCAGCTCCGGCGGACACTGGAACTTGTAGTTGCCTATCATCCGCCTTTTGGTGCCCACAGTGTACAGGTCCAGCGCGCCTATAAAGTCGCAGCGCTTGCCGTCAAAGGTCTCGTAATAGCCGCCCAGCATCTGATAGCCGCCGCAGATGGTGAGAAAGGTGAGCCCGTCCTCCACCGCCGCTTTTATCTCCCTGTCCTTGCCCCGGTGCAGGTCCTCCAGCAGCACCTGCTGCTCAAAGTCCTGTCCGCCGCCTATGAATATCAGATCGTAATCCGCGAGGTTTCCATTTGCTCCGATGGGCAGCTTGGTGACGCTGGCCTCAATGCCCCGCCAGCTCAGCCGCCTGGTCAGGCATATGATATTCCCCCTGTCTCCGTACAGGTTCAGCACGTCCGGGTACATATGGCAGATGTTTAATTTCATGCTCCGCGCCTCCTCATACCCAGAATTCGTCGCCGCCGCAGCGGCGAATAACAGCCTCCCGCAGCTCCAGCATGGCGGTATAGGTTGGCATTATGTAAACCGGGCGGGGTTGCCCCTCTATCCAGTGTACTATATTCTCATAGCTGTGCTCTATCTTTATCCTGTCCGGGGCCACGCCGGCGTATTTTATCCGAACGGCCATGTCCGCGGCTCTGTCGCCGGAGACGGTGACGCCCTCCAGATACCCGCCCAGGGCCGACAGCTCCTCAAAGTCCGCGTCCCATATCCAGGACACATCGGTGCCGTCGGCGCTGCGGTCGTTGAGGCAGACCACAAGCTGGAATTTCTCCTTCACGTTTTTCAGGTACTCGATCACCTGATTGCAGCCGGCGGGGTTTTTCACCAGCATCATCCGGGTACCGCCGGAGCCCAGGGGGAAGCGCTCCATGCGCCCGAAGCCGCATTTGAATGCAGACAGCGCCTCGACGGCGGCCTCGGTGCCCAGGCCCATCTCCGTCACCGCCGCCACTGCCCCGGCGGCGTTATAGATGTTGTACATGGCGGGCAGGTTCACTGTGACAATGTGCTTTTCGCCCCGGACGTCCATGACAAGGGTGCTGCTGTCGGCGCTCTGCTCTGTGATATCCGTGACGGCATAGTCCGGCGCGGGCCTTGCGTAGCCGCAGCGGGGGCAGCGGAAGCCGCCCAGATGCCCGTAGCTCACATAGTCGTAGTCGTACTCCGCCTTGCAGCGGATGCAGTGGGGCGCGTCGGATATCTCCGGCTTGGCCTTGGAGGGCGCGGCGCCCTTGTTTATGCCGAAGAAAACTGTCCTGTTGGGCAGTGCCTCCGCCAGTGACGCCGTCAGGGAGCAGTCCGCGTTGAGGCACAGCAGGCTTTCCGGCGTACCGGCTACGGCCTCCCGGATGTTCTCCAGCGTGTGGGTCACCTCGCCGTAGCGGTCAAGCTGGTCGCGAAACAGATTGGTGACCACAATCACCTTTGGCTTCAGCTGCCGGAACACGTTCCTGGCCGCCGCCTCGTCGCACTCGATAACGGCGTAGTCCTTACGGCACTTACCGGTCAGGGAGCTGTTTATCACGAATTCCGTGGTTATACCGCTGATCAAATTTGCGCCGGAGCGGTTGGCAAAATAGCTCTTGCCCTGCTGCGCGAAGGCCTGCTCTATCATTCGGGCGCTGGTGGTCTTGCCGTTGGTGCCGGTGATGGCCACGGACTTCACGTCTCTTGCCAGCAGCTCCAGAAGCCCCGGACAAAGGCGCAGGGCCACCCGGCCGGGCATGGCCGTGCCCCCTCTGCGGAGCAGACGGCAGGCGAAGCGAAGCAGCTTGCATATTATGATGGCGGCGACAGCATTTATATTCATGGTTATGACCATTCCTTTTACATTCTCAAGGCTCCGGTTATCATAGGCTTATTTGATATCAGTGAATTATATCACGCATCAGGGGTCGCAGGCAAGAAAAACGCGCCGCCGGTCACAGGGGCTTTATCTCACAGGCGATGCCGCCGTTGGGGAATACCCGCACCAGAGCAAAGCTGGGCTCCCGGCCCTTGCCCGCGCTGCCGGGGTTCAGCAGCTGCACTCCGCCCACCTCCTCATACTGCGCCCTGTGGGTGTGGCCGTACAGGGCGAGCTTTGCCCCCGCCTCCTGAGCGGCGTACACCAGCGAGTCCGTTCCCCAGTCCACGCTGTAGATATGGCCGTGGGTGATAAAGGCGGTCACCTCGCCAAGAGGCACTGTGTCCGTGTCCGGGGCTGTGCCGCCAATGTCGCAGTTGCCCCGGACATTATACAGCGGCAGCTCCGGAAATTCCCGGCGCAGCACCTCCGCGTCCCGCTCATAGTCGCCCAGATGTATCAGCAGCTCCGGCCGAAAACGCCGGACGGCCTCCACCATAAGGGCGGTGTTTCCGTGGGTATCTGAAAAGACGGCGGCCAGCATATTTTGTCCTCCTATTATCAATGGCTTTTCTCCTGAATATAATAGAACGAACAGGAGTGAGTTGCAATGCAGAATTTCGAGGAAGTGGGGCGCGAGCTCCAGCGCCGGGGAAAGACCGACCGGATAAAAGCCCTGGCAGAGTCCGAGGACGGGAAAAGGCTCTCCCGCATGGTGGACGCCGAAAAAATAGAGCAGGCGGCCAAAAGCGGCGACGGCGAGCAGCTTCGCCGTATGCTCTCCTCCGTCCTGGGCACCGACGAGGGCCGCCGTCTGGCCGAGAGCCTGAAACGGCTTATGGAGGAATAGGGAGGTGACGACCCGCCATGGGCGAGCTGGAGGACAGGATAAACAGCGTTTTGGGCGACCCGAAGCAGCTTGAGAAGATAACAAAGCTGGCCCAGTCGTTCATGGGTGGCGAAGCTTCACCGGGAAATACTGAGGCGCCCCAGGGCGGTCTGGGCGATATATTGAAGGCTGTGGGCGGAGAGGGTATGCCGGAGCTGGATCCGGCCATGCTGGGCAAGCTGAGCCACGCCCTCAGCGGCGATGACAAAAAGCGGGAGCGGGCGCTGCTGGAGGCAATGAAGCCCTATATGTCCGCCAAGCGCAGGAGCAAGATGGATAAGGCCCTTCGCATAGCCAGGCTGGCGGGCGTGGCGCGGCTGGCCATGGGCGAACTGGGGGTGGACGGAGATGATAAACCGCTATCAGGGTAACAGCGGCCGGGTGGAGCGGGTGCCGGAAAACGGCGAGCGACCCGCGGCTCCGGCCTCCCGTCCGCCGCCCCCAGGGAGAACGGCGGCGGCACCAAGGACGCCGGGGCTGCTGCGGGGACTGGAGAATCTGACAGGCCTGCTGCCGGAGAGAATAGGGGAGCTGGAGACGGAGGACTACATCCTCCTGCTCATACTATATCTCATGTACCGGGAGAGCGGCGACAGCGAGCTGCTGATAATAATGGGGGCCATGTTCCTGCTGTAGACAAGTAAGGCAGACGGATAACCGGTCACAATAAGTAAGAGTGAATAGTGAGAAGTAATGTGTCGGTGGCGCCGACGATTACACTGCCGCCGCTGGCGGCTCCTCAGCTATTCACTCTTTACTGCTGCTGTTGCCTGTCCTACTTGTCTTTATCCGTGTGGATATTTGGGTTCTTCCTGAACACCGCCAGCCAGATACCCAGGGATATCACAAAGGCGGCAACAATGCACACTATGCGCAGCACCGCGCTGTCCCCCGCCATAAGTACCGCCAGCAGACCCAGCACCGCAGACACGCCGTACAGCACGGCCACTGCCTGCTTCTGGTTGAGGCCCATTGCCAGAAGCCTGTGGTGAAAGTGCTTCCTGTCGGCGTGGAAGGGGCTCTGTCCGTGGATTATGCGGCGGAAGAAGGCAAAGATAGTGTCCGCCAGAGGCAGGGCCAAAGCCAGCAGGGGCACCAAAAAGGTTATAATGGCATGGAATTTGAAAAGTCCCATTATGGATACGGTGGACAGCACAAAGCCCAAAAACTGACTGCCCACGTCGCCCATGAATATCTTGGCCGGGTTCAGGTTATAGGGCATGAAGC
>CAYSFK010000039.1:0-16695 GCA_964430345.1 uncultured Oscillospiraceae bacterium | reverse complement strand
TTGTGTACGGCCAAAATGCTCGGCGGTTGAAGCGCAGTCAAAGAAGGCCGCGAGGGCTTCTTTGACAAGCTGAGCTCCCGTTACGATTTATCATCGTAACGGGAGTATTATTATTTCAGCCGCCGCTTATGAGGGAGAAGAAGCCTATCATGTCGCCGTCCTTAAGCACTGTATCCATGGGCTTTTCCTCGCTGTTGAGACGCACCATGAAGGCCTTGGACACAAGGCAGGGGATGCGGAGCTCTCTCAAAGCGCCGCCCAGAGTGGTGCCCTCCGGCAGCTCCAGCCAGCCCCGCTCGTCCAGCTTTCCGGCGGCAAGGCCCAAGGGCGTGAACACCTTTACGCGCATCAGTCTGCGTCCTCCATGGCTATGGCGCCCATAGGGCAGCTGCGGGAGCACATACCGCAGCCCAGACAGTCACCGTACAGGCCGGGGTACAGATTATTGTCCCCGTCGCCGCCCGTCTCCTTAAGCTCAATGCAGCTGACGGGGCAGGCCTGAGCGCAGATATTGCAGCTGACGCAGAGCTTGTTATCGAATACCGGTCTTTTTCTGACAGCCATTATTCAGCCTCCATCTCCAGAAGCTCCGGAATGCCCAAAGCCTCCAGCGTCTCCCGCGTGGGAACACCAGTCTCCCCGTCCCAGCCGAAGCTGAGCCAGTGCATACGTATCTGCTCCTCGGAGCGGGACACCTGCACACCTTTCAGCGGGCCGTTATTCAGCGGCGGATAGCCCAGCATACGCTTGGGCAGCCGCACCTTTCTCAGGTCTATGCCCTGCTTCACATTGAAAAGCTGGCGCAGGGTCTGCACTCTTTTGCCTATCTCCATATACTCATCGCCGCTGAGCTCCAGACCGCCGGCGGCGTTGAGGTACTCTATAAGCTTATAGGTGTGCACCCCCATCATCTCACCGTAATAGCAGGTACCGGAGCTGTCGGCCAGCATGGTATAACAGACATTGGCCATATTCGCCAGCGCCACCTCCTCCGTGGGCAAAAAGTCCTCGCTCTTGGGGTGGAGCTTTACAGGCGGCGCCCAGGAGCAGATATCACAGAGGGACATGGCGGAATACATAAGAGCCATGGCCACGGTGTGCTTGCCGGGGGCGGGCTCCACAGCGTAGTTCAGAGCCAGCATGGGGTCGTTCCGGGAGTCGTGGGCCGGGGGCTCCGCGCCGCCGATATGCATGGCGTATTTCTCCGAGCCGCGGCCTATGCGCTTTGCCGCAAGCTTGGAGCCGTCGGCCAGTATATCGCCGAAGCCCTCCCGGGCTATCATCTTCTTCGTCAGGGCCACAATGGCCTCGGTATTGCCCCAGCGAAGCTCCAGCCCGTCGGTATCCTCAGTGGTAATGATGCCGTTTTCAAAGCATTCTATGGCGAAGGCGATGGTGCCGCCGGCGGATATGCTGTCCATACCGGCACGGTTCAGCAGCTCGTTGACAAGGAAGATGGAGTTAAGGTCCACATTCCCGGTAAGCGGGCCAAGCTGGTTCATGGTCTCATACTCCGGCTTGTGGCTGTGGGCAAAGACGCCCTTATTCAGCTTTGAGGTGTCCAGCATACCGCCGCAGCCCAGAGGGCAGGAATAGCAGTGGTACTTGCTGCTCTCTATTTCTATGACTCTGTCCGGGTCAAATTCCTTCAGGGCGCCGGGCACATCCTTGGGACCGCCGCCCCAGTTCTTTATGGGAGCGTCACCGCTGGTGATGCACATAAGCTCGAACATGGGCGTACCCCAGCGGCGGTACAGCATATTCAGCATGGAGCCGTCCATGGGAAAGCTCAGGGGCGCCGCGCCCATGGCCTTGCCGCCCAGAGACATGATGGAGCCACGCACAGCCTTGGGCAGTCTGGCGTTTTTCACCTTTCGGCCCAGCTCCCGACTCAGCTCCTTGACCTTATCCGGCTGGGCGCAGGGTATGGGCCGACCGCCCGCCAGCACCACCGCCTTAAGCCGCTTGCTGCCCATGACCGCGCCCATGCCGGAGCGGGCGGCGATGCGGCCCTTGTCGTTGCACACACCGGCGATGCGGGAGAGCTTTTCACCGGCCTGACCAATAACCGCCACTCTGGGCAGCTTTTTCACCCGGGTATCGGCTATAAGCCGCTCCTCGGCCTGGGTGGCGTCCAGCCCCCAGTATTCCGACGCGTCCCGCAGCTCACAGCAGCGGTCATCCATATACAGGTACACAGGCTTATCCGACACGCCCCGGACAAAGATGGCGTCCACCCCGCACTGCTTGATAGCCGGGGCGAACATCCCGCCGCAGCTGGCGTCGCCCCAGCCGCCGGTCAGGGGGGACTTGCCCACCAGCGTCCAGCGGCCGGCCATCAGCGCGCCGGTGCCTGTGAGAGCGCCGCTGCAAAAGCCCAGCACGTTATCCGGGCCCAAGGGGTCTGCCCCGGCGGGGATATGAGCGCAGCAGTACCAGGAGCCCAGGCCCTTGCCGCTGAGCACCATATCGTACACTCTGTCGGGAACCCTGGTCTTTTTTATTTCGCCTGTGGAGAGGTCAACCTCCAGAATACGGCCCATGCAGCTTTTCATAGACTACACATCCTTTATAACAAGTACCCGCTCTGCAGCATTATACCATAGGCTGCCTGACTTTTCCACCGGGAAACCGGTCTTGGAACGGATATGCCCTCATAGGATCCGCTGGCGGAATTATTCTGTTGCAAAGTAAGAAAAAGCTGGTAGAATCAAGACGAGAGTGTTTCCGCTGTATATACCGTATCGCGTTAAACGTCGGTATGTGACTGTCACAGATAAGGAGCGTATCATGAAAAAGCTGCTTTGCGTTCTGCTCACTATTGTTCTGTCTATGCTGCTGTCCGTACCGGCTATGGCGGCGGGCGACAGCATATTTGACTTTCTCGGCGGAGACGCCGCCCGGCTCAGGGACAGCTTTGAAACGAATACCCCAGTGGCGGTGAGCTACGAGGAAAAGGGCCGCAGCAGTGAATCCTTCCTCTGGGGCGAGGAGCCGGTGCGGCAACTGTACGAGGCACTGTCCCAAGTCACGGTGGGCGACTCCGACAGTCTCATGGTCACCGACAGCGACAATGTTTTTACCTTCATCATGGCCGACGGGCAGCGGATAGGCTTTCTGTTCAACCAGCGCTTCCTTGAAAAGGACGGCCTGCGCTACTCCGTCTCCGGCAGCGACAGCCTGTGGGACATGGAATTCCCCTGCTATGACGGGTATTACACCGCACTGGACGTTTTCTTCGACGGCGACATAAGCGACTTTGCGGAAAGCTTCGATGAGGACTCCCCCGTCTCCGTAAGTTTTAGGCAAGGAAGCGGCGATGAAAGCACGGAGACAGACCCGGAGTTTATAAAGGCTGTGTTTTCAGCGCTGAACACAGAGACAGACTGGGTAAGCGACGGGCAGTACTTCGACGCGGCCGCCGAGACGGAGAGCGTATTCACCTTCACCATGGCCGACGGGCGGCAGTTTGCCTTCACTCTATTCGGAGACAGCATAGCGGTGGACACAGGACTGACCGCCGTGGGCACCCTGTACTACCATCTGGGCAGCACCGAGGCACTGTGGTCGCTGCAGTTTCCCGGCTATGAGGATATTAAGCACGACAAGGGCATAAGGGACAAGCTGCTGTCCTTCTACGGCGGGGACGTGGCGGAGGCCTTCGACATTTCTCTTGGCCAGTCGGCCTTTGACTCTGTCAGTGTGCTGTGTTCCCGTGAGGGCGCGGAGGACGAGAGCTTTGAATTTCCGGAGAGCGAGTACCAGTCCGCCTCTGATCTGGCCCGCAATATGGACGAACTGGAGTGCTCTCCCCCGCTGGAGGTTCCCCCGGAGGGCGCGGAGCGGGTGCGCTTCACTTTTACCCATCAGGACGGGCGGGTATTTGAGCTTGTCTTTGTGGACAACTGCGCCGCAG
This sequence comes from uncultured Oscillospiraceae bacterium, assembly GCA_964430345.1. Lineage (GTDB taxonomy): Bacteria > Bacillota > Clostridia > Oscillospirales > Oscillospiraceae > Limivicinus. Next base: position 12,779 of record CAYSFK010000039.1, on the reverse strand, counting down.
TCACCCAGCCGGACGGGAGCGTACTGTACTATCCCATCTACCACGGGGACGTGGGCGACGATCTGATGGAGCTTGTATACAACGAGCAGAGCCTTATCCAGTGGAAGCACGAGGTGGATTTCAACGGCACTGAGAAAGCGGAGCGCATAAGCACCGGCGCGACCTTGGCTCTGGTGGCCGCGGTGGCCGCAGCATTGACAGGCGGGACCCTGACTCTGCGCCGCCGCCGGAAATGACAGTCAGCTCAGTTACAGGAATAGAACCAGCTACTCCGTAAAGAAATCCAGCACACGGCGGTTAAAGTCCGGCGCTTCCTCATAGACGGCGTGGCCCAGCTTCTCGTACATCTTAAGACGGCTGTCGGGGATAAGGGCCGCCAGCTCCTCTGACGCGGCGCCGCCCAGGGTCTTGTCCTCCACGCCGCCTATAACGAGCGTTGGGCAGCGGATGGCGGAAATGTCACCGGAGGCGTCATGACTGAGGCAGGCCGCCGCCTGTGTAATAAAGCAGTCCGGCTCTTTGGGTATGCCCGTACGCCAGAGGACGGGGTACAGCATACGGTAAGTCCTGAGCCGGGCAGCCGAATAGGTCTTTTCCATGGTGTCGATAAAAAGCTCCTTGTAGTCCCCGGCGGAGGCCATGTTCAGCCAGCCGCTTACGGAGCCGCAAAGTATATCGTTGGGACGGCAGGCGGTGGCCGCCAGCACCAGCCTTGACACCAGCTCCGGCCTGTCGATGGTCAGATACTGGGCTATCATGCCGCCCAGAGACACGCCCAGCACGCAGGCGCTTTCAAGGCCCAGCTCATCCATGGCCGCCGCCAGCTCCGCCGCCATATGGCGGGTGCCGGAGCCGCGGGGCAGAGTCCGGCTGCGGCTGAGCATATACACACGAAATTCCTTGTCAAAGGCGGCGTACATAAGGGACATCTGGGCGCCCAGGCCCTTCACCGTTCTTATGGCGTCGCCCAGGCCCGGAATCATCACCAACGGCCGACTGCCGGCTCCGAAGGCGATATAGTCCAGCGCCCGGCCATTAACGTACAGGCTGCCGTTTTCCACATTTTTAAGCATACCGCGCCCTCCGATTTCTGCGGGAGCCGCCACCCAGGGCAGACCCGCCGGTGTTCTATTATACGGGCCGCCACACAGGGCGGCCCCTACGGAAAGTATATTACATCTCTTCCCCCAGCGCAACAGAAAGCAACAGAGGATAGTAAAGGAGCCGAAAATCGGCTCCTTTTTGCTGGGGCAGTGTGAGAGTAAAAGGAAGAAAATCAAATCAGGAGTACAGCTTGCCCACCAGGAAGTTCAGAAGCTTTGCGGGCATGAGCTTTGCAAGGAGGCAAAAGGCCTGATACTTGAAGCCCACGGTATTGAAGGGCTTGACGCCTTTTTTGGTGGCTACCCGGCAGATGAAGCGGCCGGCAAACTCCGGGGACATACCGTTTTCCTCGTCCCGCTCCATGGCGGCGACGCCACGGCTGATGCGGCCGCCGTAGATATCGTCGCCCTGATGGAACTTCTCCCTGGCGGCGGTGAAGCCGGTCTTGATATCGCCGGGCTGTATGGTGCAGACCTCTATGCCGAAGGGTCTGACCTCGTTGGCCAGAGCCATGGAGTAGGCGTTGATAGCGGCCTTGGAGGCGGAGTAATAGGCCTGAAAGGGAATGGGAATAGGCGCGGCCACGGAGCTGAGGCTGACTATGCGGCCCTTCCCCGCCTTGCGCATAATGGGCAGCACCGCATGGGTCATATTCACCATGCCGAAGAAGTTCACGTCCAGCTGACGGCGGGCGTCGGCGGGCTCGGTAAATTCTATGGCGCCGGAGACGCCGAAGCCGGCGTTGTTTATAAGCACGTCGATATGGTTCTCCCGCTCCATTACGGTCTGAACAGCCCGCTTTACCGCCGCCTCGTCCGTGACGTCGGCCACGATATGGGAGAGGCCCTCAATGCCCTGGGGACGGCGGCTGAGCTCGTACACGGTATAGCCCGCCCGCTTCATCTCCAGCGCTGTACAGCGGCCGATGCCGGAGCTGCCGCCGGTAATGACGCATACCTTGTCGCTCATAGCTCATGCCTCCCCAGGACCTCAGCGATTATCTCCACCGCCTCGTCGATAAGCTGATGGGTATGGCTGGCCATAAGGCTGGTGCGCAGCAGGCACTCATGGGGCGCCGCCGCAGGGGGCAGGGAGGAGTTGACATACACCCCGGCGTCGTACAGCTCCTTGGCAATGGTGAGGGTGGGTATCTCCTCATAGGTATAGATGGGGATTATGGGTATGCACTCCCCGTTGGAGGGGCGCATTTTTATGTTCTTTTCATTGAGCTTTTTCCTCATATACAGGGCGTTTTCCTGCAGCTTGGTGCTGAGCTCGGAATGGGACTCCAGCTGGCGCAGGGCAGCCAGCGCCGCCGCGCAGTTGGCGGGAGGGATGGAGGCGGAGAAGATGAAGGGTCTGGAGCTGTGGCGCACATAGTCAGCCACCCGCTCCGAGCAGGCCATATAGCCCCCCAGAGAGGCCAGAGACTTGGAGAAGGTGCCCATATATATGTCCACCTTGTCCTCCAGCCCGTAGTAGCTGGCGGTGCCTCGGCCGCCCTCGCCGATAACACCGAGACCGTGGGCGTCGTCCACCATGACGCGGGCCCCGTATTTCTCCGCAAGAGCGCATATCTCCGGCAGATTCGCAATGTCCCCGCCCATGGAGAAAACGCCGTCGGTGACGATAAGCGCGCCGCTCTCCTCCGGGACCTTCTGGAGCCTGGCCTCCAGCTCCGCCATATCGTTATGAGCGTAGCGAAGCATCTTCCCGTAGGACAGGCGGCAGCCGTCGTACAGGCTGGCGTGGTTCTCCCTGTCCATTATCACATAGTCGTGGGAGCCGACGATGGCGCTGATTATGCCCAGATTAGTCTGGAAGCCGGTGGAAAAGGTGACGGCGGCCTCCTTCCGCAAAAACGCGGCCAGCTCCCGCTCCAGCTCCAGATGGAGCCGCAGGGTGCCGTTGAGAAACCGTGAGCCGGAGCAGCCGGAACCCAGCTCACGATAGGCGTTTACGCCCGCCTCTATCACCGCCGGGTGGGTGGTCAGACCCAGATAGTTATTGGAGCCCAGCATTATGCGGCGCTTGCCCTCCATTATCACCTCGGTGTCCTGCTTGGACTCCAGGGCGTGAAAATAAGGGTATATCCCCTGCCGACGAACCTCGTCCGCCAGACTGGGCTTATAGCACTTCTCGAAAATGTCCATCCGCGTACCGCCTATTAATTAAAAATTTTTAGTTAAAATATTTTAAGCGATTACAGTATAATCACAGCGGCGCGGAAAGTCAAGGTTAAATTTGGCAAACGCTTGTCAGGGCCCGGTCGGCGGATGTATAATGGGCTATCAACACCGGGAGGCTGAGTATGAGAGAGCTGAAGCTTAAGCGGGTATACAGGCATTTCAAGGGGGACTGCTATCTGGTGGAGGATGTGGCCCGACATTCCGAGACAGGTGAGCAATACGTTGTATACAGGAAGCTGTACGGCGACGGCAGTCTGTGGATACGGCCGCTGGATATGTTTATGGGCGAGGTAGACCGGGAGAAGTACCCGGAGGCGGGCCAGAAATACCGCTTTGAGCTGCTGGAGATAGAGAGCGTGGCCCGCCATGAGGGCTGACGCCGGCAGTGTGACCGTGGGCGGGCTGCAGGTGGAGGTGACGCGGAAGGCCATGAAGAACCTGCGGCTGCGGGTGCTGCCGGAGGGGCGCATATGCGTGTCCGCTCCATGGCTGACCTCCCAGAGACAGATAGCCGCCTTTGTGGAGAGAAACCGGGACTGGATAGAAGCGCAGCTCAAAAAGCAGGAAAGCCGCCCTGTGCCGGCGGCAAGGGAATATATCACCGGCGAGAGCCTGTCTCTCTGGGGGCGGGAGTATCCGCTGAGGCTGGAGCCCTGCGGCAGAGGCGGCGGCGTGGAGCTTATAGACGGGGAGGCCGTGCTCCGTGTCCCGGAGGGCAGCGACGCTGAAAAGCGGGAGAGCGTCGTATTCCAATGGTACAGGGAGGAGCTGGCCCGAGCCGCGGCTATGAGGCTGCCCCTGTGGGAGCAGGCCGCCGGACTGTACTGCGGCTCCTGGCAAATAAAGCGGATGAAAACACGCTGGGGCAGCTGCAACACCAGAGCCAAGCGGATATGGCTGAGTCTGTATCTGGCCCGGACGCCCGACGCCTGTCTGGACTACGTGATACTCCACGAGCTGGCACATCTGCGCTACGCCGACCACGGGGCGGGGTTCAAGGCTTTTCTGGACGGCCTGATGCCGGACTGGCGGGAGCGGCGAAAGCTGCTGCGGGCCTATGAGGCGGAAATGAAATAGAAATACCGCGCCCCGGAAGTCCGTATGGTTTCCGGGGCGCGGGTTTTATTGTTTGTTCAGTACATGGCGGCGGACGGCCTGCAGCAGAGGCGGCAGCAGAGCGCCTACGACCACGGCCTTGCCCACGCATATGGCGTATCTGGGCAGCAGCGTACCGAATACGTACACCGCGGAGTAGTAGCCGTAGACCTTGCTGTCGATATACAGGGCGCCGGTGTTCAGCGTGGTTATCAGCAGCTCCGCCAGAACCACCGTAAGCACGGTCTGCCGGGTATTCATGTCAAAGCCCCGCCTTTTGGCGATGAAGCCCACCACGAGGCCGCAGACCACGTAGGGCAGGATCCACAGCAGAGTGGTGGCAGTAAACCCGTAACGCAGCACCTGATACACAAAGCTGCCCACGAAGCCGATGACAGCACCGTCGGCAGGGCCGAACAGCAGGGCCCCGATAAGTATGGGCACACTCTCCAGAGTCAGGCGCATATTGCCCATTTCGATAGATACGGCGCCCAGCACGGCGCACATGGCGGCCAGCATGGAATCGATGGCCATTTGCCTGGTTTTCATATATTTCTCCTTTCGTGACAGTTGCCGCAAAAGGAGCGCAATCTTCCTTCGGCGACAGCGGATGCGGATATGATACCGCGGCAAAGCCTTCGTTTGGAGACAACTTCCCATCCTCCAACACTTAACGCATCATATCCTACTCTGTAAAACCATATCTCAGCTAAGCTTTTCGGCATACCTCCCCGCTGCCTCAACTGTATGGGCGGCCAGCACCGCCGTGGTAACGCTGCCCACGCCGCCGGGCACGGGAGTTATCGCGGCAACTATGGGCTCCGCCTCGTCGAACCTGACGTCGCCGCAGAGCTTCTGCTTTGCCTCGCTCCAGCCTATGCCCACGTCTACCACCGTCTGGCCGGGGCGGAAATACTCCGCGCCTACGGTCTCCGTCCTGCCGGTACACACAACGACGATATCCGCCTGCCGGACTATGGCAGGCGCATCCGCGCTCTTGCTGTGGCAGAGGGTGACAGTGGCGTCCCGGTGCGTCAGCAGCAGGGCCAGAGGCCGGCCCACCACCAGCGAGCGGCCCATGACGCAGGCCCGCTTGCCCGAGAGCTCCACGCCGTAGTAGTCCAATATCTCCAGAGCCGACCGGGCGGTACAGGGGGGAAAGCCCAGCGCCGTGCCGGTGAACACACCGGCGAGACTGCCGTCGGTACAGCCGTCCACGTCTTTCTCGGGGGAGATGGCCTTTCGCGCCGCCTCACCGTCCAGATGGGCCGGGAGAGGGCGCAGCATAAGTATACCGTGCACCGAAGCGTCGGCGTTGAGGGCGTCAATATGCCCCATCAGCTCAGTCTGGCAGACAGTCTCCGGCAGAGCCGTGAGCCTGAGGGCGATGCCCAGCTTCTCGCAGCGCTTCACAGCGCCCCGCTCATAGCTCAGATCGCCGTCTCTCGCGCCAACCCGGAGTATGGCCAGGGTAGGACTAATTCCACGGGCCTTCAGCGCCTGCACCGCCGCCCCGGTTTTCTCATCCAGCGCCGCCGCCGCAGGGGCGCCTCTCATTAACTCCGCCATATCAGAACAACCCCGTAATAACGCCGTTGTCGTCCACGTCTATCCGCTCGGCAGCGGGGGACTTGGGCAGACCCGGCATTGTCATAATATCTCCGGTGAGAGCAACGATGAAGCCCGCCCCGGCACTGACCTTCAGATTGCGCACAGAGACGCGGAAGCCCTCGGGCGCGCCCAGCTTCTTCGGGTCGTCGGAAAAGCTGTACTGGGTCTTGGCCATGCAGATGGGCAGCTTATCAAAGCCCAGCGCCGTCAGCTCCTGGAGCTGCTTAGGCGCTTTCTCCACCAGGTCCACCCCGTCGGCATGGTATATCCTTGTGGCAATGGCGTTGAGCTTGTCCATGATGGGCATATCCAGCCGGTAGGCATAGTCAAAGCTGTTGGGCTGGTGGCAGAGGCGGACCACCTCCTGAGCCAGAGCCGCGCCGCCTGCGCCGCCCTTGGCCCAGACCTCAGAGAGAGCCACGCTGACGCCCAGCTCATTGCAGCGGCGCTCCACCATGGCGAGCTCCGCCGGAGTGTCCGTGGGAAAGGCGTTGACCGCCACCACGCAGGGCAGGCCGAACACATCCCTGATGTTGGAGACGTGCTGCAAGAGATTGGGCAGGCCCTTTTCCAGAGCCGCCAGATTCTCGCTGTTCAAATCGGCTTTTGCAGCGCCGCCGTGGTACTTAAGAGCCCGCACGGTGGCGACCACCACCACAGCAGAGGGCTTCAGTCCCGCCATGCGGCACTTGATATCAAAGAATTTCTCCGCGCCCAGGTCGGCGGCGAAGCCGGCCTCAGTGACTACATAATCCGCCAGCTTAAGAGCCATCCTCGTGGCGGTGACGGAGTTGCAGCCGTGGGCGATGTTGGCGAAGGGGCCGCCGTGGATAAAGGCGGGGGTGCCCTCCAGCGTCTGCACCAGATTGGGCTTCAGCGCGTCCTTCAGCAGCGCCGCCATGGCCCCCTCGGCCTTCAGGTCGTGGGCGGTGACGGGGCGGCCGTCATAGGTATAGGCCACGATGACGCGGCCCAGCCGGGATTTCAGATCGGAAATGCCGTCGGCCAGGCACAGCACCGCCATGACCTCGCTGGCCACAGTGATGTCAAAGCCGTCCTCCCGGGGGCAGCCCTGAGCCTTGCCGCCCAGACCGTCCACGATATTGCGAAGCTGCCGGTCGTTCATATCCAGGGCCCGACGCCAGGTTATCTGTTTGGGGTCTATGCCCAAGGCGTTGCCCTGCTGAATGTGGTTGTCCAGCATGGCCGCCAGCAGATTGTTGGCCGCGCCGATGGCGTGGAAGTCCCCGGTGAAGTGGAGATTTATATCCTCCATGGGCACCACCTGGGCATAGCCGCCGCCGGCGGCGCCGCCTTTTATGCCGAACACCGGGCCAAGGCTGGGCTCACGCAGGGCCACCATGGACTTTTTGCCTATATGCCGCAGCCCGTCGGCCAGACCCACGGAGGTGGTGGTCTTGCCCTCCCCCGCCGGGGTGGGGGTGATGGCGGTGACCAGGATCAGCTTGCCGTCGGGCCTATGGCCCAGCTCGCGGAGCAGACCGCAGTCCACCTTGGCCTTATAATTGCCGTACAGCTCAAGGTATTCCTCCGGTACCCCGGCGCTCCGGGCTATGTCGGTTATTCTCCGCTTTTCGCAGGCCTGGGCTATCTCGATATCAGTTTTATACACCATTGGGCTGCATCTCCTATGAACGCGGCAGGCACACCGCAAACGATGGGTCTGCTCTGAGGCTCATTCTATGTGTTTTCCGCAGGAAAGTCAATATATATCCCGGCGGACCGGGGGAACACCGGGGGCTTCTTTATCGAGAAGATGCAAACAATGGCTTTTTTATATGCCTCATCTTGTTTTTTTCTGTTGCATTTTACAATAGCATTGAAAAAATGAGCATGATATAATACGTTAAAGAAAAATCGCCTGTGCTAACCGGATAATTACAACTAAAATTTGCGATACAGGAGGCAATATGAAGAAAGTACAATTTACGGAGACCGTGCTTCGGGACGCGAACCAGTCCCTCATCGCCACCCGTCTGCCCTATGAGAAATTCGCGCCTGTGCTGGGGGCTATCGACCAGGCCGGCTTCTACTCCGTGGAGATGTGGGGCGGGGCCACCTTTGACGTGTGCCTGCGTTTTTTGAACGAGGACCCCTGGGAGCGGCTGAGGAAGATACGAGCCGCCATGCCCAATACCAAGCTGCAGATGCTGCTGCGGGGTCAGAACATTCTGGGCTACAAGCACTACAGCGACGATATAGTACGCCGCTTCGTCCGGGCCTCCGTGAAAAACGGCATAGATATCATCCGCATATTCGACGCTCTCAACGACGTGGACAACCTTAAGGTGGCCATAGAGGAGACGGTGAAGTCCGGAGCTCTGGCCTCGGGCACCATATCCTACACCATAAGCCCGGTACACACGCTTGAAAAGTACGTGACTATGGTCAAGGAGCTCAAGGAGATGGGCGTGGCCACGGTATGCATCAAGGACATGGCCGGCATACTCTCCCCCAAGTGCGCCTATGACCTGGTATCCGCCATCAAGGACGCGGTGGACCTGCCCATTGTGGTACACACTCACAGCACCACCGGGCTTGCCTTCATGACCTACCTGAAAGCCATAGAGGCGGGGGCCGACGTGATAGACACGGCTATCTCCCCCTTCTCCGGCGGCACCAGCCAGCCCGCCACCGAGACGCTGTTCTACGCGCTCAGGGAGCTGGGCTATGAGATGGACCTGGACGAAAACAAGCTGTCGGAAATAGCGGACTTCTTCAAGCCCGTACGGGCGGAGATGCTGGAGGGCGGCACCCTGAACCCCATATCCATGGCCACCGACACCAAGTGCCTCACCTACCAGATACCCGGCGGTATGCTCTCCAATCTTCTCAGCCAGCTTAAGATGATGAACGCGCTGGATAGATTTGACGAGGCCCTTATAGAGACGCCCAAGGTACGCGCCGAGATGGGCTATCCCCCGCTGGTGACGCCCACCAGCCAGCTAATAGGCACACAGGCCGTGCAGAACGTGCTGGCCGGGGAGCGGTACAAGAACGTGGCGGCGGAGCTGAAGGCCTACTGCCGGGGCGAATACGGCCGCACCCCCGCGCCCATAGACCCGGAGATCAGGGCAAAGATACTGGCCGGGGACAAGCCTCTGGAGGGCCGCTACGCCGACACTCTGCCCACCGACGTATACGAAAAGGCCGCCGATAAGCTTGGCGACACCGCCCGCAGCCAGGAGGACGTGCTGAGCTATATCGCCTTCCCCCAGGTGGCGGAGAACTTCTTTGAAAAGCGCGCAGCCGCAGAGGAGAAGAAGGTGCGCTACTCCATTACGGAGGCATGAGCATGGACGACATGATAAATATCTCCCTGGGCAACGCCGGAATAGCCGCGCTGCTGGGCTATCTTGTGGTGTTTCTGGGCCTTGTGATGCTGATGCTGGTGGTGATGGCTATGGGCGCGGTGATGAAAAAGAAGGCCGCTCCCGCGAAAGCCGCTCCCGCTCCCCTGCCGGAGCCTGTAAAGGCCGCCGCCGCAGAGGGCACTGCCGGTGAGCTGAAGCTTTATGACACCGACCCTCGTGACGCCGCCATGGTGATGGCAATAGTTGCCGACACTCTGCATAAGCCCCTGAATGAGCTCCGCTTTATTTCTATAAAAGAGGTAAAAGACCATGAAATATAAAGTCACTCTCAACGACCGGGTATACGAGGTGGAGGTGGAGCAGGGCGAGGCCATGCTGGTGGACGAATACGCCCTGAAGGCTCCCGCTGCCGCCGTGCCCGCCGCTGCTGTAGCCGCTGCCGCCGCAGCCGTCCCTGCTCCCGCTCCGGCGCTGTCCGTCAGTCTGTCGGCGGGCGAGGTCATAAAGAGCCCCATGCCGGGGAACATTTTGAAAATAAACGTCGCTCAGGGTCAGAAGGTCAATGAGGGCGATGTACTCATTATCCTTGAGGCCATGAAGATGGAAAACGAGATAGTGGCCACCAAGGCCGGCACCGTGGCCCAGATAGCCGTCAGCAAGGGCCAGGTGGTGGAGACCGGGACGCCTCTGGTAGTCCTTGCGTAAGGAGGCAGAATGGATATTTTAGCAACGCTGGAGAAGCTGGCGCTGGAATCCGGCTTCGCGGCCTTCTTCATGGCGGGCGGCTGGAAGAACCTGGTTATGATAATCGTAGCCTTTGTGCTGCTGTATCTGGGCATCTTCAAAAAGTTTGAGCCCCTGCTGCTGTGCGGCATAGCCTTCGGCTGCCTGCTGGCGAACCTGAGCTACTTTGTATCTGTAGACGGGGCCAACGCCATGTACCACCCGGAGCTGTGGACGGAGTTTCTGGACGAGGCCAGCCCATACTACCACAGCTACGGCCACATCATGGCAAACGCGGGGCTGCTGGACTTCTTCTACATCGGCGTGAAGGCCGGGATCTACCCCTCGCTTATCTTCATGGGCGTGGGCGCTATGACCGACTTCGGGCCGCTGATAGCGAATCCCAAGAGCCTGCTGATGGGCGCGTCGGCGCAGCTGGGGGTATTCGTGGCCTTTCTGGGCGCGGTGCTGCTGGGCTTCACCGGACCGGAGGCGGCCTCCATAGGCATTATCGGCGGCGCCGACGGGCCCACCGCCATATACCTGACCACCAAGCTTGCCCCCCATCTGCTGGGGCCCATCGCCATTGCCGCCTACTCTTACATGGCGCTTATCCCGCTTATCCAGCCGCCTATCATGAAGCTGATGACCACCGACGAGATGCGCAAGGTGAAGATGGAGCAGGCCAGAGAGGTATCCAAGACGGAGAAGATAATCTTCCCCATCGCCGTGGCCTCCTTCGTTATCCTGCTGCTGCCCTCCACGGCGCCGCTGATAGGCTGCCTGATGCTGGGCAATCTATTCAGGGAGACAGGCGTCACCGACAGGCTCAGCGATACGGCTCAGAACGCGCTGATGAACATTGTCACCATATTCCTGGCCACCTCCGTGGGCGCCACCATGACCGGGGACAACTTCCTGCAGCTGCAGACCATATTCATTATCATACTGGGTCTGGTATCCTTCTGCATCTCCACCGTGGGCGGGCTGCTGGGCGGCATTGTAATGTTCTATGCCTCCGGCAAGAAGATAAACCCGCTGATAGGCTCCGCCGGAGTCTCCGCCGTGCCTATGGCGGCGAGAGTGTCTCAGGATGTGGGCCGGAGATACAACAAGACGAACTTCCTGCTGATGCACGCCATGGGCCCCAACGTGGCCGGAGTCATCGGCTCCGCTATTGCGGCAGGCTTCCTGCTCAGCGTCTTTGGCGGGTAAATTCAAAACAAACGCCGCGGTCACAATAACCGCGGCGTTTACATTTTTACGAATCACACATACTCTGTCTCTATGACCAGCTCCAGCTCACTCTCGGGATAGAGGGCGGCGATATAATCAGTGAAGTCCCGGCGAAGGGCCTCCCAGTCTTTCAATTCGTAGTCCACCACCAAATCGCAGTATATCTGCTTTCTGTCCGGCGTGAGATACAGAGCGTGATAGCTCGCGATATGCTCCCGGCGGCGGACGAACTCCGCAATCTCTCCCCGCATCTTCCGGGCCGCCTCGCTGTCGTTGTCCACGGCATAGATTCCGAAAACCATGGTAACGCCGTATTCGTGCATTATGCGAAGCTGCAGCTCATGGATAACAGCGTAGACCTCGCCCACACTCCTGCTTCTGTCCAGCTCTATGTTCACGGAGCCGGAGAAGGAGTCGGGCCCGTAGTTATGCAGCATCATATCCGCCGCGTTCAGGACGCCGGGGGTGGAGCGTATCTCCTTATAGAGCTTGGCCGCCAGCTCCGGGTCCGCAGGCTTGCCAAGCAGCTCCGATATAGTGTCCTTCAAGACGTCATAGCCGGCCTTCACCACGAAGGCGGAGGTCACGATACCGGCGTAGGCGTCGATGGAGAAGCGGAAGATGATGAACACCAGGGCGGAGGCGATGGTCACCACCGACACTAAGGAGTCGTTCTGGCAGTCCTTGCCCACGGCGATAAGGGTGCCGGAGTCCACCTTTTTGCCCATGCGCACGGTATAGCCGCCCAGCAGCAGCTTCACCAGGGCGGAGACGGCAATTATTATCAGCGTCACCACGGATATCTTCAGTTCCGCCGGGTGCAGTATCAGCTCCACCGAGCTTTTCAGAAGTTCAAAGCCGGTGACAAGGATGAGCGCCGAAATGATAAGGCTGGTTAGATACTCGATGCGGCCATACCCGAAGGGGTGCTTTTTTGTGGGCCGCTTTCCCGCCAGCTTTGTGCCCACAATGGTCAAAAGCGAGGTGGCGCAGTCGCTGGCGTTGTTGGCGCCCTCGGAGACTATGGCGATGGAGGACACAGCCAGACCTATCACTATCTTCACCGACGCCAGCAGCAGATTCACCAGTATGCCCAGGGCCGAGGTAGTGACCACCACGCCCTCCCGCTGCTCCGGGTCCTGGCGCAGCAGCGCGTACAACAGCTTCATTGTCCTTTCCCTCCCCTCAGATAAAGAATTTTTTATACAGGGATTCCCGGATGGGCCGACACATCCCCACCAGGATAAGCAGGCCGCCTACTATGACGCAGGCCGCCAGCGGGTAAAAGGCCCAGATAAAGCTGTCGCTGAGCATAAACACCCGATTGAGCAGGTATTCCACCTGCACCATATAGGCCCCGGTCAGAATGAAGGCGCCGCCGAAAATGAACAGCCAGCCCCGGCGCAGATACCGGAGCAGCGCCAGAGTGGCGCAGACTATGACGGCGGCCCCGGCTATCACCGGCAGGGCAAAGCCCAGATACCAG
>CAYSFK010000038.1:0-16771 GCA_964430345.1 uncultured Oscillospiraceae bacterium | reverse complement strand
GCCGGTTCCCTCATCCGGCGCTGCGCGCCACCTTCCCCGGAGGGGAAGGCTTTAAGGGGCGGCAACTTCCCGGAGGGGAAGGCTTTACAGGGAAGGTTTTTAAGAGAAAAGGAGCGACACATGGACATCGGCCAGCTTGTCTGCACTTCGCGGGAAATGAATGCCTCAGACCTGCATCTGGTGTTCGGTCTGCCGCCTATGCTGAGGATAGACGGGAGCCTGACGCCGCTGGAGGGCGTGGAGCCGCTTACGGACAAGGACTGTAAGTCACTGGCCTCGCAGCTTTTGGGCAGCGAGGTGGAGCTGCGCTCCGGAGAGCAGGACTTCGCCGTGACCGTAAGCGGGAACCGGCTGAGGGTGAACCTGTTTTACGCTCAGGGCCATCTGTCCGCCGCCGTGCGTCTGCTGCACTCTAAGATACCGGAGCTTACCACTCTGGGCCTGCCGCCGGCCGTGATGGACTTTCCCAACTACCACAGAGGCATCGTGCTGGTGACAGGCGAGACGGGCAGCGGTAAATCCACAACGCTGGCGGCGCTGCTAAACGAGATAAACCACAGCCGCGCCTGCCACATCATCACCCTTGAGGACCCGGTGGAGTACCAGTACACACCGGCTCGCTGCCTGATAAACCAGAGGGAGATAGGCAAGGACACTGACGGCTTCTCCCAAGGGCTGCGGGCGGCGCTGCGGGAGGACCCGGACATCCTGCTGGTGGGCGAAATGCGGGACATGGACACCATCGAGACAGCGCTGACAGCGGCGGAGACAGGCCATCTGGTATTCGCCACACTGCACACCAACTCCGCGGCGGACTCCATCGACCGTATAGTCTCAGTATTCCCGGAGGGACGGCAGCAGCAGATCCGGATGCAGCTGTCCATGACCCTTATCGCGGTGCTGACCCAGCAGCTCATACCCAAGATAGGCGGGGGCCGGGCGCTGGCCTGCGAGCTGATGATGGTGAACATGGCCATACGAAACCTTATCCGGGACGGCAAGACCCCCCAGATAGCCAGCACCATCGCCACCTCCGCCAAGGACGGCAGCATTTCCATGGACCAGTGGCTGGTGCGTCTGGTGCAGAGCCGCAAGGTCACCCCGGAGAACGCCTGCGCCGTCGCCTTTGACACGGCCCAGGTAAAGAAAAATCTTATGCTATAAGTCGGGGGCAAGAATAAATGTCCGTATTCAAGTACAAAGCCATATCCAAGGACGGCGTTAAGGTCAACGGCGTGGTGGAGGCCTATGACAAAATCGAGGCCGTAAACCGCATAAAGGAGACCTGCTCCATCGTCACCTCCGTTTCAGAGGTGCGGCGCATGGCCCTGGACGACATACAGCTTACCGGTCCGCAGCAGATAAAGGACAAGTCCCTGGCCCTGCTGTGCTCTCAGTTCGCCATAATACTGAAAACCGGCCTGCCGCTGATACGGGCGGTGAAGCTGATAGAGGAGCAGGTGGGCGACAAGCAGCTGAAGGCATTGCTGGGCAAGGTAGCGGAGGACGTGGCCGCAGGCTACGGGCTGGCCCAGAGCTTCGAGAGCAAGGGCGGCGACCAGCTGCCCCCCGCCTTCATTGAGACGGTGCGGGCCGGTGAGGAATCCGGTACGCTGGAGGTCTCCTTCGAGAAGCTGCAGAAATACCACGAGAACGCCGACAAGGTGAAGGGCAAGGTCAAGTCCGCCATGTCGTACCCTGCCTTCCTGATGGTGCTGGCCGTCATTGTCATCGCCATAATCATGATATTCACCATGCCCACCTTTACGGGTATGTTCGAGAGCCTGGACGTGGAGATGCCGGGACTGACCAAGGGCATTATCGCGGTGTCCGACTTCTTCGCCGAGAAATGGCTGCTGGTGTTGATGATAGTGGCGGCGCTGATAGTGGGCGTCAAGCTTTACGCCGGGACGGAGAGCGGCTCCATGCTGTTCGCCACGCTGGCGCTGAAGCTGCCGGCTATAGGGCCAATGAACAGGATGAAGTGCGCCAGCCAGTTTTCCAACACCATGTCCACCCTGCTGACGGCAGGCATACCGCTGGTATGGGCAGTGTCCATAACGGCCAAGGTGCTGGACAACGTATATCTTAGCCATCGGCTGTCACTGCTGTCCCCTCAGCTGGAGGAGGGCCGCAGTCTGGGCGACCTGATGCGGGGGGAGGAGGACTTCCCCGCCATGCTGTGCGAGATGACGGCTATGGGCGAATCCACAGGCTCGCTGGAGGAGACATTGTCAACCATAGGCGAGTACTACGACGAGGAGACACAGGTGGCCTCGGACAAGGCTCTGGCTATGCTGCAGCCTGCAATAACCGTATTTATGGGCGTGGTCATCGGCATTATCGTTATCGGACTGTACCTGCCCATGTTCTCCATGTACTCAGGTATGTAGTCAGATTTGCAGTGAATGGCTCATCCACCGAAAGTACGGCAATGGATGAGGATAGCCCGCCCTACAAAGAGGGATGGTTCCGTTTGAAGTACTGCCGGTTCCCTCATCCACCGCAAGCGGTCCCCCTTCCCCGGAGGGGAAGGCTTTTAGGGAACTTTTACCAAGGTTTTTAGTCATACATAGTGTTGGCAGCACCATACTCTATTACAGTGTTTTTCCCCGGAAATAAGCCTCCCGGTGAAAATAAATTAACAGAAAAACAAATTTATAGGAGGACTACTTTATGAAAAAGTTATCCAGCAAAAAAGGCTTTACCCTGGCAGAGCTTCTGATAGTTGTCGCTATCATCGCAGTTCTGGTCGCCATCGCTCTCCCCGTGTTCGGCAGCGCTCTTGACAAGGCTCGTTTTGCCACAGACGTCGCCAATGTGCGCTCCGCGTACTCAGAAGCTCTTGTCGATGCAATGACTACCAGTGATACCCTTGATGCCGGTATTGAAATTCCTACCGCTGCCTGCAATACTATTAGAGACGCTGCTGAGAATGGTTCGACCGTAACGTTGACCAGCAATACAAGCATTGTTGTTACGCCTACCAATGAGGACATAACAGCTGTCACAATCGACATTGACGGAGACGTTACATTTGAGAGTGAGGGTGCTGGCACCTGATATCACTCCAAGCAATTACATTTAGCAAACATCCCACAGCACTCCGCGGAAGCGGAGTCGGGCGCCCTTGAAAAGAGGACGCCGGACTCTGCTTACGAATTGTGCATTTTTCGGAGGGAAAGGCTTTGAAAGAAACCTCATCGGTTGCAGGTACGGCGGCGGGCTGAAGGCAGCCCGCCCTACAAAGGTGATGGTTCCGTTTGACTGACTGCCGGTTCCCTCATCCACCGCAAGCGGTCCCCCTTCCCCGAAGGGGAAGGCTTTAAGAAATAAAACGAGGTACACATATGCTGGGGCTTTCGCCGCTGACAACCGCATACGGAATATTTATTGCGGCGCTGCTGGGGCTGGCTATGGGCAGTTTTCTGGGCTGTCTGGCATCGCGGCTGGTACGGGGTGAATCCGCGCTGAAGGGACGCAGCCACTGCGACGCCTGCGGCCACGTGCTGGGGCTGCGGGACCTGGTGCCGGTATTCTCATGGCTGTTTTCCAAGGGCCGCTGCCGCCACTGCGGGGAGAAGCTGTCCCCCGCCTACCCCATACAGGAGCTGGTATGCGGGCTTATCTACGTGTCGGTGCTGCTGCGCTACGATATCAGCCTTGAGGCGCTGAGCTTTATTATCCTGCTGTCGCTGCTGTTCGCAGCGTCGCTGGTTGACCTGGAGATACAGGAGATACCCGACAGCTTTTTACTTGCAGGCGCGCTGCTCTGGTTCCCGCTGGCCTTCCTGATGGGAGGGCTGCCGAGGGTATTCCAGGGGCTGCTGGGGGCGGCGCTGCTGTTCGTGCCCATGCTGCTGGTGGTGCTGCTGTTCGACAGGCTGGCTAAAAAGGAGAGCATGGGCGGCGGCGACCTGAAGCTTATCGCGCTGCTGGGCCTCTACTTCGGATGGAAGCTGGGCTGGCTGCTGATAATCGCCGCCTGCTTCTTCGGGCTTATCTTCGCCGCCCTGCTGGGGCGCATCAAAAACCGCGCAGCTATCCCCTTCGGCCCAGCGCTGTCCGCCGCCGCCTGGTTCACGGCTATATTCGGCGAGAAGCTGCTGGCACTGTACCTGAGTCTATTTTGACCGCACTATAGGAGGTCCTGGTTATATGGCAAATACTATTTTAGGCGTAGACATCGGAAGCTGCACTCTGAAGCTGGCCCTTTGCAGCGGGGACACCATCCTCAAACTGGCTGAGGAGCATATGCCCGAAAACCTTGTCCACGAAGGCCGGATGGTCTCGACCGCCGCTATGGCGGAGTTCTTGAAGGACACTCTGAAGAAGTACCGGATCCGCGCCCAGCGCTGCGCCGTCATCCTGCCCGCCGCCCAGGTCTTTGTACGCCAGACCGAGCTGCCCGCTATGACCCACGAGGAGCTGAAGATAAACCTGCCCTACGAGTTTCGGGATTTTATCACCGACGACAGGGACAAGTACTTCTACGATTACTATGTGATAAGCAGCCAGGAGGGCGTGGACGGGAAACCGGGGAAAATGACGCTGATGTGCGCGGCAGCCTCCAAGGAGACTATCGGCCAGTACAACGACGTTTGCCGCTGGGCCGGGCTGAAGCTGGTGACCGCTATACCGGTGGAGTCGGCGCTGGTGAACCTGATACGCCGGGTCGGCGCAGGCAGCGCGGCAGAGGGCGGCGAGCAGTGCTTCATCGACCTGGGCCACGTGGGTACGCGCATCTTCTTCTTCCAGGGCGACCGCTTCGACGCGGTGCGCTCCGCGGAGCTGGGCGGGCTGAATCTTGACACGGCACTGGCCGAGGCGCTGAGCCTTGACCCGCACATCGCCCAGACCCGCAAGGAGGCCAACGCCGGAGGCGAGCTGTCCTCACCGCAGGCCACGGAGCTGTTCCGCGCCATATCCACGGAGATAATGCGGGCGGTGAATTTCTACAGATACAACGACCCGGACACAGACCTGAGTCTGGGCTGGTTCTGCGGAGGCGGCAGCCGGGCGGAGGCGCTGTGCGCCGAGATAAGCAGTACGCTGAACCTGAGCATAAAACCGGTGTCGGGCATGATACCCGGCTCGCCGGACGAGGCGCTTTCAGACGTCTGCTTCGCCGCCATCGGCGCGGCAATGCAGTAAGAGGAGGGCAGTCATGGAGCTATTCAGTAAAGAGCTGTTCAAAAAAGAGCTGTTCAAGAAAAAGAAAACGTACCCCACCAAGACCACCCTCAACCTGATGATAATGGAGCAGCCCGCAGAGCAGATGCGGCGATACCTCCCCTACCTTGTCCTGTTCGCGCTGGTGCTGGTGCTGTTCGTGAAGTTCGGGGTCATCGACAGGATGGCCGCCGCCTCTCGGGCGGAGCTTCAGGCGGACGCCGCCGAGGAACAGCTTGACACCGTGCAGCGGGAGCTGGCAGATTACGACGCCGTGCTGGAGGAGTACACACGGTACTTTTCCGAGGCGCTGGGCTCCGGCAAGGACGTGATGCCTCTGGACGTGATGGAGGCACTGGCCCTGGTGGAAGGCCACGTTATGGACAGAACCAACATAAGCTCCCTGGAGTTCGCCGGGAAAACCGTCACCATGGAGATAACCGGCACCGGGCTTGACCGGGCCTCCGACCTGTACGCCGAGCTTACCTCCCTGCCCCAGGTGGAGGGCGTGAGCCTGTTTACCGCCAACACAGGCAATTCCGACACTGTGGAGAGCGGCGCCACCATCCTTTTGACCATTACATTTCAGGAGGTGGAGCAATAATGCTGACACATAAATTCTCCAAGCGGGAAAAGCTGCTGCTGCTGGTCTTCATAGTGCTGCTGGTGGGCAGCCTGTATTACCTGCTGGTGGACCAGCCGGTACGCTCTACCATCACCGAGGCACAATCACGGCAGGCCGCCGCCGAGTCACAGCTGACAGTGGTCACCGCCAAGCTGCAGAAAATGCGGCAAATGCAGGAGGCGCTTGACAAGCTGTCCTCCGACACCGACGCCATCGTCCCGGACTACGACAACGCCCGGCTGGTGGTGGATCTGCTGAACAAGGCCATGCTGAACACCTATTCGTACAACATGACCTTCCGTCCGCTGGTGACAAATGAACGTATTATCTCCCGTACCATAGACATTAACTTCGAGTGCGACAGCTACGCCACTGCCAAGGGCATAATCGCCATGCTCCACAACGGACCCTACCGCTGTGAGATAAGCGCAACGGCTATGTCCCTGTCCAAGACCGCCCGCCAGGCCGCCAAGGACGCCGCAGCCGCCGTAAACACCGCAGCGGCGGCAACAGCGGACCCGAACGCAGCCGCGGAAACGGCGGCGATGCTGGCAGCGGTCACGCCCTCTCTGGTCAACAGCAGTCTTGAAGTGAAGCTGACGGCCACATTCTACGAATTCATTCCCTGACAGCAAGACGCAACCGGTCACTGTGCAAGGCCTTTGGAGGATATGCCATGAGAAGCAGCTTAAAGAGAAAATTTACTAGACGGCGGCTGGGTACCGCCGGCTTCACGCTGTCTGAAGTTCTGATAGCGGTGGCCATTCTGGTCGTACTCATGAGCGTGGCTATCCCCCAGGTGGTCTCCTACCAGCGCGATCTGAAAGTGACCCTGCTGGACGAGACAGCCAAGGAGCTGTACGCCGCGGCCCAGAACAGCCTTACCCGTATGGGCAACAACGACTCCACCGACGCGCTGAAAAATGCCGCGCCCATGGGCACGGAGCCTTCAGACTTCGGCATCGAGGCCGACTGGGGAGCCATAAGCGCGGGGCGCTTCTACTACACCCTTAACGGCGAGGACGCCGCCAAGCTGCTGCTGCCGCTGGGCTCCATAGAGGACCCTGTTAGAATCGGCGGCTATTATATAATAGAATACGACCTGAAATCCGCCTCGGTCTACGGGGTGTTTTACGCCGAAAAGCCGCTGAGCTACGCCGATTTCAGCACCTTGGACGCGCTGCGGGACGATAAGGCGGCAAGAGCGGCAGCGCAGATAGGCTATTACGGCGGCAGCGCCGTGGACAGAGATGACTTTGAGCGGGCGCCTACACCCATACTCACCGTGGAAAACGGCGACGAACTGCTGCTTAATATCTCCGGGGTGGGCATAGACCACACAGTGCGCTTATTGCTCTCCGACGGAGCGCACTCCATGGAGCTGGTCTACGACGGCAGCCTGGATTATTTTGAATACGACCCGGTACACGGGTACACCCTGACGCTGGATACGCTGCGGGCAGGCGCGCAGTTTAAGGACAGATTCGCCGATCTGACCCCTGGCGCGGACATTGAGGCCACCGTATATTTCGAGGCCGCCAACAAGCTGGCCGCCTTCTCCACTGTCAGCTTTAACAGCCTTTTCGCCGCCCGCACAGGCGATGGCGGGGAGACAGCGGAGATATCCTGGGCCCGGCACCTGCAGAATCTGGACAAAATCCGGAGCGGAGTGACGGAGGACGTCACCGCCGCCGTGCAGACCGCCAACATCAGCCTTGAGAACGTGGCCGATTTCGTCTCCATAGAGAACGCCGAGCTGGATTCCTACGACGGCGGTAAACGAACGGTAACCAAACTGAGCGGCGATAACGGACTGTTCGCCAAATTCACCGGCAGTGAGCTTAAGGATGTATACCTGGTCAATCCCAGAGTGTCCGGCACCGGCGCCGACTATGTGGGCGCGCTGGCCGGTTACGCCGAAAACTGCGATATTAGCGGCTGCCAGGTATACTGCTATCTGGTGAACGGGAACAAGGTGGACTATGACAACTATACCAATTACGGGCTCAACGGCGGCACTGAGGCCTCCGGCGGGCTCATAGGCAGCGCGGTCAACTGCAGAGTGACCGGCAGCTTCGCGGCACTGCCGCGACTCAGCGGAGCCACGGCAGCAGGGCTTATAGGCGAGGCCAAGGGCAGTGAGATCACCGACTGCTACGCCGCCTGCGACGAGCTGCGGGGCATTGCCAAGCTGATAGGCAGCGCCGACAACGGCACTGCTGTCAAAAACTGCTACGCCGTGGGCAACGCGCCCACCGCCAACGTCGCCCTGCCCTTTGTTCAGGGCGGCAGCCTATCCGACTGCTACTGCGCCTTTTCATACATAAACGGCGAGGTCAAGAACCTGGCCAGCGAATACCTGGTATACGCCGGCGACGGCTCCATGAAAACCAGCAATTCGGAGAAGCTCAAGGACGACATGACCGGCACCTGGGGCAGCTGCTCCGCCGCCCTCACCCGGCCCTACTCCAAGCTGCTGGACGGTCGCGCCTACCCCTTCGGCTCTATACCCGGACTGCGGCACTGGGGCTCCTGGCCCATGGCCGGCGGTCTGGAGATCACCGTGGTGCTGCGGATGGAGAACGGTCAGCTGGACAGGAACGCCGGTACCGTAATGGCCCAGAGCGAGAAGCTGACTCTGTTCTACAGCTCCAATATGCGCGACGAGGAAGAATTTAAGTTCGAGGCCCCGGCGAGGGAGCTGCTGACGTTCACCGTTGCGCCCAGCGGCGGCTACGGCTTTGAAAATGCCCAGGTGGACGACGGAGCGGCTTTGGAGCATAAGACCGTCAACGGGAACTATGTGTTCAGCTTCAATCCCATGAGCGACTGCACAGTATATATCACCTTCGCTCAGACCGCATATACGCTGAGCTGTGAGCAGCCCGTGAACGAGGACAACTACGGCAGCGGCGTGGACGGCAGCAGCTACACGGTCGCCGCAGGCTCCCTGAAGATGCAGCCCGGCAGAACCGGTAAGGCGGGAGTGGGGACTCAGGTGGTGGTAGCGCCGAAGCTGGCCACCAGCCTGTGGTATGTGGCCGGAGTCAGCTACAGCGTGGGCAGCACCGAGCACGAGGCCCAGCGCAACCCCGACGGCAGCTTCAGCTTTGCCATGCCCGAAGGCGACACCTCCGTCCGGGTGCGCTATACCCAAAAGCACGCGGACTTCAAGGTCAACTACTTCCTCATGAGCGACAGCGGCAGCTACATAGCCACACCCAGCTCCAGCACCACAAGGACCTTGGGCGTGGGCGTGGATATCAATGAGGACCTGCTGGACTATTTCACAGCGCTGTCCAGCCTGCCTAAGACCGTCAACGGCGTCCCCTGCATCATGCCCGACGAGAACAGGGCCGCCACTGTAGCTGTGGGCGGTTCGGCAATAGGCCTGCCCTATACCACAAGCGCCGATGATGACAGCAAGACCTTTACGGTCAACATTTACTTCGCAAGAGCCGAATTCAAGGTGAAGCTGATAGCCGGCGGCAACGTGGACACCGTGGCATTCAGCGGCACCCTGCCCGCCGCCACAGTGGAAAGCAGCTTCCGCTACGGCGCATGGGTAACAGCCACCGCCAGCTTAAGCAGCAACTCCCTGTTCACCTCCTGGGAGGAGGCCAACGGCCGCGTGATCCCCAACAGCAACAATCCCTTCAGATTCTCTGTGCCCGCAAGCGACCTGGTATTCACGGCCAAGGCCAGCGCCACAGGGCGTCTGGTAACTCTGACGCTGTACAAAAACGGCGACTCCTGGCTCTTCAACGACAGAAAAGGCTTTGAGGACTTGAAATACATAGTCCTGAAAAACGCCACTGACGCCAGCGCCGATAGCATTACCATGACAAACGAGGATGACCTGTCCTGCTCGTATATCGTGCATTCGACGGTGCCTGCCGGAAGATACAATGTTCTTGTAAAGCAGAACGGCGAGTATAAGCCGTATCTGGTGAATAAGCAGCCTCTGGTCATTAACTGCACCAACGGGCCCGCCACAGGGCGGTTGGACTTCTATTCCGTCAGCTTCTTCCCCAACACCACCAGTTATACGGGCACAGTCCCCGCCGGCACGGTCTGGCCAAGCGGAGCCACGTATAAGCTGCCGGGCAACACCGGGCTGCTGGTGAACACAGGCAGCGGCCCCAAAGTCTTTGCCGGATGGCTGGACGCTTACGTCAGCGATCTGACGCCCGAAATCTACAATGTTGAGAAAGATATACTCATAGAACGGCGCATGGACCTGTACGCCAACTGGGTGGACGGGCTGGATGTGACCTATGACGGCAACGGAGCCGAAGGCGGCACCCTGCCTACCGACGCCACGAAATACGCCTCCGGCGCCGTGGTAGAGATACAGTATCCCTCGGATTTTGACACGCCGCTGTACCGCACAGGCTACGACTTCAAGGGCTGGAACACCGAGAGAGACGGCTCCGGCACCGAATACCGCGACAAGGCAACCAACCCCACATACACAATGACCTCCAGCGACGTCATCTTTTACGCCCAGTGGAAGCAGGCCAGCTACAATGTGACCTGCTATAAGGATGACGGCAGTGAACAAAGCACTGCCTCTATGGGGTATAACGATACATTTACTGTCCCCAGCTCCCCCCCCACAGGCCAGCGGAGAACCTTTGTGGGCTGGTCAACCACCCGCGGCGGGCCCGTGGAGTATCTTGAGGGAGACACGATAACAGTAAGGAAGGATATCAATCTATACGCCAGGACGGTCAGCCGAAACAATGTTGTTGAGGTCACCTATAACTACCCCGAGACAGTGCGCGTGATGACAAGTGAAGAACACTGGGATAGGCGAGGTAATTACTATCCGGCTGTATATGAGGATATATCTGTGAATCACTCTGTCACAGTAAGGGTCGGAAAGAACATACCCTACCGGCTGCACTGCGGTTCCGCTCCGGAAGGCATACTGGGCTGGAGCCGGGGCAGCGTCAGCATCCAGAACGTTCATGACTATACATATGGCAACAACTACTCCGTGGCAAAGGCTACCTACAGCTACTACGGCAGTCCCATGTACTGCGACGAGGACGGCTACAGCTACGAAACATACACCTTTTCCGAAAACACGAATCTGTTTTGCCTCGGCAGAGTTTTCAATACCGACAGCAGCAGCTGGTACAACACGCTGAAGCAAGCCGTCAGCGGCGCCGACAACGGAGACACCCTGATGGTCTACGGCGACACCCAAGAGAGCGGCCAGATAACCATAGATAAAAACCTCACCATTCTGGCCAATGGTCACCGCAGGATAAGCTGGAGCGGCTCAGGCACTATCCCCACCAACCAAGACAATTTCCGAAGTGACGGCAAAACCTTCTATGATGTGCATGGCGGCTGTTTGAGCATCGACGATTATGTCACTGTCAATCTGGGTGCGGACGGCGAGGACTATCAGAGCAACTCACTGACCTTTGACGCGGCGCAGAAGGGCCGTGTGATATGCATGGAGCCTAGCTCCAATCTGTATATGTTCGAGGGTGTTAATCTGATAAACGGTTGGCTGGAAAACGACCTGCCCGACGACAAGGGTATTATCGACCCAGGTAAAGTCGACCAGACCTCCAACTATGAATTCTTCGGCGGAGGCGTATTCGTCAACCAAAACGCCACATTCTATATGCGGGGCGGCGAGATATCCGGCTGCTCGGCACCTATAGGCGGCGGGGTTTACCTGATACGCAAGTCACAGATGGTCATGGGCCGGATGACGCACTCCGACTCTGTGGGTCAGGGCTACGCGGAGACCGCGGCGTATTACAGAGAGGTGTCCACAAATGTGTACGAGCTGGCGGAAAACGCGGACGGCAGCAACTACACCGACTATTTCATCCCCTGGGGCAATCCCAGGATAAACAACAACAGCTCCTTCAGATCGATAAGCGGCAGCGATACCTTCGACTCCGGCCATGACGGCGGAGGCGGCCTGTGCAGCGTGGACCTGCTGCAAAACGCACTGCTGCTGTACAGCGGCGAGATATGCTACAACACCACCACCGGCAACGGCGGCGGCATACTCACCGACGCCGGCCCCAACGACGACAAGCTGCGTATCTATAATGTTTACATCAGCGGCAACAGAGCCAACGCCAACGGCGGCGGCGTGTTCCAGTGGCAGGGCACGCTGTACATATACAACAGCGTTATCTTCCAGAACTACGCCGGAAACTGGGGCGGCGGAGTATGCCTGAACATATCCGGCAATGAGACCAGCAACATTGAGTTCTATTACGGCGATATATCAAACAACTCCGCCGGTGTGGCCGGAGGCGCGGTTTACGCCAAGAACGGCGCAAGGCTCCTGCTGTTCGGCGGCAACACCACCGGAAATACAGCTCCCAATGGCGACGGCATCTATATGGCAGGCGGCAGCTCCGGAAACTACCTCCAGCTCTCCGGCGGCAACATCAGCTACAACGGCGAGGGCAGCGATTATTACGAGGATATATGGCTGGGCAACAACAAGGTCATCACCGTGCCCAACACCGGACTTTCCTTGGATGCTTCCGTCCACAGCAAGGATGGCGGATATCAGATAACAGTGACCTGCCAGACGCCGGAAAACAATAAAACTGTGGTGAAGTACGCTTCCGCGGCGGCTTACGACGAAAGCGACGCCAACTACTTCGTTTACAGCAACAAGGGCTATTCCATCGCGCCCAGGGGCACCAACGAGCTGCGGCTGGTCAGGGAAACCGGTAAGCGGGAGGTGCGCTTCTACCTGAACAACGGCGACCCCGACGCCTACGAGTCTAAGACCTATAACATAGGGACAGACGCGCTGACCGACATTCCCGACGCGGTGGATCCACCCCAGGCAGAAAACCGCAAGCACATGGGCTGGGGGACGGCGGCGGATACCCTGCCCACGGATAAGCTGCTTTCGTACATTGTGTCTGACCTGTACAACCAGTCGCTCTACGCCATATGGGACGACTATACGCTGACCTATGACGTCACCGGCATCGATGTAGCGCTGGAGGTGCCTGCGCCGCAAAAGGGGCCCGGGCCTGTGACGCTGACCATGATAACCAACCCCCAGGGGGGCTTCCACAGCGTCAGCGCGGACAACACACTGAAATACAACCACTTCTTCCTGGGTTGGTCGGAAACAAAGGGCGCCGCCACCGCCCAATACCCTGTGGGGCAGACCCACAACATCGCCCTGGACAGGGATATCACCCTCTATGCTGTATGGAACACGGAGACAGTACCCGGTACGGTGCGCTATGAGCCCAACTTCGGCGCCGCCTCCGGCACCGGCGGAGCACAGGACGTGCCTGTCTCCAACGGCTGCAGCTTTGCCGCCATGGATCCCGCGGACGCCTCCGGCACCATGGTATTTTCCCTGCCCGGTCACAGGTTCACAGGCTGGAACACCAAAGCCGACGGCACCGGCACAGCCTACGCCGCAGGCGCCTCCATTACCATGAGCACTGACGGCACCTTTACACTCTACGCCCAGTGGGAGATACACCACTATACGGTCACCTATAACCTGAACGGCGGCTCCGCCGGTCAGGGCGCAGACTTCAGCGACCAGACCTATGACTACGGGCAGAGCCTTGACCTGCCCCCCGACCCCATTCTGGAGCACTACAGCTTCAACGGCTGGTATTACGAGGGGATAAGATACAGCCAGGGAGACCAGGTCATCGAGAACCTGCAGCTTACGGCGGCGTGGATACCAGACCTGTACACCCTGAGCTACGACGTAAACGGCACCGGCGTCCAGGGCATTACGCCCCAGCGCACCGTGGAGTGGGGACAGACCATCAATCTGGAGTGGGGCGGTATGCAGCGTCCGGGCTACACCCTGACCGGCTGGAATTCCATGGCCGACGGCACAGGCACTCATTACCAACTGAACAGCGTGTTCTCCCCCGCTCAGGCCGAGACGCACGCGCTTGACCCCAACACCCTTACCATCAGCTTCTACGCAGAGTGGACGCCTACCTACACCGTAAGCTTTGTGACAGGCTGCGACGAGGTCCCGGCACCTGACAGCCAGCCGATCATCCAGGGCTACTATGCCACGGAGCCTTCACCCCAGCGCACAGGCTACACCTTAGTGGGCTGGAGCGTGGACGGCAGCCTGCCGGCGTTCAACTTCCGCACCACCGCAATAACTGCCAACATCACCTTCCGAGCCATATGGCAGATAAACAGCTACACCGTCAGCTTTGATACCCAGGGCGGGACGCCTACGGCTATAGACAGTCAGACCGTGGAATACAACTCTTTCGCCGCAACGCCCGAGGCACCGGTACTGGAAGGCTTCGACTTCATGGGCTGGAGCACCGACAGCACCGCCGCAGTGGGAGAGCCTGACATCTCGGCCATTCCCATAACCGACCACACCACCTTCTGCGCCATATGGCAGCCAATCACGCCGTGATAAGGAGAACGCGATGACCCGGATCATCCTGGCAAAACTGAACAGCCGTCGGGGAGTCTCCATGGTATTCGCCCTGTTCTTCTTCCTGCTGTGCTCCGTTGTGGGCGGAGTGGTGCTTACCGCCGCCTCCGTCAACGCAGGAAAGACCGCCGGAGAGCGGCAGAGCCGACAGGAATACCTGGCCGTGGCCTCCGCCGCCGCTCTGGTAGAGAAGGATATGAGGGAGCTAAGCTTCACCGGCGCCTACAAGCACATTGAACAGACCGTGACAGTCATAACAAACCCGGCCGACGGCGACCCATCCTCCAGCGTCAGCTCCACGGAGAGCTACGAGACGGGGACTGTGGACTTTACCGGCGAGGGCGGACTGCTGCTGGCAGCCGCAGGCTTCGATCTGTCCGATATCTATTTCGCCTCTCTCAATAACGAGCTGGGCCATTCGGTGGTGCCTCACGAGCAGACGGCCTCGCTGAGCTTCTACGCTCAGGACGCTTCGCTCTCCTTCCCCAAGGTGACCGGCAAGATAACAGCGGCTCAGGACTACAGCATTACCGTGACCCTTGAAGCCGGTGAGCAGGCACTGGAGCTGCGATACACACCCACTGTGTCCAGGCCGGTGGTCACCAGCGAAGCCGAGAGCACGGAAGCCGGCAACACAGCTACAGAGAGGGTCACCACTATTTACACGACCACCGTCACCTGGGACGGGCCCTTTGTTGAGGAATGGGGGGCTGCTGCGTGAAAATTATCGACAGACTTCGCGCGCGCCGGGGCGAGACCCTGACAGAGCTTTTGTGCGCGGTACTGGTCACGGCCATAGCCATGGCGCTGCTGACAGCCATGATAACCTCCGCCTCCCGAATGAACAGGAACGCGGAGCTGGCAGACAAGAAACTGTACCAAGCGCTCTCCGAGGCCCAGTCCGGCACTTCTCCCGTGACCGCTGACCCCAACACGGTGGACGTCTCGGTGACAAACGGCGCCGCCCAGAATAAAGTCAGCTTTCAGGTGGTCTTTTCCGGCGACGCCGATGAGCTGTTGGCCTACGCGCCCACGGAAGGGGGCGGCGGCGGATGAAAAAGCTTCTCTCCTCACAGCGAGGCTTTACCCTGACGGAGCTGCTGATGTCGGTGGCTATTATGGGCATACTCTTTTCCACTATCGTGATGGGCGTTAACTCCGCTGTCCACGTTTACCGACGCTCCGTGACGCTGTCCGATTCTCAGACCCTGTCCTCCACCCTGTCCAACGCCCTGGAAAAAGAGCTGCGCTGCGCCGGAAACATCAGCACAGACGGCAGCACCGTGAAATTCGACAGCGAGACCTTCGGCTCCGGCGTCACCGTGGGGAGCAGCAGCGGACGGATATTGGTGGGCTCATACAAGCTGCTCAGCGACGACGTATACACCAGCGGTCTTACCGCCGTGGTGAACAGCTTCAGCTTTAATCCGGACAACAGCCTGTTTACCGTCAGCTTCACTATCTCGGGCCCTTTGATACAGGACAGAGAACTGAGCTTGAGCATCAAGGCGCTGAACCGATAGGCTCGATTCGACCCATACCGCATTACCCATAACAAAGCAAGAGCCTGCTGTCCCCGCCAAAGGCGAGGGCAGCAGGCTCAGACTGTCAAAGAACTTATGATAGTGTCTCGACGACGGAAAGGAAAAAATGTGAAAGAAACCCATCAGGGGTGTCTTTCACGTCCAATAATACGCATTTCATAACTTTTGAAGAAAGTTTTGAAATGACTTCAGCTTGTCAAAAATGCTTTTTTGACAAGCTGAAGCCTGCTGTCCCCGCCAAAGGCGAGGGCAGCAGGCTCTTGCTCTTACTTTTTCTTTTGTATCTTCCCCGCTACGGTCTGAGATACCGCTCCAGCATCTGGGCATATTCGTCATAGACCGGGAAAATCCGTTCCTTGGTTTCCTCCGGCATATTGGAGCGATTGACCATGGTGAGCCGCTGCATCAGGCCGTTATAGGTCACGGACAGCAGCATGGCCGTCATCTCCGGCTCCAGAGACTTCCTGATGGAGCCGTCGGCCTGGCCCAGCTCTATGCAGTCGAACACTATGCGCTTGACCTTTTCCGTGCCCTCGATATTCAGGTCGCTGATCTCACAGCAGTGCTTCAGCCGGTAAAACCGCAGGTCTATCATCATCATTGCCGTGGTAGTATCGGTTTTGCAGAAATCCCTCTGGCAGTTAAACATCAGCAGCAGCCGCTCCATGCCTGTCAGCCCGTCCTTGGGCATCTTCTCGAACTCCTCGGCAAAGTGAATATAGAACTCCCAGAGGTACTTCAACGCCGCATCGGCCAGCAGAGTGTCCTTCTCCGGATAATACCTGTGCACCGTGCGGGTGGACATTCCCGCCCTCTTTGCTATCTGGGCCACCTGAACCACATCCACGCCATCCTTCAGCACACAGTCTATCGCCGCGTCCCTGATGCGCTCCTTTATACCGTCCCGCGCCCGTCTGGCCATATAAGCGTCCCCTCCCGAAACAGAATTGCCCGCCCGAAAAGGCAGGCGTATAAAGCAATGATTGC
>CAYSFK010000037.1:0-17282 GCA_964430345.1 uncultured Oscillospiraceae bacterium | reverse complement strand
CAAGGGCGTGGCCGCAGGCGCCGTGAAGGGATAGTGATAGCTATGGAACGCAGCAGCGGTATACTCATGCCCATGAGCTCTCTGCCCTCCCCCTACGGGATAGGCACTATGGGCAAGGCCGCCTATGACTTCGTGGACTTCCTCTCCGCGGCGGGTCAGCGCTGGTGGCAGCTTTTGCCCATTGGCCCCACCAGCTACGGGGACAGCCCCTATTCCTCCTTCTCCACCTTCGCCGGGAACCCCTACTATATCGACCTGGATATGCTTATAGAGGATGGGCTTCTGGAAAAGGGCGAGGTTTTGAGCGCTGACTGGGGCGAATCGCCGGAGCGCACGGACTACGGCCTTATATACGGCAGCCGCTTCAAGGTGCTGCGTCTGGCCTTCCTCAGAGGCAGGGAGCCGCTGGAGGAGGAGCTGGCCCGCTTTCGTCGGGAAAACGCCGGCTGGATAGAGAATTACGCTCTGTATATGGCGGTGAAGGCTCAGTTCGGTATGCGAAGCTGGGTAGAGTGGCCCGACGAGGGCATACGGCTCCACAGGCCGGAGGCCGTGGAGGAGTACTCCCGGAGGCTGTCTCAGGAGCTGGACTTCTATGTGTTCATGCAGTACCTGTTCTTCCGTCAGTGGGAGCGGCTGCGCGTTTACGCCGGTGAAAAGGGCGTGGGCTTCATCGGGGACATCCCCATATATGTGGCTCTGGACTCCGCCGACGTATGGAGCGAGCCCCGCTTCTTCCAGCTGGACGAGGACAATGTGCCTGTGGAGGTGGCCGGTGTGCCGCCGGACGACTTTACCGCGGACGGCCAGCTCTGGGGCAACCCCCTTTACGACTGGGACACCATGGCCGCCGACGGCTACGGCTGGTGGATACGCCGCATAGACGGTGCCCGAAAGCTCTACGATATCATACGCATCGACCATTTCCGGGGCTTTGAGAGCTACTGGGCGGTGCCAAACGGAGACGACACCGCCATCAACGGCCACTGGCGTCCCGGCCCCGGCATGAAGCTGGTGGGAGTGTTGACCTCCTGGTTCAGCCAGCTGCGCTTTATCGCCGAGGATCTGGGCTATGCCACCCCCGGCGTGAAAAAGCTGGTGGCGGACTCCGGTCTGCCCGGTATGAAGATACTGGAGTTTGCCTTTGACGCCCATGGGGAGTCGGACTATCTGCCCCACCGCTGCTCCAGAAACAGCGTCTGCTATATGGGCACCCACGACAACGACACGGTGCTGGGCTGGCTTTCCGACACGGAGCCGGAGGACAGGGCCTTTGCCGCCCGCTATATGCACATTAGCGAGGACGAGGGCTGGTGCTGGGGCCTTATCCGCACCGGTATGGCCACCGCCTCCGACCTGTTTGTGATGCAGATGCAGGACGTGCTGGAGCTTCCGGCGGACTGCCGCATGAACGTCCCCGGCACGTCTATGGGCAACTGGCGCTGGCGCATGGCTGCCGACGCGCTGACGGACGCCCTGGCGGAAAAGCTTAGGCTGTACACCGAGACCTTCAGGAGAATATAATTACAACACCAAGGGCAGCGCGAAGGCGCTGCCCTTTGATTTCCTCCCGTTCGTATAAACCTGCCCTTTTAACAATTGCCGTTCTCACTGTCGTACCTGATCGCGTATCGCGGCGGGCTGTGGGCAGCCCGCCCTACGGTGTTGTCGGGGATATCACGCAAAGCGCAGGGTGTTGCAGGTCGTGCCTTGTAGGGCGGGATGCCCTCATCCCGCCGCCGTAATCGGACATTGCCATTCGGATTTCCTTTTACATATCCTCGTCCAGTATCTCGCCCCGGCAGACGATATTGGTGGGCCCGGTGAGGTAAATATCCCGGACTGTGCCGCTCTCCGCCGTCAGGGATATGCGCAGCTCACCTCCCGGCGTCTGTATGTGTACATCCCTGCCGGAGACCAGCCCCTTCAGCGTCAGGGCAGCGGTGGTGCTGGCGCAGCCGGTGCCGCAGGCCAGAGTGAAATCCTCCACCCCCCGCTCGAAGGTGATAAGGGAAAGCCTGTCCTCCCCGGTTATCTGCACGAAGCTGACGTTTGCCCCCTTGGGAAAGACAGGGCTGTGGCACAGGGCTCGGCCCAGCTCCCTGAGCTCGCTGCGGGGCCGCTGCTGCCAGTCGGGCATGAGCAGCACGGCGTGGGGCAGCCCCGGCAGGCCCAGTTCAAAATAGGCGCAGTCGTACTCCTCGCCAAGAGCCGGGGCTGTGCGGTGCAGCTGGGCGGTAGACGGGTCGTTGAGCCGCACCCGGTATTCCCGGCGGCTTATCCGCTCCCCGGTCACAAGGCCCGCGGTGGTCTCCACCCGCTGCCGCTCTCCGGCCAGACCGTGCTCATAGCCGTAGCGGCAGATACAGCGGGCGCCGTTGCCGCACATCTCCCCAAGGCTGCCGTCGGAATTATAAAACAGCATACCGAAGTCCCCGCCCTCTGCGGCGGGGATAACTGCCATCAGCCCGTCGGCCCCGATGGAGGTCCTGTCCGCGCACAGCTTCCGCGCCAGCCGCGGCAGCTCTGCCCGGTCTATGCCCTCTGCGGCGGCGTCAATAATAATGAAGTCGTTTCCGGCTCCGTGCATTTTAACAAAGCGCATAGTCTTGGGCTCCTTTTCCTGTTTCTTCGAGTATTATATTGTATGGGCTGTACATTTTCAAGACATTATATATTCCAAATCCCGGCATAATATGATAAAATATAACGATTAAAGGAAAAGCGAGGCCGAGTATGAGAAAACTGTCCCCATGGCTGGCCCTGCTGCTGTGCGTTTTGCTGCTGGCCGCCTGCGGCGTGGAAGCCGTGGAGCCGCCCGCTCCGGAGGATACCGGGGACGCCGAGCAGCGCAAGCCGGCCGTGGCCTTCAGCGACATGGAGTACGAAAGGCCGGAGCTCAAAGAGCTGGAGAGTCGGACAGAAACGGCCATGGCGGCGCTGGACAGCGGCGCGGAGCCGGACGATATAATCCCGCTGCTGGAGGCCTGCGACAGAGAGCTCAGCCGCTTTACCACCATGTACACACTGGCGGATATCCGCGCCTGTCAGGACACCGGCGACGAGTATTACGCCGGGGAGCTGGCCCGGTGCGCCGAGGATTACAGTTTGGCCCTGCAGCTCATGGAGGAGCTGGACTACGCCTGCGCGGCCTCTCCCATGGCCTCCAAGCTGGAGGAGGCGTACTTCTGGGAGGGATTTGTCCAGGAATACGGCGGCGAGACAGACCCCTATTATAACGACGCCAGCGTGGAGCTGATGCGCCGGGAGAGCGCCCTTGTGTCCCGGTACCGGGAGCTTATTGCCGCGCCGGTGATAGAGCTGGACGGGGAGAGCGTATATCTGGACGAATATCTGGATAGGGCGGACGGGGAGAGCTGGAGCCGCGCTGTGGACGAATATTACAAGCAGTATAATCCCAGACTGGCGGAGCTGTATATTGAGCTTATCGGCGTCAGAAAGCAGCTGGCGGAATGCCTGGGCTATGACAGCTATGAGCAGATGCAGTACGACTTTACCTATGAGCGGGACTACAGCCCGGAGCAGGCGGAGGACTATCTGGAGGATATCAAAAGCTTTATCCTGCCTCTGTATCTCAGCGCCGCAGACGCGGACTATGCCGGGAAGCTGAGCTATGACTACCTCTCGGAGCGCAGGCTTATGGACATTATGGAACAGGTAACGCAGGGCATCGGCGGCAGCATGGCGGAGGCCTTTGCCTTCATGGAGGACTACGGGCTGTATGATGTTGAGCTGCGGGCCAATAAGGCCAACCTGTCCTTCCAGACCTATCTCGACGACTACGACGCGCCCTTCCTGTTCCTTGACCCCTACGGGGATATGGAGGACCTGCTGGACTTTGCCCACGAATTCGGTCACTATGCCGACGCCTACGTCAATCTCAACTCCTACGAGACCATAGACCTGGCGGAGTGCTATTCCCAGGCTATGGAGTTTTTGCTGCTGAGCCGTCTGGACGGCATAACGCAGCCGGGAGAGGCAGAGAACCTCCGCCTTATGAAGCTGGTGGACACCCTGGACCTGTACGTCACCCAGGCATTTCTGGCCCAGTTCGAGAGCCGGGTATACGCCATGGACGAGAAAGAGCTCAGCGTGGACAGTCTCAACGCGCTGGCCCTGGAGCTGGCTATGAGCTGGGGCAGCTACGACAGGGACTGCCCGGAGCTCTCGGCCCTGAGCTGGATAGACGTTACCCACTTTTTTGAGCGGCCCTTCTATGTCATAAGCTATCCCGTTTCCAACGACATAGCGGTGCAGATATTCGCTCTGGAGCTGGAGCAGCCCGGGGCGGGCATGGAGAAGTTCAACGGGCTGCTGCAAAGAAGCGGCTGGGCCATGACGGAGACGGCGCAGGCCGCAGGGCTCTCCAGTCCCTTTGCGCCCGGCCGGGTGGAGCAGGCCGCTGCGCTGCTGCAGAGCCTGATGAAATAAAAAACGGCGGACGATTGCGCCGCTTATTAATGCTTTACTTAGAAAATGGGTCTAACATAGATAGTTGGAGAAGAAATTACAGGGGAAGATGCTTATGGAGACTAAACAGCAGCCGGGTCTGATGGAGCGGGTGGCCACATTTATTGTGGACAGACGTACGCTTATGTTCCTGCTTTTTATCGTGCTTGCCATATTCAGCGCTTTTTCCCGAAACTGGGTCAAGGTCTGTGACGATATAAACCAGTACCTGCCGGACAATACCGAGACCCGTCAGGGGCTTACCCTGATGGAGCAGGAGTTCACCACCTTCGCCACTGCCAAGGTGATGCTGGCAAACGTCACCTTTGAGCAGGCCCAGACCATCGCCGACGAGCTGACACAGGTCAGCGGCGTCAAGTCACTGGAGTTCGACGACAGCGCCAAGCACTATACCTCCGCCTCAGCCCTGTACTCCGTGACCTTTGACGGCGGCAACGACGACAATGCCAGCATCAACGGTCTGGCCTCCATATCCCGGAGGCTGGAGGGCTACGACGTATATATCAGCAGCCAGGTGGGCAATCCGCTGGAAAAGATAATCGACAGCGAGATGCTGGTGGTGGATATTATCGCGGTGGTGATCATCATAGTGGTGCTGCTGCTCACCTCCCGTACCTACGGGGAGATACCGGTGCTGCTGCTGACCTTCGGCGCGGCGGCACTGCTGAACATGGGCACCAACTATATGATGGGTGAGATATCCTTCGTCACCGACTCCATCGCCATAGTGCTGCAGCTGGCTCTGGCCATAGACTACGCCATCATCCTCTGCCACAGGTATATGGAGGAGCACGAGACAAAGGAGGCCCGGGAGGCCGCCATCGTTGCCCTGACCAAAGCCATTCCCGAGATATCCGCCAGCAGCCTCACCACAGTGGCCGGTCTGCTGGCCCTGTGCCTGATGGAATTCAAGCTGGGCTACGATATGGGCTCTGTGCTTATAAAGGCCATACTGCTGAGCCTGTTTTCGGTGTTTCTGCTGATGCCCGGTCTGCTGGTGCTGTTCTCCGGGCTCATTGACAAGACCCACCACAAAAACTTCGTGCCTAAGATAAACTTTCTGGGCAAGGCGGTGTATGCCACCCGCTTTGTTATGCCTATAATCTTCGCCGCAGTGATAGTGGCAGGCTGCATATTCTCCCACAGGGCAAATTACGTATACTCCCAGAGCTCCATCCAGTCCTTCAGAAAGAACGAATCCCAGATAGCCGACGCCAGAATAAACCAGTGCTTCGGCCGGGACAATCAGATAGCCCTGCTGGTGCCTGCCGGGGACTACGTGAAAGAGGGCAAGGTCATCGCTGACCTGGAGGAGCTCAAGCACGTGGAGACAGTGACGGGACTGGCCAATATCGAGGCGATGGACGGATACCTGCTTACCTCCGAGCTTAACCCCAGGGAGTTCTCGGAGCTGACGGAGCTGGACTATGAGCTGGCGGAGCTTATGTATTCGGGCTACGCGCTGGATAAGACCGACTATGGTCAGGTGGTCACCAATCTGGAGAACTACCGGGTGCCGCTGATAGATATGTTCAGCTACCTGTGCGACAGGCGCAAGGAAGTGACCATAGACCTGCCGGAGGACACGGAGGAGCTGCTGGACGACCTGGAGCAGCAGCTCAACGACGCTAAGCTCCAGCTGCGCAGCGACGACTGGTCCAGGATAGTGATTAACCTGGATCTCCCGGTAGAGGGCGAGGATAGCTACAGGTATCTGGATATCATTCATGGCATCGCCGCCCACTATTACGACATATACTACGCTGTGGGCGACACCACCAGCTGCGGCGATCTGCAAAAATCCTTCGAGAAGGACACGGTGATAATCAGCATTATGACGGTGGTCTTTGTGGTGGCGGTGCTTATCTTCACCTTTAAGTCCGCCGGTCTGCCCCTGCTGCTTATAGCCATAATCCAGGGCAGTATCTGGATAAACTTCTCCGTGCCCTACCTAAAGGGTGAAAACCTGTTCTTCCTGACCTACCTTATCATAAGCTCTATCCAGATGGGCGCCAACATAGACTACGCCATCGTCATCTCCAGCCGCTATCTGGAGCTGAAGGAGAAGCTGCCCCTGAAGCGGGCCATGGTAGAGACGCTGAACCTGGCCTTCCCCACCATAATCACCTCCGGCACCATGCTGGCCTCCGCCGGCATAGTCATCGGCTATCTCACCTCCAACGAGACCATCTCCACCATCGGCGTGTTCCTGGGCTCCGGCACACTCATCTCCATTTTCCTGGTCATGTGTGTACTGCCGCAGATACTGCTGATGGGGGACATCATCATCCGCAAGACCACCTTCTCCTTGAACATGGGCGGTACAGCCACCAGGCGTGCCGGACTTATCCGGGTGAACGGCCGGGTCAGAGGCACCATGAACGGTATAGTAGACGCCGAGATACACGGCATCTTCCGGGGCGAGCTAAACGCTGTGGTAGACGTGGGCAGCGTGGAAAATATCCCGGAGGGTCTTTCCCGCAGACTTGAGGCGGACGGCGACGAGGACGAGGACGAGGAAGACGGAGCCGACCTGTAAAAGGAATGATATCATGATGAAAAAACGTATTACCGCGCTGCTGACCGCGGCGCTGCTGACTGCGGCTCTGGTATGCCCCGCAGCGGCGGCGGAGGACGGCGAGGAAAAGACCACCATACATATCGCCAGCATAGACCAACTGAATATGCTGGCGGAAAACTGCATCCTCAAGGAGTACTCAACGGAGCTGCGGGTGGTGCTGGACAAGGATCTGGACATGGAAGGCCAGCCCTTCTTCCCCATACCCAGCTTCAGCGGCAGCTTTGACGGCGGCGGGCACACCATAAGCAATTTCAGCCCCGCTACCGACGGCTCACATCAGGGTTTCTTCCGCTATCTGGAGGATGGCGGCGAGATACACGACCTGAAGCTGGAGGGCAGGGTCAACACCGGCAATGAGCGCTCCCAGGTAGGCGGTCTTGTGGGCACCAGCCATGGCGACATCCGGGACTGCTCCTTCACCGGCGAGGTCAGCGGCCTTAACTATGTGGGCGGCCTTGTAGGCGAGAATTACGGGCTTATGGAGCGCTGCAGCTTTCAGGGCACGGTCAACGGCAAGCGCTTCACCGGCGGCATTGCCGGATACAGCGCCGGAGTGATAATAGACTGCGAGAACTATGCCCAGGTCAATACCAGCATCACTGCCGGCAGTCTGGAGTTTGACAGCATCACGCTAAATACCCTCACCGGGCTAAGCCTCACCGGCGCGGAGGACACCGACGTGGTGTCCGACAGCGGCGGCGTGGTGGGATTCTCCATCGGCGTCATAGACGGCTGCGAGAATATGGGCAAGGTGGGCTATCCACACTACGGCTACAACGTGGGCGGTATCGCCGGACGGCACTCCGGCTATATAACCAACTGCGTCAACCGGGGCGAGGTCTGCGGCAGGCAGGACGTGGCCGGTATCGTTGGACAGATGGAGCCCTATCTGCTGCTGATAGACTCGGCTACTCTGGCCGAGGAGGTGGCGCTGCTCCAGGCTATGATAGACGCTACTCTCTCCCAGGCTGACGGGCAGGTGGCCGAGATGGAGGCCGCGCTGTACAGCATGAGGATGAACGCCGGCAGCGCCGCCGACGACTTCTATGTGGACTCCAACGGCACTACCAACGGCAGCGGCGGCACCAACAGCAGCACTACCGGCGGCGGCACGACCACCGGCGGTACGGAGAGCGGCACCGCCGGCGGCACGGAGGGCGGAGCCCAGGCGGGAGGATTGGCCAACAGACTCAGAGGCGGCTTTACCGTGTTGCTGAGCCGATATAAATTCGCCGACTACAGGGCAAAACGGCTCAGCTCCACCAATCCGGGCCAGGCGGCGGCGGACGCCGCGCAGAGCGCTATTAACAACAACAGAAACAACCAGAGTCTGAGAACAGATCTGAGCTATATGGGCGAGGATATGGAGCGGTTCAGCTCGGCCATGGGCAATATGTCCGGCGGCCTGTCGGAGAACCTGTCCGGCGTCAGCGCCCAGTTCGCCAAGGTCATGCTCATGATCACCAACGCCCTCAACGGCAACGCCATCATGAACAAATATAATGACGTGTCCAAGGACGAGCCGGAGGACAGCATCCAGGGCAAGGTGTCCGGCTGCGTCAACTACGGCGCGGTGGAGGGCGACACGAATGTGGGCGGCATCGCCGGGGCCATGGGCATAGAGTATCAGTTCGACATGGAAAACCAGATAATGAGTCTGTTTACCGCGTCGGATATCATCTCCACCACCTATGAAAGCAAATGCATTGCCAGAGACGACGTGAACCGCGGTACAATATCCGCCAGAAAAGACCATGCGGGCGGCGTGGCCGGCAACTGCGACGTGGGCATTATCGACGGCTGCCAGGGCTACGGCAGCGTGGCCAGCGCTGAGGGCAGCTATGTGGGCGGCGTAGTGGGTCTGTCCCAGACTGTGGTGCAGGGCTGCTACTCCATGTGCCGTCTGGACGGTGAGGAATATGTGGGCGGCATAGCCGGATACGGCACCGAGATACAAAACTGCGCCGCCATCGTAGGTCTGGGCGATGTGACCGCCTGCTTCGGCGCTATAGCCGGCTGGGCCGACATTACCGATGACGACGATGTGAGCGGCAACCGCTACGTGGGCGAGCATATGGGCGCCGTGGACAATATCAGCTACGGCGGCAAGGCCGAGAGCGTCAGCTATCGCCAGCTTTTGGAGACGGAGGGCCTGCCGGAGAGCTTTGGTATGCTGAAGCTCAGCTTCGTGGCCGACGGCGTTACCGTGGCGGAGCTGCCTTTTGAGTACGGCGGCAGCATCGATGAATCAGCGCTGCCGGAGGTGCCCGCCAAGGAGGGCTTCAACGGCAGCTGGGAGGACTATGACTATTCCAAGCTCTACTATGCCGACGTGGTGGAGGCGCAGTACAGCAATCTGAACGCCGCCCTGTCCGCCGACGAATACAGGGAGGGCTCGCCCCAGCCTATCGTTCTGGCAGAGGGCGAATTCCCCGACGGGGCAAAGCTTCGGCTCAACAAATACTCCGGCGACGGACCCGAGGATACAGCCGGCGAGGTACTGGAGAAATGGGTGATGACAGTGGAGGGCTCCGGCTCCGATAAGAGCTACACCATACACTATCTGGAGCCTGAGCACACCATGCGCACCGGCGTCGTATCCCTGTACAGCTTTGACGGCCAGAGCTGGAGCAAGCTGGTGACCACCGACGATGGCAGCTATCTGCTCTTTGACTGGCAGGGCGACTCAGCGGTGTTCTGCGCCGTGGAGACTGCCAGAGATATAAGCGCCTATATATACGCCGGGGCCGGTGTGGCGCTGCTGGTGGCCTCGGGCTTCGTGCTGAGCGCTGTGAAAAAGAGGAGGGCCGCCTCCGTCTTAAAGAGCTCGGCCGCCGGAGA
The DNA here is from genome assembly GCA_964430345.1 of uncultured Oscillospiraceae bacterium. Lineage (GTDB taxonomy): Bacteria > Bacillota > Clostridia > Oscillospirales > Oscillospiraceae > Limivicinus. The sequence continues at coordinate 7,369 of CAYSFK010000037.1, read as the reverse complement.
TACCCGCGACGACAGCGATACAATCACCGTGGATAAGTAAGCTACTATTATAAATATGAATACCGCCCCTGCCGCAGATATAAGCGGCGGGGGCGGTATTGAGTTTATGGCCTTACTTGCTCAGCAGTACCTGGTCGGTCTCCATGCCGCTGCCCACTATCCGCTGGAAGGCGTCCATCAGCTCGCTCTTGGTCAGGTGCCGCTTCTCCTCCCCGGCTATGTCCAGGATTATCCGGCCCTGATCCATCATCACAAGCCTGTTGCCGTGGCGGATGGCGTCGGACATATTATGGGTTATCATCATGGTGGTCAGGCCGTTTTCGGATACTATCCTGTCCGACAGCTCCAGCACCTTTCTTGCGGTGGCCGGGTCAAGGGCGGCAGTGTGCTCGTCCAGCAGCAGCAGCTTGGGCTTCTTCAGCGCCGCCATCAGCAGGGTCAGGGCCTGCCGCTGGCCGCCGGAGAGCAAGCCCACCTTGGCCGTCATCCTGTCCTCCAGACCCAGACCAAGGGCCTTAAGCTGACTGCGGAACAGCTCACGCTCTCTGTTGGATATGCCCCAGCGCAGTCCCCGCCGCTGACCGCGGCGCAGGGCCAGCGCCAGATTCTCCTCCAGCCACATATTGGGCGCGGTGCCCATCATGGGGTCCTGGAACACCCGGCCTATGTGCTCCGCCCGCCGGTGCTCAGGCAGGGCGGTGATGTCCTGCCCGTCCAGGACTATCCGGCCTCCGTCCAGAGGCCAGACCCCGGCCACGGCATTGAGCATGGTGGACTTTCCCGCGCCGTTGCCGCCTATGACCGTTACGAAGTCACCGGGCGCAAGGTGCAGGGACAGCTCCCGCAGAGCCTGCTTTTCGTTTATGGTGCCGGGATTGAAGGTCTTGGAAATACTCTCTATCTTAAGCATCGCTCCGCTCCTTTCCGCGCAGACGTCCGAAGGTGCCGTGCCGCTGGCTTCGCAGATAGGGCACCGCCAGAAACAGCGCCACGATAAGCGCGGTGATGAGCTTCAAATCGTTGGAGTTCAGCTTCAGCCACAGCACCGTCACCACCACCAGGTAGTATATGACGCCGCCAGACACCACAAAGCACATGGTGCCGAAGAAGTTCAGACGCTTAAGCTGCAAGGGCCGACCCAGAGTCTCGCCGATTATAACCGCCGCAAGACCGATGACTATGGCGCCACGGCCCATATTGATGTCCGCGAAGCCCTGGAACTGGGCCATCAGCGCCCCGGACAGAGCTACGACGCTGTTGGATATGGCAAGGCCCAGTATCTTCATGGCGCCCACGTCTATGCCCAGAGCGCTGCTCATGGCGGGATTGCTGCCGGTAGCCCGCAGGGCGCAGCCCTGCTCTGTGCCGAAGTACCAGTAGAACAGTGCTATCAGCGCCATAGCAATGAGAAAGCCGGTGAGTATTGCCGGGGGAATGCTCCGGGAGGACAGCAGCAGCTCATATTTATCCACGCTGAGAGCTTTGTTGGCCGCCATGCCCATTACCCGAAGGTTGATTGAATACAGGGAAAACTGGGTCAGTATGCCCGCCAGTATCACGGGAATGCCCAGCTTTACGTGCAGCAGCCCCGTGCAGAGCCCGGCCAGTATACCCGCCAGCATGGCCGCGATGACCGCCAGCCACGCCGGGCAGCCGCCCAGTATCAGCATCACCGCCACCGAGCCCCCCAGTGTGAAGGAGCCGTCCACGGTAAGATCGGCCACGTCCAACAGACGGAAGCTGATGAATACTCCCAGCGCCATCAGACCCCATATAAGCCCCTGGGCTACGCCGCCGGGCATATTCCTCGCCAGCTTGATAAAACTCAGCGAGGCGAAATAGGCTGTTGCAGACATTAGTTATGTTCTCCGTTTCTGTGCCCCTGCCGGTTTGCACCGGCAGGGGCCGCTTTATTTCTTTTTACTTCCCTGCCAGTGTCAGCCGACGGCCTCAAAGTCAGCCGGCACCTCTATACCCAGAGTTCCGCATATGTCAGCGTTAAACTTCTTGGTAAAGCTGGGGGCGAAGCGAACCTCCATGGTGGAAACGTCCGCGCCGTTTTCCAGTATCTCAAAGGCCATCTCGCCGGTAGCGAAGCCCAGGTCGAAGTAGGAGATGGACAGGGTGGCCACGCCGCAGCCGGCGCAAAGGTTCTCCTCACCGGTCACGATGGGCACACCGGCATTCAGCGCAACATTGTTTATAGCCTCTACGCAGGAGGCGGCGGTGTTGTCGGTGGGTATGAAGATAACGTCGCTGTCATCGCAGGCGGTCTGGGTCACAGAGGACACGTCGTTGGAGTCGGCGAAGGTGAACTCGGACACGGTAAGTCCCATCTCGGTCAAAAGTCCTGCCATCACGTCCGCCTGGAAGCGGGAGTTGGCCTCACCGGAGCAGAACAGCAGCCCCACCTTTTTGGCCTCCGGGAACAGCTGGGTGATTATCTCCGCCTGACCGTCCAGTGGCGCCAGGTCGCAGGTGCCGGATATGTTGGTGCCGGAGGCTCCGGTCCAGTTTTCTATACCAAGAGCCGTGCCGTAGTCGGTGATGGAGGTGGCCAGAATGGGTATCTCATTGGTGGCTGAGGCCGCGGCCTGGAGTGCCGGAGTGGCGTTGGCCATAATGAGGTCCACCTGATCGCCCACGAACTGCCCGCATATCACCGCGCAGTTGGCGGAGTCGCCGGAGGCGTTATTCTCCACGAAGGACACCCGGTCGCCCAGCTTCTCGGTGAGGGCGGCTTTAAAGCCCTCGGTGGCGGCGTCCAGAGCAGGATGCTGTACCAGCTGGCAGATGCCCACCACAAAGGTTTTTTCTGCGGCGTCAGCGGGCGAGGCTTCCGGCGCAGCTTCGGCGGGTGCGGCCTCAGCAGGCGCGGCAGGCGCAGGAGCGGGGGCAGCCTGACCGCAGGCGGCCATGGCGAGGACCAGTGCAAATACACAGATAAGGGTAATGAGCTTTTTCATTTTGTTTCTCCTTTCAAAATAAAAGGGGCTGCGCAGACATCAGCCTGTGCAGCCCCGGGTTTATGTGTACGACGAAAGGACACTAATTGCAGCACAAACTACTATTACATTTTTTGAAAAAGTAATAGTAATAAAAGTATGCGGCTGCAAAAACTATACGCATCTGTTTCGCCCTCCTTACGGGATGGCCAGACTTTATCACTTTTAACCAATGAAGTCAAGCACAAATTTTGGTTTCGTGACATATTACTATGACCATTTAAATCGCAACATGAATATTTGTCGGATTTGAACATAGGGAAATACAGAATAAGACAGATTATAATATCACCCGCAAACGGCCATAATAGCCTGTGAGTATAAAGCCGCCGCTCAGTGCGGCGACGGGCGGGGGAGACTATGGATAAAAAGAAGCTTGTTCGGATAATACTTGCCGCTGTGGGCGCAATAGCGGTGCTGGTGATAGCCGCAGTCAGCGTATATATGCTGTGGGAGGAGGCGCCGGAGGTGGCGGCGGAGCCCGGCGTACTGGCTGAAAAGCTGCCGCAGGCTGCTGCCGGGGTAAAGGCCGCTCCCGCCTCGGAGAAGCCGGAGCAGGGCCAGCCCTTTGACACAAAAAGGCGGGACGGGGTATATACCATACTGCTGGTTGGCAACGACAACGGAAACGGCAATACGGACACAATGATGGTGGCAAAGCTGGACACAGTGCGCCACAGCATCAACTGTGTCAGTATACCGCGGGACACGCTGATAAACGTGGACTGGCCTATACGCAAGCTCAACAGCGTTTACTGGGGAGCTGTCAACAACGGCGGCAGCGGCATCGAAGCTCTGAGCGCCCATGTGAAAAGGCTGCTGGGCTTTGACGTGGACTGTTACGCGGTGCTTGACCTGGACGCCTTCGTCCAGGCGGTAGACGCAATAGGCGGTGTATACTTCGATGTGCCGGAGCCCATGTTCTACGAGGACTACGGACAGGGGCTGTACCTGGACCTGGACGCCGGGTATCAACTTCTTGACGGCTACACCAGTATGTGCCTGTGCCGCTACCGCAGCGGCTACATCACGGGGGATCTGGGACGCATAGAAATGCAGCACAAGTTCCTGAAGGCGGCGGCGGAGCAGCTTATCGACCTGGGCAACGTCCCCAATATCAAGGAGCTTCTGAGCATACTGTCCGAGAGCATGGATACAAACCTCAGCGACGCCAATATCGCCTGGTTCATACGCCAGACACTGATGTGCTCCTCGGAGGATGTGAATTTCTACACCGCGCCCAATACCACCGCCACGGTACATGGTTACAGCTATGCCTTTTTGGAGCTGTACGACTGGATGGACATGGTAAACTCCAGTCTTAATCCCTATACCGAACGGGTAGGCGAGGGTGACCTAGACCTGGTGTATATGATTAACGGAGCGGTACACTGCACCGGTGTGCTCAAGGGCACCCGGTATTTCGATATGGGCGGCAGCACCGCCAACGCGGCAAATGTGGTGGAGGAAGCCACAGAGGAATACACGGAGGAAGCCCAGCAGACTCCTGCGGAGGAGCCGCCGGAGCCTGACATTCAGGCACCCGAACAAACTGAGCCGGATAACTCTGGCTGGGATTTTCTTGCGGGCTACCAACCGCCGACCGCCGACACCCAGCCCTCTGATCAGGAGACGGGCGGGGACGGCGGGGATGACTGGCTCAGCTTCGACTGAGGCTCTAAAAGCCGAGACAAAAGCGCTTTAAATCGATTACTAAATATATATTTTCCCTTGTCTATTTCCCGGATATGTGGTACTCTTACTCTGCGGAGAGAGCTGCGACCAGGTGTCAAAATGCGCCGGCAGTTTCTTTTTTGCAATGAGTTTGGGAGGTGGCCGGAATGGAAGATACACGCGGGAATACAGAAATAAGAGTCCGGCTTCTTGGGGACCTGAGCTTTTTTGCTCCCGGTTTTGAGGATTGGCGCCGGGTAGATGTAAAGCGGGCGGGCCTGGTGTGGTCCATAATAGTGTACCTTATTTTGAACCGTGGGCGAAACGTCTCCAGTGAGCAGCTTATTGAGAACTTCTGGCAGGAGGAGCCTGTAGGCGACCCTGACGGCGTTTTGAGGCACGCAATACACCGCTGCCGGGCGATGCTTGAGAAGTTCGGCTTTGAGGACGCAAAGAATCTCATTATAAGCACCAGCGGTGGGTATGGCTGGAATCCTCAGCGCTTGGTCTGGGTCGACTGCGAGGAGTTTGAAAGGCTCCGGGGCGGCGTTCGGAGCATCAGCGAAAACGGGGACAGGCTTGAAGTAATGAGGACCATGATAGAGTTGTATAAGGGGGACTTCTGGATATCCAGCAAGACCGTCTGGGGCAGCTCTCTTCAGATATATTATCGCACTCAGTACACCAGCGTATGCCAGGAGGCTGTGGCGGAGCTGAAGGCGGAGAGCCGCTGGCACGATATCATTGATATCTGCACCCGTGCCGTAGTAGTTGACCCTACGGTGGAGCAGCTCAGCGCCGACATGATGCAGGCTCTGGTGGCCCTGGGCCAGCCGGAGCGGGCCATGGAGCACTACGCCGCCATAAAGGATGTATTGGCCCGTCAATACGGGGTAGAGCCGTCGGAGGCTGTGGAGCTGGCCCGCACCTCTGCCGAGGGCGCCCGCGAAGGGCGTATAATGGGCTCCAGCGATGTTATTGAGAGGCTTCGGGCAGTGGGCCGGTCTGAGGGCGCTTATTTATGTGACTATCCCATCTTTGCCCGCATCGCCGCCCTGGAGGCCAGGCATGCCACCCGCGCCGGGAAGGATATCCCGGTGGTGCTCATAAAAATAGGCCTGGAGACCAAGGAGAATTCCAATGTGGGCCGTCTGGCCACGGAGATGAAGCGTATGGAGCGCACATTGCTGTCCACCCTGCGCACCAGCGACCCCTTCACAAGGCTGAGCCCATCCCAGTTCCTTCTGCTGCTGCCGGATGCCTCCCTGGAGAGCGCCGCCGTGGTGATGTACAGGATAGAGGCCCGCTTCAGAAGAAGCTATCCCTACTCAGGCGCGCTTATAACCCACGAGGTCTTTTCCGCCCGCGCCATTGACGAGACGGATTGACGCCAGCAGTCGATAAAATTTGACCATCTAACCAGCCGAAGCTTTATGAGCTTCGGCTGGTTTGTTTAGATAGAGGCGCTTCAATCAAGTTCCGAAGCAGTTAGAAAGCCAGACAAAGCATAGCCGCAGGGGTCGCCGCGAAGGACTGCCCCTGCGGCTATGCTTAAGGCCGTAAGAGCGCTGCATCCGATTTCAAGCCAACAAGTGAACGTACGTTTACAAATTTATTGGACACATGGCTTACACAAACGAGAGAAAAAAGCCGCATTTTGTCAGGTGAACAATAGTTTACCTGACAAAATAACATAATGGTGGTTTACATATTACACAAAAGTGACAAATAATACTAATAATCTCAGCCGATATTCGCAGAATTAGTGCAAGTAAAATCGAAAAAACCGCCGTTTGGTAAAAATTATTTTTAAAAACACGAAAAAATACGTGAGATGGAACACAAGTTACACAAGCATAAGGTATATTACATTCATATAATGGAGTATTAGGGGGGGAGCAGGATGTCATATGCGAAGGGTTTCCGACCGCCAACGCGGGTGTTTTGCGTAAAGGTCGATTCATATGCGCAGCAACACCCGATGGGCAGGCTCAGCCTGGAAGACCGCATAGGCGAAACCTCTTTCCAAGGCGCGATGCAGCTTATATTAATGATGGATGAGGCGCTGGCAAACGAGAGCTGCCCCGATGAGGCTGATAAATGGTCGGGCCCGCCTGAGACGGACGGTACTAAGACCGGCGCGCCGGGAAAGACAGCAACCTTTGAGATAGAGCTGCTATTCAGGGAGAACAACAGTTGGCAGGGCCGGATGACCTGGCTGGAGGAAAACAAAAGGACCACCTTCCGAAGCGTTTTAGAGCTGCTTCAGGAGCTGGACGGAGCCCTTGGCGGCTAGGCCGCGTAAAGGCGGCGAGCTAGGCCGCGAAACCTATGTAATGAACTGTGTGAGGAGATATAGCTATGAGTAAGTTGAAGAGATTTCTGAGCGTAGTGCTTATCTGCGTCATGCTTCTTAGCCTGATGCCCTCCGGTGCTCTGGCAGCAGCGACGCCCACGCCCAGCACCGCCCCGGCAGCAGCCGGTGACGCGGGCCAGACTGGCGGCGCAAACCAGACTGACGGCGCAAACCAGAACGGCGATGCGAGCCAGAATGGCGATGCGAGCCAGAACGGCGACGCGGGCCAGAACGGCGACGCAAGCCAGAACGGCGACGCGGGCCAGAACGACGACGCGAGCCAGAACGGCGACGCGGGCCAGAACGGCGACGCGGGCCAGAACGGCGACGCGGG
>CAYSFK010000036.1:0-17341 GCA_964430345.1 uncultured Oscillospiraceae bacterium | reverse complement strand
AAGAAAGAGTGCTATAATGCGAAATATAATAACTTGCAAATCGCAATAGAAAGCAAGTTGTAAAGTAAAATAATATGAAGGAGAAACAGAAATGAAAAAGCTCTTGGCATTGATACTTGTACTGTGCATGGTATTCGCTCTCTGCGCCTGCGGACAGGTTGCGGCCCCCGCGGCCGCCCCTGCGCCGACGGAAGCCCCCGCCGCGCCGGAAGCTCCCGCAGAACCGGAAGCACCGGCAGCCGAACCGGTGGAGCTGATCGTTTTTGCGGCGGCGTCCATGACGGAGACCATGAACCAGATAGCGGAGCTGTACAAGGCCGTCGCCCCCAATGTGACCCTGGTGTACAACTTTGACTCCTCCGGTACGCTCAAGACCCAGATACAGGAGGGGGCTGACTGCGACGTATTCATCTCCGCCGCACCCAAGCAGATGAACGCCCTGGACGTCACCTGCGACGCGGAGAAGAACCCGGACGGGCTGGATTTTGTGCTCTCCGATACCCGCTTTGATCTGCTGGAAAACAAGGTGGCGCTGGCTGTTCCCGAGGGAAATCCCAAGAACATCAATTCCTATGACGACATGGTGGCCGGTCTGAAGGACGGCAGCATACTGCTGGCTATGGGCAACTCGGATGTGCCTGTTGGGCAGTATACCCAGAAGATACTGGCCTACTTTGAGCTCAACGAGGAGGACCTTGCCGACGCCGGCGTAATAACCTACGGCTCCAATGTCAAGGAAGTCACCACCCAAGTCTCCGAGGCTGCAGTTGACTGCGGCATCATCTACGGCACCGACGCTTTCTCTGCCGGCCTTACCGTTGTGGACACCGCCACCAAGGATATGTGCGGCCAGGTCATTTACCCCGCTGCCGTTATGAATGTGTCCAAGAATGTGGAAGCCGCCACAGCGTTCCTGGAGTACCTCAAGAGCGCCGAAGCCTCCGCCGTGTTTGAGGCCGTGGGCTTCGCTCCGCTGAGCTGATAAAACAAGTATATATGGCATAGGCGGGCTTTGCCCGCCTGTTTTTCAATAAAGGATGTGCCGCCATGGATATGTTCCCCCTGCTGAACTCTCTGCGCATAGCCGGAATAAGCACGGTAATTATCTTCTTTCTGGGTATTTTCTCCGCATACTGCATAGCCAGGATGCCAAGGCTGGTGAAGGGCGTGCTGGACGTTGTTCTTACGCTGCCGCTGGTGCTGCCGCCTACGGTGGTGGGCTATCTGCTGCTGCGGGTGCTGGGGCCCAAGCGGCTTATCGGTATGTGGTTTCTCGGCGCCTTCGGACTAAAGCTTACCATGACCTGGTGGTCTGCCATATTCGCCACCACCGTGGTCATATTCCCCTTGATGTACCGCACGGCCAGAGGGGCCTTCGAGTCCTTTGATGAGACGCTGGCCTATTCCGCCCAGTCCATCGGCCTGTCCAACAGTTACATATTCTGGCGTATACGTATGCCCTGCTGCCGTCAGGGGATATTGGCCGGGACGGTGCTGGCCTTTGCCCGGGCTCTGGGCGAATATGGAGCCACCAGCATGATAGCGGGCTATACCCCCGGCAGGACGGCCACTATCTCCACCACGGTCTACCAGCTCTGGCGTACCAATGACGACGCCCTGGCCTTTAAATGGGTGCTGGTGAATCTGGCAATATCCTTTGTGGTGCTGCTGGCGGTGAATATGCTGGAGAGAAAGTCCGGCCGTCCGGTCCGCGTCGGGGGAGGGCTGTAAATGTCGGCTGTTGTGGATATAGAAAAAAGCTATGGCAGCTTTCGGCTGAAAGTCCGGTTTCAGGCCAAGGACGAGACTATGGCCCTGCTGGGCGCCTCCGGCTGCGGCAAGAGCCTGACCTTAAAATGCATTGCCGGAATTGAAAAGCCTGACCGCGGACATATAGAGGTGGATGGCATAACGCTGTTTGACTCGGATAAGCACATTAATCTGACGCCCCAGCAGAGAAAGACCGGGCTCATGTTCCAGAATTACGCGCTGTTTCCCAATATGACGGTGCTTGAGAATATCCGCTCCGGCGCTCTGCGGGAAAAGGACAGGACGAAGCGGGAGCAGACGGTGTCGCATTATATAGAGCTGCTGGGCCTTGGAGCGCTTGTGGGACATTATCCCTCCCAGCTCTCCGGCGGACAGCAGCAGCGCACCGCGCTGGCCCGGATCCTGGTGTCCGACCCGCGGATACTCCTGCTGGACGAGCCCTTCTCGGCTCTGGACAGCCATCTGCGCTTCCGGCTCGAGCAGGAGCTGCGGCGGGTTATCCGCGGCTTCGGCAGGACAGTGATACTTGTTTCCCATGACAGAGACGAGGTGTTCAGGCTTTCGGACAGCGTTGCGGTGATGGAGAATGGCCATATCGAGACCGTAGGCGAGAAGCGGCAGGTATACAGCGAGCCGCGCACCCGCGCCGCCGCAATGCTCACAGGCTGTAAAAACATCTCGACCGCGCTCAGGCTGTCGGCCCACAGGGTCAGCGCTCTGGATTGGGGCATAGAGCTGGACACCGCGGTGGATGTGGGGGACGTCGAAAGCGTTGGCATACGGATGAACGACATCCGTCCCTGCGCCGGAGACAACAGTTTTGTCTGCCGGGTGCTGGAGGAGATCGAAAACCCTTTCTCTGTCACGTTGGTGCTCAGCGCCTGCGATAAAGCGCAGCCCCTCTGCATGGAGCTGAGCAAAGCCGAATGGAACGAAATGCGCAGTGAGCTGGTGACGGTCAGCGTACCCCGTGAATCGGTATTGTTGTTAAAGGGAGAAAACATATGAGAAAAATAGCTGTTGAAAGCGCCGTAGGCATGGCGCTGTGCCATGACATCACCGCCATGCGGGACGGCTTCAAGGGCGCCGCGTTCAAAAGAGGCCACATCATACAGGACAGCGATATCCCTAAGCTGCTGGACTTGGGCAAGCGCACAGTGTTTGTCTGGGAGGAGAACGCGGGAGAGATACACGAGGAGGACGCGGCCCTGCGCATGGCGGCCATGGCCTCTGTGGAGGGCGCCCATTATACCGGGCCGTCGGAGGGCAAAATGCTGCTCTTTGCCGACAGGCGCGGTATGCTTCGGGTAGATGTTGAACTGCTCAGAGAGCTGAACTCCATTGGCGATATAACCATCTGCACCCTCCGGGACCACTATCCTGTGGAAGAAGGGGCGCGCCTGGCGTCCATGCGCATCGTGCCGCTGGTGACAAAGGAGGAGCAGATAATAAGTGCCGAGGCGCTGTGCCGCGGCAAAAAGCTGATTGAATTGAAGCCATATCAGTCTAAGAAGGTGGGTGTAATAATAACCGGGTCGGAAATATATTCCGGCAGGATAAAGGATAAGTTCGAGCCGGTAGTCAGGTCAAAGCTGCAAAGCTATCCCTGTGAAATACTGGGGGTCAGCATCTGCGACGACAAGCTGGATATGATAGTGTCGGCTGCCAGAGGCTATATTGACAGGGGCGCGGACTTTCTTATCTTTACCGGCGGTATGTCCGTGGACCCGGACGATCTGACGCCCACGGCTGTACGTCGGCTGGGCGCGGATATCGTTTCCCACGGCGTCCCTTCCCAGCCCGGGAACATGACGCTTGTCGCCTACTTGGGTGATGTGGCTATACTGGGTGTTCCCGGCGCGGCCATAAGCCTGCCCACCACTATGTTCGATGTGCTGCTGCCCCAGATATTTGTAGGGGACAAGCTCACAAAGGAGGAACTGATAAACCTGGGGGACGGCGGCCTGTGCCAGATGTGCAGGGCCTGCCATTTCCCCAACTGCACCTTCGGCAGTTATTGATAGGCGGACGCATCGCGGCATATGCCGGAGGCAGCCCAGCGAAAACCCGCCGTTCAAAGGTCGGCTGACCAAGCGCTAAATGAGTAAGGCCCCGGAACCGCAGCGGTTCCGGGGCCTTCTCATTATCCCTTGACTTGACTGCCCGGCAAAGCTTATAATGTGAAAAAAGGTGGTGCTGAATATGGAACTGCGACAGGACGCCCAGAGGATAATAGACGAAGCGCTGCTTTCGGCCCAGCCGGACGCCGCGGTGCGCAAGGCCCTGGGTGAGCTGGATTTTCGGGGAAAGCGGCTCAGCCTTATCGCCATCGGCAAGGCTGCCTGGCAGATGGCCAGGGCCGCGTACGACAGCCTGGGCGGCGGGATAGCTCAGGGCGTGGTCATCACCAAGTACGGCCACTCCATGGGCAAGATCGGCCTGCTGGAGATATTTGAGGCCGGTCACCCCGTGCCGGACGGGAACACCTATGCGGCCTCGGCCCGTGCGGTGTCTCTGGCCGAAGCGCTGGGGGAGGAGGACGCGCTGCTGTTTCTGGTGTCCGGCGGCGGCTCCGCCCTGTTTGAAAAGCCTCTGGTGCCGCCGGAGGAGCTGGCCGATATTACGGGTCAGCTGCTGGCCTGCGGCGCGGACATCGTGGAGATAAACGTTATCAGGAAGCGGCTGTCGGCGGTAAAGGGCGGCAAGCTGGCCAGACTGGCGGCTCCGGCAAGGGTGTATTCCGTCATCCTCTCCGACGTGCTGGGCGACCCTCTGGACGCCATCGCCTCCGGCCCCGCCTATCCCGACAGCTCCACCTGTGAGTACGCCTGGGAGCTGGTGAAAAAATACGGCCTGCGTCTCAGCGATGAGGCGCGTCGGCTGCTGGATGTGGAAACGCCCAAGTCCCTGGACAATGTGGAGACCCGAGTCACAGGCAGCGTTTCCCAGCTCTGCGCCGCGGCGGAGCGCGTCTCCCGGGAGCTGGGCTACGAGCCGGTGGTGCTTACGGATATGCTCAGCTGTCAGGCCAGAGAGGCCGGGGCCTTTCTCAGCGCCATCGCCAAAACCCAGGCGAAAAAGGGGAAAAACCTTGCTTATATCGCCGGCGGCGAAACTGTTGTCAAGCTCACCGGCGGCGGCAAGGGCGGCCGGAATCAGGAGCTGGCTCTTTCGGCGGCGGAGGGCATAAGCGGTCTTGAGGGCGTGGCCTGCTTCTCCGTAGGCTCCGACGGGACGGACGGCCCCACCGACGCGGCGGGCGGCTATGCAGACTGGCGCACGGCGGACAGGCTCAGCGCCCTGGGCGTCAGCATATCCCAGGTGCTGCAGGAAAACGACTCCTATAACGCCCTGAAGCGGACGGACGGCCTCATAATCACCGGGCCCACCGGCACCAATGTCAACGATCTGTCAGTCCTGCTCATACGCAGGGACTGATGATTTAGGATTTTCCCGCCGCCGAAGCGGCAAGCGAATATTATGCACATTATGACCATTTCTTTTCATGGTCATTTTGTGACTTGAGAAATTGAAAGGAATGTTCATAAAATGAAAACAGTGAGCACGGACAAAGCCCCGGCGGCCATCGGCCCCTATTCCCAGGCGCAGATAGTGAACGGACTGGTGTACACCTCCGGCCAGATACCCCTTATCCCGGAGACCGGGGCCATGGCCCAGGGTGTGGAGGCCCAGGCCCACCAGGTATTCAAGAACCTTTCGGAGCTGCTTAAGGCGGCGGGCACCGGCCTTGACAAAGTCATCAAGACCACAGTGTTCATCAAGGACATGGACGACTTCGCCGTGATAAACGGCGTCTACGGCCAGTATTTCTCCCAGCCCTACCCGGCCCGCTCCTGCGTGGAGGTGGCCCGCCTGCCCAAGGACGCCCTCATAGAGTGCGAGGCCATAGCCCAGCTTTGACCGCGCATCTGAAAATGCCGGACTCATTTTGAGCCCGGCATTTTTTCGCGGTGCTTGCATCTGCGGCATCCATAATCTTCCCGAACGCTGCCGAAAGCAGTTGTTAATTGACAGAAATAGTGGTACACTAATATACATAAAATTGGAATTGTCCTTACAACGCTCAGACCGCCGCGCCTGAGCGGCCGCAAAGAAAAAGCCTGGAGGCAGAAGCAATGGCAAGAACCGTACTTGTAGTGGAAGACAGCCCCCTAAACCGCCTTATGCTGGCAAACGCACTGAAAAAGGACTACGAAGTGATCGAGGCGGAGAACGGCCAGGAGGCGCTTGCGGTGATAAACCGCCGGTATAAGACCCTGTCCGCCGTCCTGCTGGATATCCAGATGCCCGTCATGGACGGGTTTGAGGTGCTGCGCCGGATACACAGCAGTCCGCTGCTCAGCCAGCTTCCGGTCATCGTGGTCACAGGCTCCGAGGACGAGGAGACCCGCATGAAGGCGCTGGAGTACGGGGCCAACGATTTTGTCACCAAGCCCTACAATCCCGAGATAATCCGGCACTGCCTGCGCAACAATATCGCTCTCAGGGAGACGGCCTCCATCATCAACGCCATCCAGAAGGACAAGCTGACCGGTATCTACAACCGGGAGTTCTTCTTTGAGAAAGCCGGGGAGCTCATACGCAGCCATGAGCCCGGCCACTATGTGCTGTGCTGCTTCGATATCGATAATTTTAAGCTGGTCAACGATCAGTACGGCTCCACCGAGGGCGACAGGGTGCTCCGCCATATCGGCAGAGAGCTCCAGCGGATGTATGACAGCGTACAGGGCGTCTGCGGCAGGATATCCGGGGATAACTTTGCCGGGATCTACCCCAATGACCCGGAGACTCTCCGCCTTATGAGCGACTGCTATGAGACGTCGCTGATACCTGCGGATTGGCAGATAAAGCCTGCCTTCAGCATTGGCCGCTGCATAGTGGACGACTGCTCCCTGCCCGTCTCCGCCATATACGACAGGGCGTACATAGCCAAGCAGTCGGTGAAGGGCCGGTACGACAAGCACATCGCCCTGTTCGACCAATCCCTGCTGGAGGCTCTGGTCCGGGAGCAGGAGATAACCCGGGACATGGCCGCCGCCCTGCGGGAGCGGCAGTTCGAGGTCTGGTTCCAGCCCCAGTATAACCATGCCACCGGCGCCCTCATTGGTGCGGAGGCGCTGGTGCGCTGGCGGCACCCGGTGAAGGGGCTCATCCCTCCGGGAGTGTTCATCCCCACATTCGAGCAGAACGGCTTTATCTATGAGCTGGACAAGTTCGTCTGGGAGGAGACCTGCCGCTGCCTGCGCTCCTGGCTGGATGCCGGGGAAAGCCCCCTGCCCGTCTCTGTCAATATCTCCCGCTGCGATGTGTTCATGCCCGACCTTCCGGATGTGTTCACCGGCCTTTTGGAAAAATACAGCATCCCCGTGGAGCTGCTCCGCGTGGAGATCACGGAGTCCGCCTTCACCCAGTCCTCACAGCAGATCATTCAGGTGGTGAACCGGTTCATAGAGCTGGGCTTCGTGGTGGAGATAGACGATTTCGGCAGCGGCTATTCCTCCCTGAACACCCTCAAGGACGTACCGGCTCAGGTGCTGAAGCTGGATATGCGTTTCCTGGAGTCCTCTGATAATTCCCAGCGGGGCGGGAATATTCTCCAGTCCATCGTGCGCATGGCCAAGTGGCTGGGCATGGCGGTCATAGCCGAGGGGGTGGAGACCCCGGCTCAGGCGGACTATCTCAAGTCCATAGGCTGCTTTTACGTCCAGGGCTATCTGTATTCCCGGCCTGTTCCGGCTTCGGAGTTCGCGGCCCTCTCCCGGGGCGGCCCCAGGGAAAAGGGCCTGCGCGGTCTGGAGACCGTCAAAACTCTGGACAATAACGCCTTCTGGGACCCCAAGTCCCTGGACACCCTGATTTTTAACAGCTATGTGGGCGGCGCCTGCATATTTGAGTATCACGACGGCAGCTGGGAGCTGCTGAGGGTCAACGATAAGTATGCGGAGGTCTTTGGCATAGACCCGTCCGCAGTGGACGTGTTCACCGTCAGCGCCGCCGACTTTCTGGATGAGGAGAACCGGGAGCTGCTCTCGTCGAATATCCGCCGCGCCTTAGAGACGAATTCCGAGTCCGTGTGTGAGACGGTGGCCAGAGGCATATACGGCCTTGAAAAGCCCGTGTATATCCGCTCCACCGTTCGGCCCATAGCCCGCACCGAGGACCGCTTTTTGATGTACTGCACCATTGAAAACACCACCGCCGCCCGTGAGGCTGAGAAAAAGGAGCGGGAGAGCGCGGAGCTGTTGGAGAGCATCATGGCCAATATCAGCGGCGGCGTGGCCATTTCCGCCGTAGACGGGGACAAGGTGACCCTGTACTACTCCAACGACAGGTACTATGAGCTTTTCGGCCACAGCAGTGAGAGCTACCTGGAGGAGTACCGCAACGCTCCCGGCCCTATTCTCCCGGAGGACGCCGCCTGGGCCTTCCCAGCTATTGAGGAGGTCATGAGAAGCGGGAACTCCCAAATGTTCGATTTCCGGGCCCGCCGTCGGGACGGCAGCGTCATCTGGCTGCGTGACCGGGTAGTCCGGCTGGAGCTGGCGAATTTCCAAAGGCCGGTGCAGCTTAGCGTGATGTACGACGTCACCGACAGCAAGGAGGCGGAGGAGCTTATCCGCCGCAGCGAGGAGGAGCTTCGCATGGCGCTGAGCCACAGCGCCCGTGTGATAAGCCGCCTGGACATCGGCTCCCGGACTCTGCGGTTTTCTCCGGATATGGCCCTGTCCCTGTCCCTGCCGGAGCTCAATGAGAATATGCCCTACGCCATGCTGCGCCGGGGCGTTATCTCCCCGGATACCGAAAAGGCGTATATAGATTTCTATGACGATATCCTGAGCGGCGGCCGCAGCGGCCGCGGTCTTTTCCAGTTCAGGCGTCCCGAGGGCTGGAGCTGGCTGGAGGCCAGCTATACCTCCGCCTTCACCGGCGACGGGAAGCCGGATTTCGCCGTCATCTCCTATGTGGACGTGACGGAGCAGCTGGAGATGGAGGCCATCTACAAGAAGTGGCAGCAGTCCCTTCTGGAGCGCGACCCGGAGTCCTACTCCCTATTCTGCTGCAATCTGAATAAGAACGCCTCCTATGATACCGAGGAGGGCCGCCTTCTGCACAAGGCCTTCGACAGCGATACGCTCAGCTTTAACCAGCGCGCGCAGTACTACGCCCAGCGCCGTGTCTGCCCGGAGGACAGGGAGCGGTATCTCTCCATGGCCGATGCGGACGTAATGCTGGCCGCCTATTACCGGGGCCAGCGCACAAGGACCCTGGAATACAGGGAGCGGCTGGAGGACGGCGGCAAGCGCTGGCTCCGGCTGACGGTGGAGCTGGTGCGGTTCCCGGCCTCCGGGGACGTGATGGCCTACCTGCTCTATGAGAATATAGACGAGGAGAAAAATGCCCAGCGTTTGGCCCATACGGACGCCCTCACCGGCCTTCTCAACCGCAGCGCCTTTGAGGACAGGTATCGCCGACTGAGAAAGCAGCGCGGCAGCAGCTCCGTGGGCGCCCTGCTGATGCTGGACCTGGACGGCTTCAAGCGGGTCAACGACAGCTTCGGCCACGCCGCCGGGGACGCCACCCTTATCGAGATAGCCCAGAAGCTCCGCGGCGTGTTCCGGGAGGAGGACCTGCTCTGCCGTCTGGGCGGGGACGAGTTTCTTATCTACATGGGCGGCCTGCCCGATAAAAAGACCGTGGAGGAAAAGGCGGAGCTGGTCTGCGCCATGCTCCACAAGTCCTTCAGCGTCGATGTGCAGCTTTCGGCCAGCGTGGGCATAGCCGTCAGCCCGGAGGACGGCGAGGATATAGAGGTGCTGTGCCGCAAGGCGGAACTGGCGCTGTATTCTGTTAAAAGCAGCGGCAAGGACAGCTGGCGCCTCTACAGCCCGGGCATGGGCAGCGCCCGGGGGGAAGCCCCGGAGGACACCGGGGAGTCGCCCGCCGCCGCAATAGGCGGCGAGCCCAGACGGCGTATGCTCATAGTGGAGGACAACGAGATAAATCGGGACGCCCTTTGCGCCGTGTTCGACGGGGAGTTCATCGTGGACACCGCCGCCGAGGGCACCGCCGCCCTGGCAAAGCTCAAGAGATACGGCTCCGGTATATCCGTGGTGCTGTTGGATCTTAATATGCCGGGGGTAGACGGCTTCGCGGTGCTGAAGAAAATGCGGGAGAGCATGGTCATGCAGGCCATTCCCGTCATCGTGGTCAGCGGCATGGACGAGCGGGAGACGGCGTTGGAGGCCATCCGCTGCGGCGCCTCCGACTTTATCACAAAGCCTGTGGATATTGACCTGCTGCGGCTGCGGGTAAAATCCGCCGTCAGCAAATCCGACAACGAGCAGCTTCGCGCCCAGAACCGCTATCTGGCCCTGCAAAACGAGGAAGCCAAGCGTCTGGCGGAGGCCCGGCGTCACAGCGAGGAGCTTACGGTGGCCCTCCACGCGGCGGAGCGGGCGGATCTGGCGAAAAGCCAGTTCCTTGCCAAGATGTCCCACGAGATAAGAACGCCCCTCAACGCGGTCATAGGCTATAATACCATTGCCCGCAGCGAGATGTCCGGCAGCTTCACCGAGGAGGAGCGCCGCCAGGTGGACATGAAGGTGCTGGACTGCCTCACCAAGAGCGATGTGGCCTCCAGACATCTGCTCACCATCATCAACGACGTGCTGGATATGTCCGCCATAGAGTCAGGCAAGCTGAAGGTGGAGCACGCCCCCTTCGATTTCCGCAGCCTTATCACCTCCCTCACCGTTATGTTCTTCTCCCAGGCCCGTTCCAAGGGCGTGGACTTCAAGGTGGAGTTTGAGAAACCCACGGAGGAATGGCTGGTGGGCGACCAGATGCGGATAAATCAGATACTGACGAATCTGCTCTCCAACGCCGTGAAGTTCACCCCGGAGGGTGGTAAGGTGACCCTCTCCGTGCGCCAACTCAGCGTGGACGAGCGCAGCATTGGCTTCCGCTTCGTGGTCACTGACACCGGTATAGGCATGACCCCGGAGTATCTGGAGCATATCTGGACGCCCTTTGAGCAGGCGGAGGCCTCCATCTCCCGGCGCTTCGGCGGCACCGGCCTGGGGCTCTCCATCACCAAGAATCTGGTGGAGCTGATGAACGGCTCCATTAACGTGGCCAGCCGCTCCGGCGCGGGCTCCCGGTTCACCGTGGACCTGACGCTGGAGCGCACGGAGCAGCCGGACAGCTCCTCTGCCTACGATTTTTCCCATATCAACGCCCTCGTGGTGGACGACGATGCCAGCACCTGCGATTATATCAAGCTGCTGTTTGACCGCTGCGGCGCCAGCTGCGCCACGGTCACCTCCGGTGAGGCGGCGGTAGAGGAATTCGCCCTGGCCAAGAAGCAGGGCCGGGCTTACAATGTCTGCCTTGTGGACTGGCGTATGTCCGGCATGGACGGCATCGAGACCATCACCCGCATCCGGCAGATAGCCGACAGACGGCTGCCGGCGGTGGTGGTCACGGCCTACGATTTCTCCGAGGTCTCGGCCCACGCCAAGTCTCTCGGCATAGACCGCTTCGTCTCCAAGCCCCTTTTCCAGTCCTCCCTGTTTGACCTGCTGGCCAACCTCAGCGGGAATCAGGCCCCGGCGGATGTGAAGCAGAGCTCCGGGATAGACTTTGCCGGCGCCCGTGTGCTGCTGGCGGAGGACAACAATATGAATATGGAGGTGGCCCGCCGCATCCTTTCGACGGCGGGACTGGAGACGGACAGCGCCTGGAACGGCAGGGAGGCGGTGGAGGTATTCAAGGCCTCCCGACCCGGCACCTACAAGGCCGTCCTCATGGATGTGCATATGCCCGAGGCCAACGGGTATCAGGCCACCCGCATGATAAGGGCCTGCGGTCACCCGGACGCCGCCGCCGTCCCCATCATCGCCATGACGGCGGACGCCTTTGCCGAGGACGTGGCCGAGGCCAGGGCTGCCGGCATGAACGACCATGTTTCCAAGCCCATCGACGTGGATAATCTGTTTCAGGTGTTATCACAATACATACGCAGGAGCGATATATGAAAAGAGATATACTTGTTGCCGCCGGCATAGATTACGATTCCGGCGTCCGCCGCTTTGCAGGCAGGGCTTCCCTGTACGAGAAATCCCTGTCCAGATTCCCCGGAGAGGGCACCTTTCAGCGCATCCGCGCCGACTATCAGTCCGGCGACCGGCCGCAGCTTTTGCTGGATGTCCACGAGTTCAAGGGTATGTGCGGCAATATCGCCGTCAGCGGTCTTTACGATGCGTCCGAGGCCATGCTGTCGCTGCTGCGGGCTGAGCCCTGCGCTCAGGAGGAGCTGGACAGCGCCTATACTCTGCTTGCGGCGGGATACGCCAAGGCGGTAGCGGCGGTGCGCGCCGCAATGGAGGCCGATGTATGAAATATCGCTTTCATGGACTTAAGACCGCGGCCGCGATTCTGTGCGCTGTTCTGCTGGTGACGCTTTTTCTGCCCACCGCCGCACTTGCGGCGGATAACACGCATCAGACCGTCAAGGTGGGCTTCTTCGCTATGGACGGCTACCACATGGAGGATGAGTCGGGCGTACGAGGAGGCTATGGCTACGAATTTCTCCAGCTTGTTGCGCGTTACTCAAATATTCGTTTTGAGTATGTGGGCTACGACAAGGGCTGGGAAGAAATGCAGCGTATGCTGGAGAGCGGCGAGATAGACCTTTTGACCTCGGCCCAGAAAACGCCGGAACGGGAGGAGAAATTCGATTTTTCAGCCCAGCTTATCGGTACCAGCGCCGCCATTCTGACCGTTAAAGCCGGCGATACCCGTTACAACAGCGGAGACTATAACGGGATGCGCGTCGGACTTGTTGAGAACAACAGCCGGAATACTCAGTTTGATGAATTTATGAAGCAGCGTGGCTTTACCTATACGCCGGTCTACTTTGACCGAATGGACGATATCACCGCCGCGCTGCAAGCCGGCGATGATATAGACGCGGCCATGACCAGCAATCTTCGGCGGCGGAAGAATGAGTGGACCTTGGAGGAGCTGAATTCCTCCCCGTTTTACGCTGTGGTAAAAAAGGGCAATACCGCTCTGCTGTCTCAGATAGATGCGGCGGTCGCTCGCATGGACACGGATTCAGCCGGCTGGCGCACCAGACTTTTCAATAAGTATTACAGTATGGATTCCGGCGAGGTGGTGGCCTTCACCGCTGAGGAGCGGTTGTGGCTTGACCGGCTTGCCGCCAGCGGCAGGACGCTCACCGTGACAATGAACCCTGACTGCGCTCCGTACTCCTATTTCATAGATGGCCAGCCGCATGGCATTATCCCGGATATTTTTGCCGAGGTGGCGGCGCGCATGGGCATCAGGTACCAGGTGCTTGAACCGTCGGACCGTGAAGAATATCAGCGGATATGTCTCGATGAATCGGCCGACATTATTCTGGATGCCATGGAGGATCTCTATACCATTGAAGTCAATGGACTTGAGATATCCGATGTGTATTACACCGCGCCGATGGCCGCCCTCACCGGCAAATCAAGCAGCGGCGATATTATGAGCCTGGCGCGCACTGAGACGAGTGTGCTCAACGAAGCCTATTATACCGGCCTTTTTGAAGAAAAATCCATTGATGAGGCCCGTTGCCTGACTCTTGCCGACTGCGCCGAAAGAGTAAAAAACGGAAAAGCTGACGGCTCGTATATGCCCTATTATTGCGCACAGTGGCTGAGCCTTTCCGATGTTACAGGCAGCCTCCAGTATCTCATGCTGCCGCAGTACGACAGAGCCTTCGTGTATGCCGTCAGTGCTGACGAGGACTATCTGCTGCTTTCCGCGCTGAACAAAGCTGTCGGAAGTCTGTCGGAGGATTCCATATCCGCCATTGTCATCAAAGATACGCAATACCCGGACCGCGCTTTCTCATTGAAAGGATTTGTTTATCAAAACCCCCTTGTGGCCTCCGGGCTGGCCGTATTGCTCATCACTATCATTGTTGTGGCGCTGCTCCTTGCCGATAAAAACCGTCGGGCACAGAAAGAATTACAGCGCAGTCGGCGCATGGAGCGGTACATCGGCTATCTCTGCGATATGTACTGGAAGGTGCTGGAGGTGGACCTGGACAGGCACAGCCGCCGCCAGTACATAAAGCGAAACGGCAAGGTGGAGATAGAGGAGCGCGGCGACTTCAGCGCTTTCGATTTAGACAGTATTCATCCCGACGATATAGAGGAATGCCGCAGGGTATTCAATGCCGACGCCGTGCGTAAGCTGGTGGAGTCCGGTGATGCGGAGCGTTACGCGGAGTGCCGCATGAGGATGGATAACGGCGAATACCACTGGTGCAGCTTCTTCCTGAAGTCCATTCCCGTGGACGCGGAGCACCCCTGCGGCGCCATGCTGCTTATCAAGGATGTGGACGAGCTCCGCCGGGAGCGGCAGGAGCACCATGACGCGCTGCTTCAGGCTCTGGACGCCGCCAACATCGCCTCCCGCTCCAAAAGCGCCTTTCTCTCCAGCATGAGCCATGAGATACGTACGCCGCTGAACGCCATGATAGGCTATATGACCATCGCCGCCAGCTCCATCGACAACAGGGAAAAGGTGCTCCACTGCATCGACTCCGCCGGAGTTGCGGCCCGGCATCTGCTTTCGGTGATAAACGACGTGCTGGACATCTCCTCCATGGAGGCCGGCAAGATAAAGCTGGCAAAGGAGCGCTTCGATTTGAAGGAACAGCTCTCCGGCGTCACGGCCATGTTCTATCAGCAGGCCAAGCAGAAGGGCGTCAAGTACCGGGCCGCAGTGGACGGGCTGACGGAGGAGTGGGTCGTGGGCGACTCTTTGCGCCTTGGCCAGATACTCATGAATTTGATGTCCAACGCCGTGAAGTTCACGGCTTCCGGCGGCGAGGTGAGCCTTACGGTGACCCAAACCGGGCTTTCCTCTCAGCAGGTGTTCATCAGCTTTACAGTTAAGGACACGGGTATAGGTATGTCCCGGGAATATATGAACCGTCTGTTCTCCCCCTTCGAGCAGGAGAGCGCCCTGACCGCCCGGAACTACGGCGGCACAGGCCTGGGAATGTCCATCACCAAGAATCTGGTGGACATGATGGGCGGCAGTATAGAGGTGGACAGCCGTCAGGGCGAGGGCAGCCGCTTCTCTGTGACCCTGCCCTTCGGCCGCGTCGAGGATGCCCCGCCCAAGCCCCTGCCCAAGGATATCTCCCGGCTGCGCGTGCTGGTGGTGGACGACATGGATAACGAATGCGACTATGTCCGGGCCCTGCTGAGCCGCTGCGGCACACAGACGGAATCCGCCTCCAGCGGTCAGGAGGCCGTGCGCCTTGTGACCCTGCGCAAGAACACGCCGGAGCGCTTTGACCTGTGCATAATCGACTGGAATATGCCGGGGCTGGACGGTGTGGAGACCACCAAGATAATCCACCGGGAGTGCGACCCGGAGGTGCCCATCATCATCGCCACCGCCTATGATATCACGGAGTTCAGGGATGAGGCGCTGGCTGCGGGCGCGGCTAAGATAATCTCCAAGCCCCTGTTCCAGTCCACCCTGTTCGACCTGCTGGTCTCCACCTACGGCAAGTATGAGCCCGTCTCCAACAGCGAGGATGAAATACCCGACCTCAGCGGTATGCGTGTGCTTCTGGCGGAGGATAACGAGATGAACGTGGAGGTGGCTCTGGATATTCTCGGCCTTGCGGGGGTCACCGCCCAGGTGGCCCGAAACGGGCGGGAGGCCGTGGACGCCTTCCTTGAAAACGGCGACGACTTCGACGCCATACTCATGGATGTGCAGATGCCCGTGATGGACGGCTACGCGGCCACCAGGGAGATACGCGCCTGCGGCAGACCAAACGCCGCCTCCGTCCCCATTCTGGCCATGACCGCCAACGCCTTTGCCGAGGACGTGGCTGCCTCTCTTTCGGCGGGCATGACCGGGCATTTGAGCAAGCCCATAGAGACCGGGGAGCTTTTCGGAGCTCTCAGAAAAATAGCCGGAAAATAGGGAGCAGACATACCAGAAGCCGCCCGCGTAGGATGCGGCGGCCCCAGGAGCATACAGAGGAGAGGTTCAACATGAAAAGACGCATATCCGCCCTGCTTGCCGTGCTTGTGCTGACGGCCCTGCTGCCGGTATACGCATCTGCCCAAGACGCCGCCCCCTCCCCAAAACTCTCGTTGACGGCGCAGGAGCTTGAGCTGGTTGAGGCATCGAAAGCCTCGCCTGTCAGGATAGGGGTCATCCCCAGCTATGCGCCGCTGTGCTACTATAACGAGGATACCTGCGCCTACGAGGGCATCATCATCGAGATGCTCAATACCGCCGCCGCCTATACCGGCCTGCGTATTGAGTATATCTGGATAGATATGCTGCGCGGCTCGCCGCCGGAGCAGGTCAAGGCGGGTACGCAGGAGCTGGTGGCGGGCATCCTCAAGGCTCCCGGCAACCTGGCCGATAAGGAGCTGGTCATATCCGACGACCTTGCCCGCGATACTCTGGTGATGGTGGGGCGGCAGGGAGAGGACTTCACCAGCGCGCCGGAGACCCGGACTATTGCGGTGATGGGCTCCTTCGCCATGGCCCGGCAGTATGTGGATGCCATGTTCCCCTCCCATCAAGTGGCCCGGTATGACACTCAGGAGCAGTGCCTGCTGGCGGTCAAGAGCGGCGAGGCCGACGCCACCCCTTATATGCGCACCTGCATGAACTATATGCTGCAAAATCCGTACTACAAGGGACTGGAGATAGCGGCGGTGTATTCCATGGATGTGGCCATTGGCCTGGCGGGCAGCGCCGATGAAAAGACGGAGCTGGTGGCCCTTATCGACAAGGGCCTTGGCCAGATCACCGAGAACGAGCGCAACCGCATCATGATGGACTTCACCATCAAGCACCCCTACCAGCCTTCCATGCTGGACCTGTATTATGAGTACAGAGCGCATATCATCCTGGGCAGTCTGCTGCTTGTCTCCGTGGTGGCGGTGATGTTCTTCGTTGTGCGTCGTGCGGCGCAGAAAAAAGCGGCAAGAGCCTCCCTGCTGGCGGAGCAGCAGCTTTCGGATATCATCCACACCGTCCCCTGCGGCATCTGTATGTACCGTCTGGAAAACGGCAATTTCCGCCC
The DNA here is from genome assembly GCA_964430345.1 of uncultured Oscillospiraceae bacterium. GTDB lineage: Bacteria > Bacillota > Clostridia > Oscillospirales > Oscillospiraceae > Limivicinus. Next base: position 420 of record CAYSFK010000036.1, on the reverse strand, counting down.
GGTGCTGGTCAATCAGCAGTTCCGCCAGATGCTGGGCGAGGACGCGGAGGAGTATCTTTCCGGGGTAAACGGCCTGGACTATACCCACGCCCACCCCGACGATATGGAGCGGCTCCGCCGCGAGGTGCTGCGGGGCCTCAACGAGACCCATGAGATAGACACCACCTACCGCTCCCTGAACCCCAAGCTGGGCAAGTATATCTGGATGCGTATGCGGGGCAGCGCCATCCCCCAGGCCGACGGCTCCGTCAATATCTATGTCAGCTATTACGACGTCACCCAGGAGCGCATGGCCGAGCATCTGGCGGATATAGCTCTTGAAAGCAGCGGTGTGAGCATCTGGGAGTACAACTATGAGCGGCGCTGCATCATCCAGTATCAGAATTCCGCCGAGATGCACGGCTTTGAGACCGTCATCCC
>CAYSFK010000035.1:0-17464 GCA_964430345.1 uncultured Oscillospiraceae bacterium | reverse complement strand
GGCTTCCGGGAAAACGGCGGCCAGTACACCCACGGGGCCATATGGCTGGCCATGGCCTGCTTTTGCCGGGGCATGGCCCCGGAGGGAACGGAGCTGCTGCAAATGCTGCTGCCGGAAAACCGGGAGCCGGGGCGCTACGGCGCGGAGCCCTTCGTGCTGGCGGCGGACGTGTGCGCCGCCAAGGGCCGGGAGGGTACGGCGGGCTGGAGCTGGTACACCGGCTCCGCCGGATGGTACTTCAGGGCAGTGACCCAATGTATGCTGGGGCTAAGCCTGAAAGGCGGCAGACTGAGCATAAAGCAGCCGCCAAGCTCCGCCCCCGCGCCCTGCGCCGTACTATGGACGGACAGGCGAGGCACAGTCCACAGGCTGGAGTATTCCAGAGACGGCATCAAGGCGGACGGCCAGGAGTATGAGGGCGGAGAAATAGGATAATGACAGTCTGAAAGACTACCATTTTCATCGCGTCTATGGTATAATGGCATAAATTATAAGAAGAATGGGGTGTTCACATGGAGTATACAAGGACTGAACTCATGCCCGGCGTTTTTCTGAGCCATTTGCGCTCGGATAAGTTCAAGACCGCCTGCCTGTCCCTGACGCTGCTGACCCAGCTGAAAAGAGAGAGCGCCTCCATGAACGCCCTGATACCCTTCGTGCTGCGCCGGGGCACCACCCGCTACGGGGATATGGAGCAGCTGGCCATGCGCATGGACGAGCTCTACGGCACGGCCATAGAGCCGGTGGTGCGGCGCATAGGCGAGATACAGTGCGTGGGCTTTTACAGCAGCTTCCCGGAGCAGGACTACCTGCCGGGTGGGGAGCCGCTGCTGGGCGAAGCGGCGGCGCTGATGGGGCAGCTTTTGCTGTCCCCCGCCACAAGGGGCGGGCTGCTGCTGCCGGACTATGTGGACAGCGAGAAGGAAAAGCTGGCAGACCTTATCCGCAGCCAGATAAACGACAAGCGCTTTTACTCCGTGCACCGCTGCGTTGAGGAGATGTGCTGCTGCGAGGATTTCGCCGTGGGCCGCTACGGCAGCGCCGAGGACTGCGAGAGCATAAACTATAAAAAGCTGACCCGGCACTACCGCAATCTGCTGCAGACCAGCCCCGTGGAGCTGTTCTACTGCGGAAAAAGCGCAAACGAGCAGGTGTCCGCCGCCTTGAGAGACGCGCTGTCCACCCTGCCCAGAGGTGAGATAGACTACGAGATAGGCACCGACGTGCGCATGAACGCTCTGGAGGAGCAGACCCGCTTCGTGGAGGAGCGCATGGACGTGAGCCAGGGAAAGCTGGTGATGGGCTTCAGGCTGGGCCAGTGCATGGAGGAGCCGGACATTGCGGCGCTCCACGTATTCAACTGCGTTTTCGGCAGCGGCACCACCTCCAAGCTGTTTATGAACGTGCGGGAAAAGCTGTCCCTGTGCTACTACGCCAGCTCATCCATTTATATCCAGAAGGGGCTGATGCTGGTGCAGTCGGGCATTGAGTTCGACAAATTCCAGCAGGCCAGAGACGAGATATTCGCCCAGCTGGAGAGCGTGAAGCGGGGCGAGATAAGCGAGGATGAGCTGCGCGCCGCTAAACGGGGCGTGGCCTCGGATCTGCGCTCCGCCATGGACAGTCAGGGCGAGCTGGAGGGCTTCTGGCTGGGTCAGGCGCTGGAGGGTCTGGACTACGGGCCTATGGAGCTGGCGGCGCTGACAGAGGACGTGAGCAAGCAGGACGTAATGGATATCGCCAACAGCGTGGAATGTGACCTGATATATTTCCTCAGCGGCGACGGGGAGGCTGAAGATGCAGATTAAGGAATACCCGAAGATAGGCGAAAAGCTGGTGAGCGCCGTTTTGCCCAACGGGCTGAGGCTGATGGTGATACCCAAGCCCGGCTTTGCCGCCAGCTACGCCGTATTTGCCACAAACTACGGCGGCGCCCACCGGCGCTTTCAGCTGAACGGGGAGCTGAAGGACACGCCCGCAGGGGTGGCACACTTCCTGGAGCACAAGATGTTCGACCTGCCCAACGGCGACAACACGCTGAATATCCTATCCCAGAACGGCGCTAACCCCAACGCCTTTACCTCCTCCGGCGTGACGGCCTATTACTTCCAGTGCACCGACGGCTTTGAGGAAAATCTGCGGATGCTGCTGCATTTTGTGTCCACCCCATATTTCACGGAGGAGACAGTGCAAAAGGAGCAGGGCATAATCGCCCAGGAGATACGCATGGGCGAGGATAACCCCGGCGTGGTGCTGTACTACGATCTGATGAAGCTGCTGTACGCCCGGCACCCGGTGCGGGAGAGAGTGGCGGGCACGGTGGAGAGCATAGCCGAAATAACGGCCCAGACCCTGTACGACTGCCACAGCGCCTTTTACGCGCCCTCCAACATGGTGCTGTGCGTGGAGGGTGATATCGACCCGGAGCTTATAGAGCGCATCGCCCGGGAGGAGCTGCCGGAGAGTCCGGCCCCGGTACCCAAAGCGGAGCTGGGGGAGCCGGAGGACGAACTGCCCGCCGGGATGGAGCACTCCAGAAAAATGGAAGTGGCCGCGCCGCTGTTCTACATCGGGGCCAAGCTGAAGGCGGAGACCGAGGGCGCCGCTCTGCTGCGGCAGCATCTGGTGTCCCAGTTGGCCATGCGCATACTGGCGGGGGCCTCCTCGCCCTTCTACACCAAGCTTTACGCCGAGGGCACACTGAACCAGGACTTCGACTATGAGGTGGATTTCTCCGCCGGGACGGCCACGGTGCTGCTGGGCGGGGAGAGTCTGAAGCCAAAGGCCGTGCTGAAGGCGCTGAGCTCGGAGGTGACCCGGATAGCCCGCGAGGGGCTGGACGGGGACAGCTTCCTGCGGGCAAAGCGGGCGTCCCTGGGCGCAAGGCTGCGCGGGCTGGAGGATTTCGACAACGTGTGCGTGACTATGGCCATGAGTGCCTTTGAGGGCTACTGCGCCTTCGACTCCGTGGAGATACTGGAGAGCGTCACCAAAGAGGAGTGCGAGGACTTTATCACGGAGAATCTGGCCGCCGACAGGCTCGCCCTGGCGGTGGTGAAGCCGGGAAAGGATAAGGATGTTTAACCTTTTGATGCAGACCATACAGAGGGAGTCCGTTATAAGCTTTCCGGGGTTGGGCAACTTCAGCCTTGACCCGCCCTCGTACATCACGGTGTTCGGCAGGAACATCTATTTCTACGGGATGCTCATAGGGCTGGGCTTTCTGCTGGGCATACTGTACTGCTCCAAAAACAGCCGCCGCTTCGGCATAGAGCCTGACGACGTGTACGACGTGCTCATCTGGCTCATTCCCCTGTCTATCGTTGGGGCCAGGTTGTATTTCGTTTTGTTCCGGCTGCCGGAGTATCTGGCGGAGCCGGCGCGGATAATCAAGGTGTGGGAGGGCGGCCTTGCCATTTACGGCGGGGTCATCGCCGGAGTGCTGACCGCCTGGGTGATATGCCGGAAAAAGAAGATACCCTTAGGCGCCTTTCTGGACCTTCTGGTATTCGGCCTGCTTATAGGTCAGATACTGGGGCGCTGGGGCAACTTCATGAACCGGGAAGCCTTCGGCGCGGAGACGGAGATATTCTGCCGCATGGGCCTCACCGCGCCCGACGGCACCACCATATACGTACACCCCACCTTTCTCTACGAATCCCTGTGGAATCTGGGCATTTTCATATTCCTGCGGGTATTCGAGAAAAAGGGTAAGCGCAGCTTCGACGGGCAGCTTATGGTGATATACTTTTTCCTGTACGGCATCGGCCGCGCCTGGATAGAGGGTCTGCGCACGGACAGCCTCTACATAGGCGAAACGGGTATCCGCGTTTCTCAGGCGCTTTCCATTGCGCTTGTGCTTATAAGCCTGACGATACTCATAGTCCAGTCCCGCAGGCCCCGAAGCCCGGAGCGGCTGTACGTCAACCGGGTGGAAGCGGAGCGGGCGGCTCAGGCGGAAGATGAAACGGAAGAAAACAAAGAACAATAATATGTGGAGGTAAAGAACATGGCAGACTATAAGGACATTATTACAGGCACATTGAACACCATCATAGACAAGGTAAAGGACGTGGCGGAGAGCGGCTCCGTCAGGGAAATCTACGAGCAGGGCGCCAGCCGGGCCAAGTCCTTCGGCCGCATAGCAAAGCTGGCCATCGAGATGAACGGCGACAGCGAGGAGCTGAAAAGGGTATACACGGAGATAGGCCGGCTCTACTTCGAGCAGGCCAGAGGCAATGCCGACGGCTTCTTCGCGCCCCTCTTCGCCCAGGCGGAGGAGATAACCGCCCGCATAGCCGCCAAGGAGCAGGAGATACAGGACATGAAGGCCGCCTACGAGTCCGAAAGCGGCGAAGCCGAGCCCGATGTGGAGGTGGAGGTCTGCCAGTTTGAGGACGTGGTGGACGCCACCGAGAGCGAGGGCGCCGGTGAGGAGCCCAAGGAGTAAGACGGAAAGCCCGTCGGAGGCATACTTTCTCTATGGGGAGAAAGCATCAAAGAATGAAGCAAGGGGAAGGGATCTCGTTTTCCCTTCCCCTTATTTAACCCCAGCCTTGAAACAACCAAAGGGGAACCGTGCGCGGTTCCCCTTTGGATTTCCCTCTGGAATGTGACGGGAGATCGCTGCTGCTGAATAGCTGCCGGTTCCCTCATCCGTCACGGCGCTTTGCGCCGCGGCACCTTCCCCTTTAGGGGAAGGCTTTAAGGGCTGGAAATTAATATATTGCGCAAAAGGGCGGGAGGGGGTATACTGTTAAAATCAGCAGATTCGGATTGAAAAGGATGAGAGCACTATGAGGCGGATATTCAGGCAGTATTGGGCTGCGGCGCTTATGTTCATAATCGTCACCGGGGTATGCCTGCTGTTCAGCGTGAGAAAATCCGGGATGTTCATTGACGAGATATACACCTACGGCCTCTCCAACAGTCAATACGCCCCCTACCTCAGCGATATCAAGGGCGGAGACATGACAGGCAAGACCTTCACCCGGCAGGAGCTTCTGGACTACGTGACCGTTACGGACGGCGAGGGCCTGGCTCCCGGCTCGGTGTACTATAATCAGGCGCGGGACGTACACCCGCCGCTGTACTACTGGCTGTTTAACGCCGTGTCGCTGCTGGCGGGGCCGGTATTCAGCAAATGGACGGGGCTTATTCTGGATTATGTGATATATATGCTGGCGCTTATCGCCCTCTACAGGCTGGCAATGAAGCTGTTCTCCCGGCGGGAGATCGCCGCGGCGGCGGTGATACTGTACGGGCTCAGCGGGCTGGGCCTCTCCACAATGCTGATGATACGTATGTACGTGCTGATGACGCTGTTCACCTTGTGTCTGGCCCTGTGCATAGCTTCACTGCTGGAGGGCTTCTCAAAGAAAACCTGCATTCTGACGGGGGTATCCATCTTCCTGGGGCTTATGACCCAGTACTACTTCGTGTTCTACGCCTTTTTCCTCTGCGCCGGGGCGGTGCTGTACCTGCTGCTGAAAAAGCGGGGGCGGGAACTTTTATGGTTCGTGCCCTGCGCCTTTGCCGGGGTGGCGCTGATGGCGGCGGTCTTTCCGGCCTGCTTCAGCCAGCTTTTTGCCGACAAGCTGGTGTCCGGCGGCAGCGCCGTGGAGAACCTGAGCAACCTTTCCCAGTACCCCTACCGGCTGGGCTACTTCTTCGCCGAGGCCCGCCACGGACTGAAGGCCGCCATTATTGCGGGACTGCTGGCCCTTTTGGCGATAATTCTGCTTTGGCGGAAGCTGCGGCTGGCGGGCAGGCTGGGGCTGCTCAAGACGGACAGCCTGGTGATAATCGTCCCCGCCTTCGTGACCTTCGCGCTGGTGGCGGTCATATCCCCGGTGGCCGACCAGCGGTACATCTATAACATCACGCCCATATTCGTGCTGGCGGTATGTCTGGCGCTGCACCTTATTGACGCGGCCCTGTGGGAGCTGGGCGAGGGCAGTCTGAGAAAGGCCGCGCTGCTGGTGCTGGCGGCGCTGGCGCTGTGGGTAGCCCGGAGCGCTCCGCCCCAGTACCTGTACCCGGAGTACAGCGACTATAACGCCCTGCTTGCGCACTACGCCGATGCGCCCTGCGTCTACTTTACCGACAACCACTTTGAGCCTATGACTCAGGACCTGGAGCAGCTGATGCTGTTTGACCGGGTATACGTCACCGACAAGGAGCACTGCGCCCAGGCGGCGGACTACGCCGGGGACGCCGGAGTGCTGGTGGGCTACATCGACATAAGCGAGTATTGGTCCAGCGGCTACGACCCGGAGGAGATAATCGCGCTGACAGCGGCGCAGACCGATTTCGACAGGGCGGAGCTGCTGTACCAGAACGGGCTTTCCGCAACCTACGTATTCTATCAGTGAGGTCAGAGCAATGATATCGATAATCGTCCCCTCATACAACGAGGAAAACATGATACCCGCCGCGGTGGAGCAGCTGGCCGCCGCCATGGAGCGGGAGAGCATAGACTACGAGCTGCTGTTCGTGGATGACGGCTCCCGGGACAAAACCTGGCAGCGCATCACCGAGGCCTCAGCCCAAAACCCCCGGGTGACCGGGCTCCACTTCAGCCGGAACTTCGGCAAGGAGGCGGCCATGTTCGCGGGGCTCGAGAAAGCGGCAGGCGACTGCTGCGTTGTGATAGACTGCGACCTGCAGCATCCGCCGGAGAAGATAGCGGAGATGTACAGGCTATGGGAGCAGGGCTATGAGGTCATTGAGGGCGTCAAGGAGGACAGGGGCAGCGAGAGCGGCTTCCACCGTATGGCCGCCAAGGGCTTCTACGGGCTTATCAGCAGGGCCACCGGCATGGATATGTCCTCCTCCTCCGACTTTAAGCTGCTGGACCGCAAGGTGGTGGACACTCTCAACAAGCTGCCGGAGCGCAATGTGTTTTTCCGGGCCCTGTCCTACTGGGTGGGCTTTAAGAAGGCCGAGGTCAGCTACTGTGTGCGGGAGCGCACCCAGGGGGAGAGCAAGTGGTCCACTCGCGCGCTTATCAAATACGCCCTGACCAACATAAGCTCCTTCTCCTCGGCGCCGCTACACATAGTGACAGTGCTGGGCTTCATCATGCTGGCGGTGTCGATAGTGCTGGCGGTCATCGCGCTGGTGCAGAAGATATCCGGGCAGGCCCTGGGCGGCTTTACAACGGTGATACTGCTGCTGACCTTCGCAAGCTCCGTGATAATGATAAGTCTGGGCATAATCGGCTACTACATCGCAAGGATATACGACGAGATAAAGGGCAGGCCCAGATATATAATCTCGCAGACCTGTGGAAAGGAACAGCAGCAGCATGATTGAAAAGATTAAAGCCCTGTGTGTGAAATACCGTGAGATAATCGTCTACCTCATAGTGGGCGTGATGACCACCGTGTTCTCCTGGTTCGCCTGCTGGCTGGCCAAGTTCTTCCTGGATCCCACGGTGACATTGGAGAACAACATCATAAACACCATAGGCTGGGTGGCCGGAGTATGCTTCGCCTATCCCCTGAACCGCAGATGGGTGTTTCAAAGCAGCAACCCCCACATACTCAAGGAGTTCCTGGGCTTCGCCGCCTCCCGCCTGTCAACCTGGGCGTTGGAGCTGGTGATAATGACGGTGACGGTGAACCTGCTGCACATGGATTACTGGATAGCCAAGATATTCATTGCCGCGGTGCTGGTGACCATACTGAACTATGTGTTCAGCAAGCTTTTGATTTTCAAAAGCAAGAAAGCGGAATAACAAAAAATCGGGCCTGTACATCGAGTACAGGCCCGGAACTTTGACAGCCGGCAGTCCTACTTTATTTTGCCGGACGCCACCTTGAAGGCGAAGATGATGGTGATTACGGAAAGGGACGCCGCCGTCCCCACCAGGGCTACCATGGCGTTAAAGGGCAAATAGTTCCTGAGAAGGAACAGGGAGCCCAGCGCCGCGATATCCACCACCACCCGGAGGGCGTTTGCGCCAAGGATGGCCTTCTCAGAGTTTTTCCTGATGGCCCGAAGGCTGAGGAAGCAGTTGAGCAGGGCGCACAGCCCGCCCCATATGAGCCCCGCCACGGCGCCTATTGCATAGTCCATACACAGTACCCGCTTTCACAGTTTCATGATTACATAATAGCGTGAAACCGCGGATTAGTCAAGAACTGCCGGGGTTTGGAATATTTACAGCAAATCCGATGTTATTGATTGATTTACTGCGGGTATTTCATTATAATGTAAATTGTTGGGGTATGATCAGGCACAGTCGTCAGGAAAGCCAAGGATGCGGCGAAAGGAGCGGTTATGACAAAAGACAGTCGGCAGAACAGAACAGCGCCGGAGCCCGCCGAAGCAGGACGGGTCTCCCGTTTCTCCCTGCTGATACCCGCTGCGTCCCTCTTTTTCATCATACTGGCTCTGGTGGCCAACGCCTTCTTCGCCCGCTCCGACGCCGACGCCCGCTCCATGGAGAGTCTGCGCTCCTCCGCCGCTATTCGCGCCGAGGCCCTGCAGACCACGCTGAACACCCAGGCGGATGTGCTGAACACTGTGGCCAAGGCGCTGGCCCGCAACGAGCCCGGCGCTGTGGACGCCATACTGCGGGACCTGAGAGCGCTGAGCACCGGCACCTCCTTCGGCCATGTGTGCTTCACCACGACGGCGGGGGTGTGTTACTCCGACGACGGCAGGCTGGCGGACATATCAAGACGGGAGTATTTCCAGACGGCCATGGACGGCAACTGGACGGTGCAGCGCATCGACACCCCGGTCAGCGGCGAGCCGCCGCTGTTCGTGCTGGCGGTGCCCTTCGTATTCCAGGGGCAGGTGGCCGGTGTGGTACACGGCAGCTACTCCGCAGAAACCGTGGAGGAGCTGATAAAGCCCCAGGTATACGGCGGAGAGGCCTATTCCCTGGCCTGCCGGGAGGACGGCGCCGTGATGGTGGGCAACCGCAACCCCAACAGCGAGCTGCGGGGCTCCAATGTTTTCGTTTTTCTCAGCTCCGTGGACCTGGACGGCAGTATGTCCGCAGCGGAGATACGCAAGGCTGTCAAGGCCGGAGAGAGCGGCTCCTTCGCCTACATGACCGACAGCGGCAGACGCTATGGGGTATGGACGCCTCTGGACGTGAACTCCGCCACCGGCGAGCGCTGGGCACTGTTCACCTTCCTGCCCGCCGCCGTGGTGGACGCGGACGCCGGACGCATCACCCGGCAGAACGTGGCTCTGTTCGCCCTGGTATTTCTGGCGGTGGCCGTGTCCTTTATATACATACTGTCTCTGAAAAGCAAAAATACCGCCTTGCTCAAGCAGGAGCGGGACAGGCTGCGGGACAGCGATATCGAAAACCGGGCGGCCATCAGCGCAGGCGGCATAGTTGTGGCCCGCTACGATCTGAAGGCGGGTGTATATTTCAACAGCAGTGATATACTGTTCAGACAGGGCTTCGGCTCGGTGATAGAAAACGTGCCCCAGGTCTTTATCGACGCGGGGCTGGTGGCGCCGGAGTCGGTGGAGGAATTTCGCGGCTTTTACGAGGGGCTGCGGCAGGGCAGGGCCGGCGTGCTTCACGCATCCCTGCGGCTGCCCGACGGCAGCTTCCGCTGGTTTCGCAAGGACGCCTCCTTCGTACTGGACGGGGAGGGTCAGCCCAGCCAGGCCATTATCGTATACAAGGACGAGACGGAGCAGCGGGAAAAGGATTTCTTCTACGTGAAATGGCAGCAGTCCATACGCCAGAGGGACGAGAGCTCCTACACCCTGTTTCGCTGCAATCTGTCCAAAAGCGCCTCCTTCAACAGCATGGAGGGCACACTGTTGACGGTGCAGTTCTCACCCAGAATAAAAAGCTTCAACGGGCGCACAAGGGAGTACGCCGGGCGCTTCGTGCATCTGGACGATTTTGACGCCTATGTGGAGCTGCTCAACGCCGAAAGCCTGCTGGAAAAGCACTACCGTGGCGAGAGCGCCTGCTCCATGGAGTACAGGGAGCGGCTGGCGGAGGGCAAGTACAGATGGCTGAAGGTGTCGGTGGAAACGGTGCAGTATCCGGACTCCGACGAGGTGGAGGTCTTTCTGATGTACGAGGACATAGACGCCCTCAAGCGCAGGGAGCAGGCGGCCAAAAGCCGGGCGGAGCTGGACCCCATTACCGGGGTGCTCAACCGCGCCTCCTTTACCGAGCGCTTTGACAGGCTGCTGCAGGAGATGCCCGACTGCCGACACGCCCTTATACTGGTGGACATAGACGGCTTTAAACAGCTCAACGACACCTTCGGGCATATGGCCGGGGATCAGGCTCTGGCGGATATGGCGGAATCCCTGCGCAGGGCCGTTCGGGGCGAGGACCTGCTGGGCCGACTGGGCGGGGACGAGTTCCTTATCTGTCTGCGAAATATCCCCAACGAGGCAGTGGTGGAGAAAAAGGCCGTGCAGATACAGGCTCTGCTGCGCAAGGCCTTCAGTCTGGATATACATATCTCGGCCAGCATGGGCATAGCCCTGTTCCCGGAGTCCGGCAGGGATTTCAAGACCCTGTACCACAACGTGGACGCGGCGCTGTTCACCGCCAAGGAGAGCGGCAGGGACAGCTTCTCCTTCTACGGCGGCGTAGCCCAGACCGCGCTGCCCGCAGCCGCTCCCCCGCCTCAGGACGCCGCCGACAGGAAAAGGACGGCCAAGCGGCGAATACTTATCGTGGGCAGCGACGGAGAGCTGGAGACTATGCTGGAGGCTATGTTCCGGGACAGCTATATCATAGAGACCAGCTCCGACGAGCGCGGGACCTTCGTGCGGCTGCACCGCTACGGCGTATCTCTGGCGGCGGTGCTGCTGCGCTTCGACATACCGGAGCTGGACAGCCTTGCGCTGCTGGACAGGATGAAGCGCACCGAGGGCGTAAAGGCGGTGCCGGTGATAGCCCTGTGCGGCGCAGGAGACAGACAGAAGGGGCTGGAGGCCGTTCATCACGGCGCCTGTGAATTCCTGCTGGAGCCGCTGGAGCCGGAGCTGCTGCGCATACGCATGAGCACCGCCCTGGGCATTACGGAGAACGACAGGCTGAGAGCCCAGAACGCCCAGCTGCAGCTGCAGAGCGGCGAGGGCTCCAAATACCGCACGGTCTTTGAAAACACCGGCACGGTGGTGGTGGAGTACGACTGGCTGGCCGGACAGTTCAGCTATGACCCGGATATCTCCGAGCACCTGTACGGCCGCTACGACGGGCGGCCCCTGTGGCAGATACTGCTGTCGGACATGGTGGCGGACGCCATGGACGTGAAGGCCATGCAGACAATGGTACACGACCTGGCCTTCGACCGGAGCCAGCGGCAGGCCACCATGGACGTGCTGCTTAAGACCCCGGAGAAAACCCGGCACTGGTTCACCGTGAACGCCTTCAAGCGGATCAGCGAGATCAATCTTACCAGCCGCGTTGTGCTGACCTTCGCGGACGTGAACGAGAATGTGCTGTCGGGGGAGCGGCTGCGCTTCCAAGCGGAGCACGACAGTCTTACGGGCCTGTATAACCGGGGGGCCTTCCTGAAGCTGGTGGGGGACGCGGTACGGGAAAAGCCGCCCAGCTCCTTCTTCCTGCTGTGCTGCGACATCAACAACTTCCGGCTGCTAAACGACAGGTTCGGCAGAGCCGAGGGGGACAGGCTGCTCCAATACAGCGCGGAAGAGCTGCGCCGCCACGCCGACGGGGTGGGCAGCTTCGCGGGACGGCTGGGCAACGACGTATTCGCCATACTGCTGCCCAACACGCCGGGGGTACTGGAAAGAGTGTCCGCCATAGTGCGGGACTTCTTTACGGATTATCCCTTGAAAGCGGCGCTCAGCTCCCGCGCCGGGGCCTACCTGATAAACGAGCCCTGTATACCAACGGACACCATGCTGGACTGCGCCTCCGTGGCCAAGGACAGCATCAAGGGCAGATACGGCGCCTGTCTGGCTCTGTTTGACGAGAGCATGAACGCCCAGGCCCTGCTGGAAAAAAACATCAGCGACCGAATGGAGGAGGCCCTTGCCAAAGGGCACTTCGACGTATACATCCAGCCCCAGTTCGACCACTCCACCGGCAAGGTGGTGGGGGCGGAGGCGCTGGCCCGCTGGCTGGATCCCAAGGAGGGAGTCATCTCCCCGGCCGTGTTTATCCCGGTATTTGAGAAGAACGGCTTTATCACCAAGCTGGACAGCTATATATGGGAACGCACGGCCCAGCACCTGAGAGCCTGGCTGGACGGCGGCAACGAAGCCGTACCCATCTCGGTAAATGTCTCCAGAGAGGATATAAGCGATCCCGAGCTGCGGGGAAAGCTGCTGGCTATAATAGAGAAATACAGGATACCCATGGAGCTGTTCCGGCTGGAGATAACCGAGAGTCTGTTCTCGGAGGACACGGAGCGGCTTATAGAGGTGGTGGAGCAGCTCCACGACTTCGGCTTCCTCATAGAGATGGACGACTTCGGCAGCGGCTACTCCTCCCTGAACATACTCAAGGATGTGCCTGTGGACATACTGAAGCTGGATATGCGCTTTTTCACCGGCAGGGACGCTCTGGGCCGGGGCGGCATGATAATAAACTCCGTGCTGCGCATGGCCCACTGGCTGAACATCCCGGTCATCGCCGAGGGCGTGGAAACGATGCAGCAGGCGGATTTCCTGCTGAGCGCCGGCTGCCGCACCATACAGGGCTTCCTCTACGCAAAGCCCCTGCCCGCAGCGGAATTTGAAGCGCTGATACTGGAGAAGCAGGGGGATGTGTCCGGCGCGGCAGTGCCCTCCGTCACGGATTCGGACGCAGCGCAGCTCTGGAACCCGGAATCCATGGACACAAGGCTCTTTGACCGCTTCATCGGCGGGGCCTTCCTGCTGGAATATCGGGCGGGCCAATACGAGCTGATACGGGTGAACCGGGAGTGCATGGAGCTGCTGTGCATGGAGGATGAATTCGTGCTGCCCTCGGGCGGCCTGGTGAACCTGTACCACGAGGACAGGCAGGAGTTCGACGCCGCGGTGCTGCGGGCCATCGGCACCGGCCGGACTGTGAGCCTGTACGCACGGCGGACGGCCGTGGGAGACGCGGAGATGCTGAGGCTGCGGGTGACCCTGCGGCTGATGGCGGGAGACGCGGAGCGGGCGCTGCTGTTGGGGACTCTGGCGCCGTGATAATGGGAGGATAGACTATGCCTGAGAAAAAGGCGGGGCGCAACCGCACTATAGACACGGGGCTTGACCAGGGCGCGGAGTACCTGAGCCGCTGCGTCAGCGTCACAGAGGCCGTGGAGGACATAGGCGGGCTTCTGGACAGGACGGTGACCGGGGACGCCTTTCAGGTGCTGCCCATGCTGCCCCGGGGCTGCGCCGACCTTATCATCGCCGACCCGCCTTATAACCTGCGCAAAAGCTTCAACGGCTCCGTATTCGCGAAGCTTGGGGCGGAGGAGTACGAGGATTACACCAGACGCTGGCTCACTATGGCAAAGCCCCTGCTGAAAGACACCGGCTCCATTTACGTATGCTGCGACTGGGAGACCAGTCTGGCGGTAGGCCGGGTGATGCGGGAGCTTTTCACTGTGCGCAGCAGGATAAGCTGGCAGCGGGAAAAGGGCCGGGGCGCCGGGGCCAACTGGAAAAACAGCATGGAGGATATCTGGTTCGCCACGGTGAGCGACAGCTACACCTTTAATCTGGAGGCGGTAAAGCAGCGGCGGCGGGTGTTGGCGCCCTACAGGAAGGACGGGCAGCCCAAGGACTGGCTGGAGACGGCGGAGGGTAATTTTCGGGACACCTGTCCGGGCAACTTCTGGGACGACATCACCATACCCTTCTGGTCCATGGCGGAAAACACCGCCCATCCCACCCAAAAGCCGGAGAAGCTGTACGCAAAGCTGATACTGGCCAGCTCCCGACCGGGCGAGCTGGTGCTCGACCCCTTTCTGGGCTCAGGCACCGCCAGCGTCACCGCTAAAAAGCTCGGTCGGCACTGGCTGGGCATAGAGCTGGACCCTCAGTACTGTCTGTGGGCGGAGCAGCGGCTGGAGCGGGCGGAGACGGACAGAGCTATACAGGGCTTCGAGGACGGAGTTTTCTGGGAGCGCAACAGCCTGCCCCGGCAGCCGAAGCGGCGGGGCGGGTAAATATCGCGGCGGACGTAGACGACGGGAGAGGCATACACTGAATAGATGCCGGTTCCCTCATCCGCCGCTGCGCGGCACCTTCCCCTAAGGGGAAGGCTTTAACATCGTAGGGGCCGCCCTGTGTGGCGGCCCGAAGGATTTTTACCCGGCGGGCCGCCACACAGGGCGGCCCCTACTAATCATTTTGGAGGTTTACATATGGCGCCGTTGGCGGATTACTTAAAATGGCGGGGAGACCTGCCGCTGGAATATGACGGCTTCTGTGAGCTGGACGCGGCCATACTGTCGTGGCTGGCATATCTGCCCTTTGAGCGGCTTTCCCAAGGGGCGCTGCGGCAGGGCATGGAGCTGACGGAGCTGTGCGCCTACATGACGGCGGCCTCCGGCGTGGAGGAGCTGCTGGTACACGATGAGGATCTGGAGTTTTGCAGGCTGGTGTCCCAGTGCGCCCGCTACCGGGGAGCCCGGCTCCACTCCTTTACCCGGCATTTTGATGCCCAGACCCAGACCCAGTTCGCGGCCATGTGCGTACTGCCCGGGGACGGCCGCTGCTGTCTGGTCTACCGGGGTACGGACAACACCCTGGTGGGCTGGAAGGAGGACCTGAACCTGGGGCTCACCTTCCCCATCCCCGCCCAGAGCTCCGCTCTGGAGTATCTGGAACGGTCGGCACGGGAGCTGCCTGACTGCGGGCGGATAACCGTATGCGGTCACTCCAAGGGCGGGAATCTGGCTATATACGCGGCCTCCTTCTGCCCGGAGGAAACTCAGCGGCGCATAGACGCTGTATACAACTTCGACGGCCCAGGCTTTGAGGACAGGGTATTGGGCTCGGAGGGCTACAGGCGGGTGCGGGGGCGCATACTCACCTTTGTGCCCCAGTTCTCGGTGATAGGTCTGCTGTTTGACATAGACAGACCCTTCACCGTTGTGCACAGCGACAGCTCCGGCATGAATCAGCATAACCTCAGCACCTGGCAGGCGGAGGGCCGGCGCTTCCGGTATGCCCAGGGCCTCACCGACGCCAGCCGTATGCTGGACAGCTCCCTTGACCAGTGGTTTCGGGAGATGGGGCCGGAGGAACGGGAGGGCTTCGTGGAGGCGGTATACCGGATATTCACCCAGAATAACGCCCAGACTCTCAAGGAGCTGTCCTCCAACCGGCTGGACAACGCCGTCACCACCCTGAAAACCCTGCGAAAGCTGGACGACAGGACCAGGAAAAGTGCCCTGAAGGCAGTGCAGCTGCTGATGTCCAGCCTGAAAAACGAGATGCTGGCCGAGACCATGACAGCGGCGGGCAAGGACGGCAGGGATATGGGCGGTTGAGGATATCATTCAAAAATTTGTAATATTTATTGACAGGCCCATAGCGGGGGATTATAATTTGCATAATGTCCTGATACGGATATATACAGAAAGATAACAGGAGGACACGCCATGCAGCAGAAAAAACGCAGAGGCGACAGGAGAGACGGAAGGCTGCTCAGAGAGCTGGACGCGCTGCACTTTATTACAGGCGTCATCTACCCCAACCGCTGCGACAACGAGGCATATATCTCGGAAACTGTGGACCTGAGCAATATCAACGCGTACCTGGCCGAGAAGAACAAGGGCGAGGACGTGTTCAAATACACCATGTTCCACCTTATAGTAAACGCTTTGGTCAAGACCATTACCCTGCGGCCCAAGATGAACCGCTTTATCGCCAACGAGAACTTCTACCAGCGCAACCAGGTCTCCGCCGCCTTCATCGTCAAAAAGCAGTTCAGCGACGAGGGGGGCGAGGGTCTGGCCTTTCTCCGCTGCAAGGAGGACAGCACCATGGCCTCCCTCCACGACGACCTGTACAGGCAGATAAGCTCCGCCCGGAAGGAGGAAATAACCGACAGCACATCGGAATCCATGGACATACTCAACAAGCTGCCCCGCTGGCTGTCCAAGTTCGCCATACACGTGATATGCTGGCTGGACAGGCACGGCATATGCCCCAGCTTCCTGGTGGACAGCGACCCCTATTATTCCTCCGTGGTGCTCTCCAACGTGGGCTCCATCGGCCTTAACAGCGGCTACCACCATCTTACCAACTGGGGCACCTGCTCCATCTTCTGCCTAATAGGCGCAAGAAAGCTGCGGCCCGTCTTTAACGACGACGGCAGCTATGAGATGCGGGACACCGTACAGCTGGGGCTGACCATAGACGAGCGGCTGGCCGACGGCTATTATTACGCCAAGAGCATAAAGCTTTTCAAGTACCTGCTGCAAAACCCCGCTCTGCTGGAGCGGCCGCTGAATGAGGAGGTGGACTATGAATAACGAAGTGAGGACGCCCTGGATAAAGAATCTGGGGGAGGTACCGGCGCATCTGGACTATTTTCAGGGCAGTATGTATCAGGCTCTGGAGCGGATAGCGGAAAAGTACCCCAAGAACGTGGCCCTGGATTTTATGGGCAAATCCACCACCTACGAGCAGCTTATCGAGAGGATAAACCTCTGCGCCCGGGCGCTGAAGGGCATAGGCATCCGCACCGGCGACAGAGTGACCATATGTATGCCCAACTGCCCCCAGACCGTGATAATGTTCTACGCGGTGAATCTGGTGGGCGGCGTGTGCAACATGGTCCACCCACTGTCCAGCGAGAACGAGATAGAATTCTATCTGAAAACCTCCGGCAGCATTTGCGCCATTACCCTGGATCAGTTCTACCATAAGTTCGAGGCCATACGCCAGAACGTGGACAGTCTGGCGAACGTGATAATCGCCAGCATAAAGGACGCTCTGTCCAAGCCCATCCGGGCGGGCTATATGCTCACCGAGGGGCGGAAGATACGAAAGATCCCCGCCGACGCTCCCATACTCCGCTGGAACGATTTTATGACCCACGGCAAGCAGTACCGCTGGAAATACAAGGTGGAGAAATCGGCGAACGACCCCGCCGTCATACTCTACAGCGGCGGCACCACCGGCATTACCAAGGGCATAGTGCTCTCCAACCTGAACTTTAACGCACTGGGCCAGCAGATAGTGGCCACCAACCCCATGTTCTGCCCCGGTGACAAGATGCTGGCCGCCATGCCCATGTTCCACGGCTTCGGTCTGGGCGTCAGCATACATTCCATGCTGAGCCAGGGCGGGCGCTGTGTACTGGTGCCCCGGTTCACGCCGGACAGCTACGCCAAGCTCCTGATAAAGCAGAAGTGCAACTTTATGGCCGCGGTGCCCACGCTGTACGAGGCGCTGCTGCGAAACGGCAACATGGACGGGGCCGACCTGAGCTTTCTCAAGGGCGTGTTCAGCGGCGGGGGTGATCGGCGAGCAGCTGGCCTTGCCGGCGCCGACC
>CAYSFK010000034.1:0-17795 GCA_964430345.1 uncultured Oscillospiraceae bacterium | reverse complement strand
CCTGGCTCAACGAGAACATGATAATGCGCAACCGCACCCACGGCGGCTACAAGGTGCTGGTGGACGAGCTGTGGGAGTTCTGCGAGAAGATGAACGCCGACATGGTCATAATGTGGGAGCATATGTCCTGCAAGGCTCTGACCGGTATGCACGGCCAGTTCGAGGAGCAGGCCAGAGAGCGGGGCATCCATCTGGTATGGGTGTGCCACGATCTGTGCGACCCCCGCGTATTCACCAGACAGGCCATCCGCGACGAGCTGAGCACCTATATGCGCACGGTCATGCGGGAGGAGCCTCTCGACCCCAGCATAGAATTCCTGCCGGACGAAAACGCTTGGTAAAAGGAGATAAACCATGTCAAAACTGAAAATGCTGCCCCTGAAGATATTGGGCATCCTGGCCGCCGCCTTCGCGGTGACCTTCACCGTCTATTTCTTTAATCTGGACATGAAGCTGCTGTCCAAGATAGAGCCCTTCCTGCTCAAGCATTACGACACCATGCCCCGCAACCAGAGCCTGTAAGGCCGGAATATCACCGCATCCCCTCCGCTTACCGTACGGCGGAGGGGATGTATTAGTTAATTCTTGACAAAGCGTCCTGTGCATGATATCCTGTTCCTAGATGTGAATTTAAATTCACGAGTAACGAAAGGATGGACGATATGGCATATAACGGATTTGCGATAGACCAGTATCTGGACGCGCAGGCGGTGACCGAGAAGCTGGACGAGCTTATAAAAAAGCCGGTGTACTCCGTGCGCAGGGACAGGCTTGAGGACTATGTGGAGAATTACTTCAACAAGAAGTGCGCCAAGTCCAAGGCCATGATCGAGCAGGCCAGAGAGATCATACCCGGCGGTGTGCAGCACAATCTGGCCTTCAACTATCCCTTCCCCATAGTGATAGAGAAGGCGGAGGGCGCCAAGCTCTACGATATCGACGGCAACTGGTATTACGATCTGCTCCAGGCCGGCGGCCCCACCATACTTGGCAGCAACGACCCCGTTGTGCGGGACGCCGTGAAGGAGCTGCTGGATACCTGCGGCCCCTCCACAGGACTTTTCCATGAGTACGAGTACAAGCTGGCAAAGAAGATAAGCGAGCTGGTGCCCTCGGTGGAGAAGTTCCGTATGCTGGGCTCCGGCACAGAGGCCTGTATGTGCGCCGCCCGTATCGCCAGACTTAAGACCGGGAAGAAGAATATCCTGAAGATGGGCGGCGCTTACCACGGCTGGTCCGACCAGTTGGCCTACGGTATGCGTGTGCCCGGCACCAAGGGCATGATGAGCAAGGGCGTACCCGGCTTCGTCTTTAAGCACACCGATGAGTTTTTCCCCAACGATCTTGAGGACCTGGAGCGCAAGCTTAAGAAGAACCAGCTTATCGGCGGCACCGCCGCGGTGTATCTGGAGCCGGTGGGCCCGGAGAGCGGCACCCGCCCCGTGTCCAAGGAATTTGTCACCGGCGCGGCGGAGCTCGCCAAGCGTTACGGCGCCCTGCTTATCTTTGATGAGGTGGTCACGGGCTTCCGCATCGGCACCAGCGGCGCTCAGGGCTTCTTCGGCGTTGACCCGGATCTGACCATATTCGGCAAGATAATAGCCGGCGGCTACCCCGGCGCCGGCGGCGTAGGCGGTCACAAGGACTGCATGGCCTATCTTGGGGCCGGGCTGGACTCCTCCGGCAAGAAGCTGCCCAAGGCCATGTGCGGCGGCACCATGGCGGCTACTCCCATATCCTGCGTGGCGGGCTACACCACCCTTTGCGAGATAGAAAAACGCAACGCCTGCGAGGTGGCCGGACGCATGGGCGACAGGCTCACCAAGGGCCTGCAGGAGCTTATAAAGAAGCACGGTCTGCCCTTTGTGGCCTTTAATCAGGGCTCCATCTGTCATCTGGACAATGCCGGCACCATGCATTTCTGCATAGACTGGGGCAAGCTCTGGCAGGTGCCCGGCATCCTGAAGGAGACCGGTGTGCGCCAGAAGGAGATGGAGCACATGGGCGCGGCCTACATGGCCGAGGGCATCGTTACCCTTGCCGGTTCCCGGCTCTACACCAGCGCCGCCTATACCGAGGAGATGATAGACGACGTGCTGGCCCGCTTCGACAGAGTGTTCGCTGGCTGCGGCAAGCTGGGTGAATAAAATGTACAACGAGAGCGAGGCCCGTGCCCTTATCATTGAGGCGGGGCACAGACTGTCGGAAACCGGCCTTGTTGCCCGCACCTGGGGCAACATCAGCGCCCGGATATCCGACACCCAGTTCGTCATCACCCCCTCCGGCAGAAGCTATGAGGATATGAGGGCGGAGGAGCTGGTAAAGGTGAATATCGCTGACTGCTCCTATGAGGGCAGCGTGAAGCCCTCCAGCGAGAAGGGCATCCACGCCGACAGCTATGGGCTCAGGCCGTCGGTGAACTTCATCATACACACCCATCAGTTCTACGCCACCGCCGTAGGCGCCGAGGGCAAGAGCGCCGACGGCATACCCTGCGCGGGCTACGGCGTACCCTCCACCAAGAAGCTGCGCCGGGCTGTGGCAAAGGCGGTAGGCGAAAACCCCCAGGCTGAGTCCCTGCTTATGACAAGGCACGGCGCCATGTGTCTGGGCAAAAGCTATGAGGAGGCCTTTGATATAGCCAGCCGTCTGGAGGAGCAGTGCCGCAGCCTGTATGACGCAAGGGTAATACCGCACAGCTCCGCCCCCGCGTTCAAGCTGGGCAGCAGCGCCCTTAGAGACGGCGGCTTTGAGCTGGCGTTGGACGGGGAAAAGACCTGGTACCCCATAGACGGCGTCCCCGCCTCCGCCCCCGCGGCCGCAAAGCTCCACGCCGCGGTGTACGCCTTGGGCGCGGCCCGGTACATCGTGGGCTGCTGCGACGGCGAGGCGGTGGAGATAAGCGCCAGGGGCAAGACCCTGTATCCCATAGTGGACGACCTGGCCCAGATAGCCGGGGTCAGCCTGCGCTGTGTCAGGCCCGTGCCGGAGGCCCTGGAAAAAGCGCTTAAAGGCCGGGACGCGGTGCTTATAAAGGGCTGCGGCGCCCTGTGCCTGGGGCGCAGCTTTGATGACGCCCAGGCTGTCAGCATGATACTCAGAAAGGACTGCGCCGCCGCCCTGTACGTGGGCTCCCTCAGAGGCATGGCCTATGGGGACGCCCTGCTGCAGCGGCTGGTGTACGTGAAGAAATACTCCAAGGAGAAGGGCGGCGCCTGATGCTCAAGAAGCTCAGTGAGGAGAAGCTGGCCCAGATACTGGAGGCCGGAGTAAGCGAGTTTGCCCAAAGAGGCCTGTCCTCTGCCAGCATGAGCTCCATCGCCAAGCGGGCGGGCACCAGCGTGGGTGTGCTGTATAAGTACTACGCCGACAAGGAGGCCCTGTTTCTTGCCTGTCTGGACAGGAGCTTCGGGGTGCTGGAATCGGTGCTCACCGGTCTGGGCGACAGGGAGGATGAGCCTCTGGAATACGCCCGCGCCCTGATAGGCGCCTGCCAGAGCTACTCCCGGGACTACGGCGACCACGTGCGTATGTACCACGAGATAAGCTGCGCCGGCAACGGGAAGTACGCCGAGGCGGCGGCCCGGCGGGTGGAGGGCATCAGCGCCAGACTGTACACCCGGATAATCGCCGCCGCCCAGAAAAAAGGTGAGTTTCGGGACGATCTTGACCCGGCGCTTTTCGCCTTCTTCTTCGACAGCCTGCTGATGATGATGCAGTTCAGCTACTGCTGCCCCTATTATCAGGAGCGCTTCCGGGTTTACTGCGGGGAGGACGTGTTTGAAAGGGACGGAGCCGTCACCGAACAGCTCCTGAAATTTCTGGAGTCCGCCTTCCGCTTTGACGGTGCAAAATAAAAAAAGAAAGCAGGCGACAGGATGACCTATTTACTGGCTTACGATATCGGCACCACCGGTGTAAAGACCTGCCTTTTCGGAGTGGAGAAGTCCATAGAGCTCATCGCCTCCGCCAGCCGGGGCTACCCTCTGTACATACTGGATAACGGCGGCGCGGAGCAGTCCGGCGACGACTGGTGGCAGGGTATGTGCCAGTCCACCGCGGAGCTGTTTGGAAGCTGCCCCGTGAAGCCGGAGCAGGTGTCCGGCATATCCTTCTGCTCCCAGATGCAGGGGCTGGCGCTGGTGGATAAAGACGGCGTACCGGTGCATCGGCCTATGAGCTACATGGACCAGCGGGCCACGGAGGAGATAAAAAAGGGCATCGCCAACGGGCTTCAGGTGGCGGGCGCCAACGTCTTTAAGCTCATACCCAGTCTGAGGATAACCGGGGCCGTTTCCGGCAGCGTCAAGGACCCGGTGTGGAAATACAAATGGATAGAGGCCCACGAGCCGGAGAACTTCAAGAGGGCCTGGAAATGGCTGGACGTGAAGGAATACCTGCTGCACCGCTGCACCGGGGAATTCGTCATGACCGAGGACAGCGCCTTTGCCACCATGATATACGACACCCGCCCCGGCCATGAGGGCTGGAGCGAGAAGATGTGCTCCATGTTCGGCGTGGATATGTCACACCTGCCCAGGGTCATACGCTCCACCGACAGGGTGGGCGGCCTGACGGAGAAGGCGGCGCACGAGCTGGGGCTTGCTCCCGGCACCCCGGTATTCGGCGGCGGCGGGGATTCCAGCCTCATCGGCGTTGGCGCGGGCGCCGTCAGGGTGGGGGATACCCATATCTACTGCGGTACCTCCGGCTGGGTAATAACCGTCACCGACAAGCGTATGGTGGACACCTCTGCCATGATAGCCGCCATCATCGGGGCGGAGCGGGGCCGCTACAACTACTTCGCCGAGATGGAGACCGCCGGCAAATCCCTGGAGTGGGTGAAGGACCATCTGGCTCTGGACGAGATAGGCATATATCTGGAGAAGAAGCACGTGGCCGAGGGCTACGAGTCCACCTATACCAGCCTCTACGATTATCTGAGCGAGGTGATAAATACCGTGCCTGCGGGCTCCGGCGGTGTGCTTTTCGCCCCCTGGCTCCACGGCAACCGCTGCCCCTTCGAGGCGCCGGAGGCCGCCGGTATGTTCATGAACCTGAAGCTGGAGACCGGCAAGAACCAGATGATACGCGCGGTGGTGGAGGGTGTGTGCTACCATCTGCGCTGGATGCTGGAGTGTCAGGAGAAGAAGCTCAAAGTCTCGGAGCCTGTCCGCTTCGTAGGCGGCGGGGCTCTGTCCCCGGTGACCTGCCAGATACTGGCGGATGTCACAGGCAGAAGGATAGAGACGGTGCCGTCGCCCCAGAATGTAGGCTCCGTAGGCGCCGCCGCGGTGACAGCCGTGGGCCTGGGGCTTATCCCGGAGCTGGCCACCGTCAAGGACTTCATCCCGGTGGACGCTGTATATGAGCCGGATGCTCAGAATCACCGGGTCTACGACAAATATTTCACCGTGTTCAAAAAGCTCTACGCCGCCAACAGCAAGCTGCTGGGCGAGCTGAATGCATAGGAGAGAAGAAAATGAAAAATCAGGAACTGCTGCGCTCTGTGAAATTTCTGCTGTTCTCCATCTCCGCCGGGGTCATTGAAATCGTGGCGTTCTCCCTGCTGACGGAGCTTACCGCCTTTTCCTACTGGCCCTGCTACCTTATCGCGCTGGTGCTTTCGGTGCTGTGGAACTTCACCCTGAACCGCAAGTATACCTTCCGCTCCGCCGCCAACGTCCCCGTGGCCATGCTTAAGGTGTTCGGCTACTACTGCGTGTTTACGCCCCTGTCCACCATCGGCGGCGACTATCTGGCGGAGACCCTGCTGTGGAACGGATATCTGGTGACGGTGATAAACATGGTGCTGAACTTTGTCACGGAATTCCTGTATGACCGCTTCGTGGTTTTTCGGGACAGCATAGACACAAACGCTCAGGGCCAAAAGGCCAAGGCCGCCCAGGAAACAGCGGAATAAGCCTAATATCAAAAATCCCCTCGCCGTGCGGCGGGGGGATTTGTAAATTTGCTCACTTAAGCGGGACGCCCACAGGCAGCTCCACGGACAGCCGTCCGTTTTGGCTCAGTATATCATGCTGACCGCCGAAGGAGTACAGGTTTATGCTTCTCAGGCATTCCGCCAGCTGGGGGAACCATATATCATACTGCGCCTCTCCCACCACGATGCCCATGTTGTCATAGCTTATGTAGTATACATCGTCCTCCGGCATACCCGCAGGCGCGGGACTTCGCACCAGACTGTTCTCGAAATACATGGCATAGTTCTGCTCGGCGGCGGGTATGCTCACTCTGGCCAGCACACCGGAGCGGACAAAGCCGTTGCCGGAGCCCGCCGCGTCAGCCGTGGCAAAGACGTCCTCTATCAGGTAGTTCCTGAAATAACTGTCAAAGCCCAGACCCTCCGCCTGCATCAGCGTGAATATGGCCGCCCACTGTCTCAGCGTCCCCTCGGCGGAGTACTGGGACAACACCGGGCTCCACTCATAGTAGTTATCCAAATGGGGCAAATAGGCGTTTTTTATATCCAGCGAGTCAAAAAAAGGCTCTATGGCCGAGGCGTAGAATATCCTGTTGTTGGGGTCCTGGGCATCGCTTACGCATATGACTATCCTGCTCAGACCGTCGCCTGCGTCATATACCTGATAGTCGGTGGTCCAGCCCTCAGGGACGGCTATGGAAAACTCGTCGCAGGAATAGGAGCCCATTTTCAGCGGCTGGGGCGGAGTGTCGGGCGCAGCCGCAGCCGTGGGCCCGGGCGCGGTCTTTGCCGTGGTGCTGGGCACAGCCTTCGCCACAGCCGCGGCAGTCACTTCCGCCGGGGACGCCGGTATCGCGCCGCAGGCCGCGGCGCTCAGGCAGACAGAAGCCAGCAGCACAAGGCACAGCAAAGCGGACAGGACTCTTTTCATGGTCGTTCCTCCTTTAGCCTTCCCAAAGGTAAGCCTCTGAGTACCAATCTATAATAATATCTGTTGAAAATCAAGGGTAAAGAGAAAATGTCACGTCTGGGCATCCTTCAGCCTGCCGCAGACATACAGGCCGTAGCTGCACTCCAGCAGCAGCTGCACTGCCCAGCCCACAGCCACGGCCATGCATATCCCGGCCACACCCATACGGGGCACCAGCATAAAGGACAGGACCACCCGTATGAGCATTTGCAGTATGGAGAACACCATGGTCAGCTTCAGCCGACCCAGACCCCGGAAGAAGCCCTGAGTGAACTCGCAGAAGAAGGCGCCTATATACAGAAAGGCCATCAGCGTCACATAGCGCGCCCCGGCGGATATGACGGAGGGCACGTCCGAAAACATTCCGATTATCTGGGGTGCAAAGACCCGGTATATCACGGCCAGCAGGCAGGCCAGCGCCAGGGCGGATGCCGTGCCTTTATAGTAAAAGCGGCGTATGCGCTCCCGGCTGCCGTGACCCAGGTTCTGGGACACGCACACCGCCAGCGCCGCGGAAAGCCCCTGGGAGAAGCAGAAGATGAAGGCCTCGGCTCTCATGCCCATATTGTAGCCGGTGACGGTGTCCGTGCCCAGGGAGGTGAGAGTGCCCTGGACGAGAAAGCGGCCGAGGCAGACCACCGCCTGCTGCAGGGCGGCCGCCCAGGCGTAACCCAGCACAACGCGGCACACGGGCAGGGAGAAGAACAGCTCCCGGAAGCGCAGACGCAGGGCCGGGAAGTGTCTATGGGTATACAGCACACACCAGCCGGCAGAAAAGGCCTGACTGAGCACTGTGGACCAGGCCACACCGCCAATGCCGAAGCCTAACACGGCCACCAGCACATAATCCAGCCCGGCGTGCAGCAGGGAGGACACCAGCAGTATCAGAAATGGAGCCCGTGATTCACCGCAGGCCCGAAGCATGGAGGCGTAGTAATTGTATATGAAGCAGAAGGGCATACCGCCCATGACAATATACAGATAGGGGAGAGCCTGCCTCAGCACATCCTCCTCCGTCCCCTGAGCCCGCAGCACCGCCGCGGCGGACAGGCCGCCGGCCAGCGCCAGGGCGACGCTTATCACAAGACCCGCCAGCAGCGCCGTGGAGTGGCTGCGCTTCAGCTCCGCCATATCCCCGCTGCCGAATATCTTTGCCGCCAGCACGCCTATGCCGATGGCGCCGCCTATTATAAGCGCGTTGACAATGTCCAAAGTGGGGCTGGCCACACTAATTCCGGCCAGCGGTAAATTTCCCAGGAACTTTCCTATGACAATTGCGTCTATGATATTATAAAGCTGTTGGAAAATGTTGCCCAGTATGATGGGCAGGGCGAAAAGCAGCAGCGTCGGCAGCGGCGAAGCCCCCAATATGGCCGGGGTCCGGCGCTGCATCTTGGCGTGGTGCATCATTATATGGGGCAAGGGCCTCACCGCCTTTCACAGCCGGATTATTCTATTGCAACCGGGCAAAAAAGTCAACATAAAGAGCGGCTGCCCTATTATCATCCCCATTTCTGCCGGCTTCAACTGGCTTGAATCGCGGAATTTTCGGGCGGATAAGCCCTGATTATGTTGGGAGACATAACTTTTTGTTACAGATTGAAATAATTTGAAATATTTTTGAATTTAGGGCTTGCAATTTGACCGGGCTTGTTGTAATATTATACCCGAATCGTAATACTTTTTTTACTTATGGCAGATAATTTTATTTACATATCTGAAAACTGCGAAAAATTTACTCCAAATGCATTGTTAGGGGGAGCAATTATGAAGAAAAGGCTTATAAGTATGCTGTTGGCGGTGCTTATGGTGGTGTCCCTGTTCTCGGGGATGTCTCTGAGCGCTTATGCCGACGACGGCGACATCATCGAGTATACCATGCAGGACGGGGATACCGTCTACAAGGTCTGCACGAACCTGGGTTTGAATTACTATACCTGTCAGAAAGCCATCATGACGCTCAACGGCTTTACTGAGCAGAGCTTTTACCACATTCCCGTGGGTAAGGTCATCAAGCTGCCCAAGAGCAACGCCGTTGCCACCACCATTGCGGCCAGCGGCAGCACGGTGACCAACAGCACCACCGTCGGCAGCACCACCACCACTACCACCACCGGCCTTACGGCCAACGGTGACAGCATTGCCTACTGGCTGGTGCCCTACACCATGCAGAGAGGCGAGACTATCTACGGTGTGTGCAACGCCCTGGGCATAAAGTACAACACCTATTCCGACCAGATACAGAAGCTCAATAACCTCCAGAGCCTGGCCTGGGTCAAGGCGGGACAGACCCTTCTCTTCCCCAGCCCTGTAAAGCCCGCTGTGGGTGTTTCCTGCTACCAGGTACAGGCCCACAAGGTAACGGCCGGCGAGACCGTGTTCAGCATCTGCAATAACGCAGGCGTCAGCTACACCGGCAATATAAAGCTGCTTCAGGCCATGAACAACAACAGCAACCTGAACAATATCAAGGCCGGCTCCACCTTCTATGTGCCTGTGTCCACTGTCATCTCCGCCAGCGCCTCCAACGGCACAAGCGGCGGCAGCACCACTCCCACCGCCACCCCGGCGGCCAGCGGCAGCACCGCAGCCAAGACCCTGGCCATCACCGGCAATATTGCCGTGGGCAACGGTACTGTGGAGTTCTACGTAGGCGGCAAGGTCGTCTCCGCGGCGGCGGCCGGTGACAAGGTCACCGTAGTGGTCACGCCCAAGGACGGCAAGGCAGTCTCCAGCATCGCCGTTAAGCTGGCCGACGGTACGGCCGACGTGGCCATGACCGGCGACACCTTCGTCATGCCCAACAGCGCGGTCCGCGTGGATGTGGACTTTGCCACCGGCTATAACCTCACCGCCAACGGCAACTATCCCACCAAGCTTACCATGACCGTGGACGGAATAACCAGCAAGACCGCCGCCGCCGGCTCCGTGGTCAAGGTGGTCAGCAATGACCCGGCCTACGTGATGGACGGCAGCATAAAGTACACCTCCAAGGGCGTCAACGTCACCGACAAGCTGACCAAGCCCACAGCGGACAGCTTCGTGATGCCCGCCTACGACGTGGACGTGTACGTAACTCTCAAGACCGTTAAGACTTACGCGCTCAACGCCCTCAAGTCCGACAACGGCAGCTTCGTGATGCAGGTCAACGGCGTCACCGTCAGCAAGGCCGCCAAGGGCGTCCAGGTCACAATAATTGCCACACCCGACAAGGGCTACGTTATAGACGACAGATCCAATAACGGCTTCACTGTTGTCCGGCGTGACAACAACTCCGCCGTGAGCTGCCCCATCAATATCTTCACCATGCCCGCCAGCGATGTTGACGTCACAGTCAGGTTCGTAAAGGCGGAGAACGAGATAACCCTGAATCCCGCCGTAGGCGGCACCTTCCTTGCGTCCATAGCGGAGGACAGCGATACCCCGATATACGATCTGGCCACAGGGCAGAAGGTCTACATTGTGCCCACTGCGGACACGGCCGGGGGCTACTCCGAGTGCTATGAGGTCATTGCCACCAGAAAGAGCGACGGCTCCCTGGTCCCGGTATCTCCCGTCACCACCACGGGGGTCGACGCGAAGTTTGTCTTTGATATGCCCGCCGGCGGCGTGAATGTCACCGCCAGATTCCGCGGCGCACTGAGGAACCTGACCGCCACAGCGGTAACCGGCGGCAGGCTCAGCTTCCTGGTCAATGGCACGGCGGCCACTCAGGCCCGCATAGGCGACACTGTGGAAGCGGTGCTGGCGCTGGACAACGGCTACACCCTTGAAAAGTACGAGGCGAAACTTGGCACCACGGCAAACGAAAGCCTCACAGACCTGCTCAACCACAACAGCAGATTCACGATGCCCGCAGGGGCCGAGGATGTGGAAGTCACAGCCGTCCTGAAGAAGGCCGACATCAGCATCCCCGCAGCCAGCATCAGCGGCAGCGGCACCGTGTTCTACTCCAAGGCAGGCAGTGGCAACATTAACGCCTGCAACGTGGGCGACACCGTTATCATCAACGCTGAGGCCAACGCCGGCTACACGATAGATAAGTCCGGCATCACCGTGAAGAACGCCATAACCGGCGAGCTGGTGACGGTTACACAGAGCGGCGCCGGAACCACGGAAGATCCCATTGTTTACAGCTTCGTGATGCCCGCCGAGGGCGCCACGGTAGCGGTGGCCTTCGCCAAGGAAAAGCTTACGCTTACTGTAGGCAGCGTCGTCGAGGCAGGCACTACCACTCCCGAACTGGCCAACGCTATCAAGCTTACCGTGGGCGACGGTACGCCTCTGACCAGCAGCGTGAATACAGTCATCGATGCGGAGTACGGCGCCACAGTGACCGTCGGTGTGTCTGACGGCGAAAAGGCCAACTACAGCATCAGCAAGATAACCCTGGACGGTGTGGTAATATCCGGCAACTCCTTCAAGATGCCCAACAATGATGCCACAGTAAGCGTGGAGCTGACCAAGAACCGCTACAAGGTGAACCTGAGCTACAATAAATCTCAGGGCACCGTAGGGACTGAGGTCAACGGCGTTGATGTGTGGAACGACAGGTATCAGGAAGGCGAGACCGTCACCATCTATGCAAGACCCAACAAGGCGGGCTACCATGTGACAAAGATGACCGTTGTCGGACCCAACAATGAGCCCATCGCACTTGATGTCGAAGATATCAAGGAAGGTACCGCCGTCAGCTCCATCCAGTTCGTAATGCCCAAGGGCGAGGTCACGGTAAAGACTGAGTTCTACAAGGATGAGAACGAGCTGAGTATTAAGGTAGTAGATGCCAACGGTAAGGATGTTACCTCTAAGCTTCTTGTCCAGGTCACGGTGGCCGGGGAGCTCAAGGGTGTGAACGACTTGGGCAGCATGGGCCCGGTGCTGTACAAGGTATGGGTCAGCGTCGCGCTTAGCCCTGCCGCTGTTGCCGAGGGACGCGGTATAGCCAGCGTATATTACCACTACGGCAAGACTGAGGGGTACGCTTCTACCTTCGCCATGCCCGATCAGGATACCTCGATAGTCGTAACACTTTACTAAACAAACAGAAATAAGCATAAAAATCCGGCAGGGCTTCGGCCCTGCCGGATTTTCAGTTTGTCAAAGAGATCCTTGCGGTTTGTATCAGCGCTGACACGTGGGGCAGTAGTATACCGAGCCGCCCAGATAGCTCTCCTTAACGACCTGGCCGCCGCAGACCGGGCAGCCGGAGTCCAGCGAATTCTTGGACATTCTGGTGGCGTAGCCTCCGGGGCGTCCGTATATGTCCTTCTCCGTGTCCCGTCCGCCCAGACGGGTCATCTCGCCCAAAACATCGATAACCGCCCGGTACAGTCTCTCGGTATCGGCGGCGTCCATGGTGCCCAGCTTCCGCTTGGGAGACAGTCCCGCGGCAAAGAGTATGTCCTGGGAAACGCCGTTGCCTATGCCGGGAAAGCGCTGCTCCGTAGCCAGAAAGGCCTTGGCGCTGAGATTGGGCTTGCTCTCCGCCAGCCGTCTGTCAAAAAGCTCCCTGAAACCGGCATCGAAAGGGGAGAGAGCGGCCCGGCTTTTGAGGTAGTATTCGTTGTCATAGTCTCCGCCGTGGAGGATTATCCCGCCGTACATGGCCACAGTAAAGGCCAATGCGCTGCCGTCGTCAAAGCCGATGATAAGCTGGTAGTTTTTCGGTATATCCTCCTGAGGCAGCAGTCGGACATTCACCCCGTCGTTGACGCATAGCCGCTGCCCGTTGTCAAAGGCCAGCTCCACATATATGCCGAAGGCCTCCGCGCCGGTGACCCGGCTGCCCTTCAGCTTCGCCTGATACTCTGAGGGCTCACCGCTGAACCAGCAGAATTTGTGGGGCTTGGACGGAGGCAGCACAAAAGCCGCGCTTCTGCCGCTGACGGCCTTGTCCAGCTGAGACGCAAGAGACAGCGCTTCCGGTAATTCTATCACCGCATAGCCCTCCTTATAAAATACCCAGTGTGGTCATTGTGGACACGGCCTCCGCCGCCTCCTCCCGAGCCCATCTGCGACACTGCGCAAGCCTTGGCTCAGGGTCATAGCCCTGCTCCGCACCCATGGTCGCCAGCATTTCGCAGGGGAAGGAGTGGCACTGGCCGCAGTGGTCAAGACCCTTACCCTCGCAGCAGCTTTTCACGCCGCATTCCCCGCCCCAGAAGGGGAGGGTCATATTCACGCAGCCCTTACAGTCGGCTTCCTCTCTGCCCTGACAGCTCCCGCACAGCAGGCCGCATCTTGATTCGCACACCTTTGTTTACCTCCTTATATTTCAGACGGTTTTCAGCCTCGCTCCCGCCTGCGTTTTTCCCGCTTTTCTTCTCTGCTGAGCCGCTTACAGAACACGTCGTCCTGCTTATCTGAGCGATGGTGCTCCCGGCAGAGAAAGCAGCGCCCGTGCCTGGAGCAGCGCTTTCTCTTGCAGGGGCAGTCCTCCCTGCGCAGTACGCACAGCATAGGGGTATAGCGTATGCCGTCCTCTGTGCGCTCCGTGTCGGTCCCGTTGAAGCCCAGCCGACGGTAAACCCCCACTGCGTAGGGTGAGGAGTTCACCGTCATCTCGGCTGTCGGACAGTCGGCGGCGGCCCTGAGAAATAGCTGCCGCCCTACGCCCCGCCGGTGATACTCGCCCTCCACGAAGAACAGGGCGATATGGCTCCCGCCGCTCCTTGTGGCCAGTACGCCGATAAGCGAGCGGGCCTCATACGCGCCGTATACCCGCAGCCCAGCTATGTAGTCCGCGTCCCCTATGGAGGCGCAAAAGGCTTCAACGCCCTCCTCAGAATAGTCCGGGGCCTCAAACTCCATAAATACCCGTCGGCACAGCTCCAGCGCTTCACCGTATTCCTCTTTGGAAAGCTCACTAATCTCCATAAGCCTGCCTCATTTCTCTGCCGCTGGGCCCATTAAAAACTGTAATCCGAAAATTATTATACACATGGCAATATTGAGATGCAACTAAAAAGTAAGCCGACATAACAAATTACTTTAACAGGTAATTTACAACACCTCTATTACTTGAAATCGGGTAATCAATATGTTAATATCAAATGGCAAGATTGGAGGTGCGCGATGGATTTTTCCAACAAGCTGAATTACCTTTTCCAGCTCAGCGGCGCGGAGGGCAAGGAGCTGGCGGCGGCTATGAATATTACCCCGCCCCAGATAAGCAAGATGCGCCGGGGTAATCGGGGATTGCCCCGCAATAAAAGCTCTGCCCGGACTCTGGCGCTGTTTTTCGCCCGCCGCTGCGGCAGCGAGCAGATGCGTGCGGCGCTGTCTGCCGCGATACGCTCCGCTCGGGTCAAAAGCGCCCAGAGTGACGAGGCGCTGGCGGACATAATTCTGGAATGGTTGTCCGCTGACAGCGGGCAGAACGACCGCGCCGCCAAGCGGGCGGACGTTTTTCTGCGCCAGTTCGGTTCGCTTGCGCCCGGCGCTGCCGGTTCCGGCGGCGAGCCCAGAAAGGCGCTTAGCTCCGGCAAGAGCAGTGTTATGGCATACTACGGCAGCGAGGGCAAGCGCCTGGCTACCGAGAGCTTTTTAAATTACATCGCCCAGCGCAAGGAGCGCTGCGTTATTAACCTGCTGACCGACGAGAGCGTCGACTGGCTCTATGAGGACGCCGCCTTCTCCCGGCGCTTCCAGCAGGGCATGGTGGCGCTTACGGAACAGGGCTGCTGCTTTCGGCGTATCTCCGGGCCCATACTGGACATGGACCAGGCCTTTGAGTCGCTGGACCGCTGGTTCCCGCTGTACCTGACTGGCAAGGCTACCGCCTACTACTACAAGCGCATGAGGGACAATCTGAACCGGATGTCCCTGTTCGTGGTGCAGGACACGGCGGTGCTGTTCTCTTTCTCCGTGGGCACCGCGCCAAGACAGGACAGCGTCACCTTTTTCACCACGGACCAGCGCACCGTAAACACCATGCTGGCCGAGTTTGAAAACTACCTGGGCCAATGCGAGCCGATCATGAAGGTCTATACTGTCGGCAGCTCCTCCCGGCAGATGCACGAGTGTATGCTGGAATACGACAGCAGCAAGGGCAACTGTATCCAGCGCAACGAATCCCTGTCCTTTATCACTCTGCCCTGGGACGTGGCCACGACCCTGCGCACCAGCGGCGAAGCCAAGGAAAAAAACGAGTTTCTCACCTCCTTTGCCCAACGATACAAGCGGTTCAGGAGCAATCTGGAACAGTACCAGTTTACGGATATCATACGTCTGGCGGATGTTGACGCCGTTATGGCGGGCGCCGTGCGTATTCCCGGGTCGTTTGTGCTGGGAAATCAGGCTCAGTACTATACCCCCGCCGGTTATCTGCTGCATCTGCGCGGCATTCTGTACTTGCTGGAGCACTGCAAGAATTACAACGTGGCGCTGAGGAAGGGCGGCGAGGACGACAACATCGTGGTCTACGTCAAGGATGACTACTGCGCCCTTTTGACTCTGGCCAGCGCGCCCTTCTCCGTGTTCGAGGTTTCGGAGCGCTATCTTGTAAACGCTTTTATGGAAAACCTCCGCCGCCAGATACCCACGGAGCAGAGCCCCTCCGAATACAGGTTCAGCGTGATACAGGAGATAAGCGCGCTGATAGAGCAACTGGAGCAGCGCTTGCGCTCCAAAGAGGACTGAGACGCCGCAGTCCGCGTTTTGATGACCCGCCGTGAAAAAATGCTTTGTTCAAGGATACTTTACAAAGAGCCTCTGTTTATTTCAGCGCTGTTTCAACCTGGGCCTCTACAATAGGGCCATGTTCAGCAACGAAAGGAGACTCTGTAATATGGCATATAAAGCTTTCCCTGCACTGACCCTCATACTGACCCTGCTGCTGTCCGGCTGCGGCGCACAGAATGCTGACAGTGCCGGGACTACCCCCTACGCCGAACAGACGTCGGCTGTGTCGGAAACAGTGACGCCGACGGCGGAGGCCGATACATCGGATATGTTTACAGACCGGGACTTGTCCGCGGACTATGACGAGAGCGCCGCCGCGCTCATCCAGCTAAATGGGGACAGCGCCGCCTGTGATTCAGACGCTGTGCAGATAGATGCAGGCACCGTCACCATCACCGACGAGGGCACCTATATTCTCACAGGAACGCTGAACGACGGTACGGTCATCGTGAATGCCGGAGACACAGATAAACCCCGGCTTGTGCTTGACGGCGTATCCATAACCAGCGGGACCTCGGCGCCTATCTGCATCCTGGAGGCGGACAAGGTGGTCGTCACGCTGGCTGAGGGCAGCGAAAACACGCTGGCAAACGGCGGCGCGTTCACGGCCATTGACGACAACAACATTGACGGCGCTGTCTTTTCCAAGGCGGATCTGAGCTTCAACGGCACCGGCAGCCTGAGCGTAGTCTCGCCCGCAGGCCACGGCATCGTCTGCAAGGACGATCTGGTCTTTGCGGGCGGAACCTACGATATAAGCTCCGCCTCCCACGGCATAGACGCCAACGACAGCGTACGCATTACCGGAAGCAGCTTGAACATTGTATCGGGCAAGGACGGCATCCACGCGGAAAACACGGACGACGCAAGCCTTGGCTTCGTGTATGTGACCGACGGCAGCTTCAATATTGAGGCCCAGGGCGACGGCGTCAGCGCCGGGGCATATATGCAGATAGATGACGGAGAGTTCAGTATTGTCTCCGGCGGCGGCAGCGAAAACGCCGCCCAGCAGACCTCCGACGACTGGGGTCAATTCGGCGGGCACGGCGGCATGGGCGGGCAGACTCCCGGTGGACCGGCCCAGGGCG
The DNA here is from genome assembly GCA_964430345.1 of uncultured Oscillospiraceae bacterium. GTDB lineage: Bacteria > Bacillota > Clostridia > Oscillospirales > Oscillospiraceae > Limivicinus. Next base: position 1,108 of record CAYSFK010000034.1, on the reverse strand, counting down.
GACAGGCGCCGGGGGCTCCGGAAAACATGGCGCCTTCGGGAGCCCGCCCGTCGGATGGCTCGATGGCAGAACCTGCTGCGGCAGTAACCGATACACAGAATACGAGCACCAGCATCAAGGGCCTGAAAGCAGTAGGAAATCTGGTGATCAACGGCGGCACTTTTACAGTAGACTCTGCTGACGATGCGGTGCATTCCAACGCTTCGATCTCCGTAAACGGCGGCAGCTTTGAACTCAGCTCCGGTGATGACGGCTTTCACGCGGATGAGACGGCTGCGTTCACAGCGGGAGCAATAAACATCAGCGAGAGCTATGAGGGCATAGAGGGCCTCCACGTGGAGATATCCGGCGGAGACATCAGCATTATCGCCGACGATGACGGGCTTAACGCCGCCGGCGGCACCGACCAGAGCGGCTTCGGAGGTCAGCGGGGGAACGAGCACTTCGGTGGAGCCACGGGTTCATCTTCGGGAGGCAGCATCACTATTTCCGGCGGCAGTGTAAAAATAAGCGCCTCCGGCGACGGGCTGGACGCCAACGGAACGCTGGAGATTTCGGGTGGTACGGTTATCGTTTCCTGCCCAACCAGCGGAGACACCGCAGTGCTGGACTATGACGCCGGCGGCGTTATCACCGGCGGGACCTTTATCGGCACCGGCGCGGTGCAGATGGCCCAGACCTTCGGCTCCTCCCCGCAGGGTGTTATCGCGGTTAGTACCGGCAACCAAACAGCCGGGACGGTGATCACGCTTACGGACAGCGCCGGAAATGTTGTGATATCACATAAGAGCGACCAGAGCTTTGCAATCGCTATCCTTTCCAGCCCGGACATGGTTAAGGGTGAGAGCTATACGCTGACAGTTGGCGCTGGATCCGGAGAATTCACCGCGGACTGAGTTTTTGACACAGCATGACCGTCTGAAAAAGTCTTAATAACTTGATAGAACTTGATAGAACTTGATAGTCTGAGCGCCTGCGTTCACCGGAAGGGAACGCAGGCGCTTCACACTGTCAAAAAAAAATAATATAAGCCACCGATAACTGGGCAGCGGGGCAGCGGGGGAGCGCGAGGGGGCAAGGCCCGCCTCGTGATTCAATAACCCGCCGT
>CAYSFK010000033.1:5345-18415 GCA_964430345.1 uncultured Oscillospiraceae bacterium | reverse complement strand
ACGCGGTTGGGCTCCTTGCCCTTGGCGATGTTGCGGTCTATCTGATAGGTGCAGCAGACCTCGAGCAGTGAGATAGAGGAGGTGATGGCCGCTATAAAGACCAGGAAGTAGAACAGGAAGCCCATAAAGTTGCCGAAGGAGCCCATGTTCATGAACACCTCCTGCATGGAGACGAACAGCAGGCCGGGGCCGCGGCCAAAGTCAACGCCGAAGGCGGAGCAGGCGGGCATGACCGCCATACCGGCCATAACAGCGATAAGAGTATCTGCCGCGGGGATTATCAGAGCGTTCTTCTGCAGGTCCTCCTTCTTGGACAGGTAGGAGCCGTAGGTTATCATGCAGCCCATGCCCAGAGACAGCGAGAAGAACATCTGACCGGCAGCAGATTTAAGTACGCCTAGGAAGCTTGCGCCGCTGGTGAACACCGAAAAGTCCGGCTTGAACATGAAAGCGTAGCCGCCGCCGGAGCCGGGCTGGAAGGCCACGTAGATGATGACGAACAGCAGGATGCCGAAGAGCGCGGGCATAGCCACGGTGGAGAACTTCTCAATACCCTGTTCGATACCGCCCATGACGATGATGATGTTGATTATCATAAACAGGGCGTAGAAGAATATCATTCCGCCGTAGTCATACAGCAGGAAGCCGAAGAAGCCGTTGCCGGCGCCGGCAAAGCCGTCCAGGCCCAGAAGCTGCAGCAGGAAGCCGAACATATAGCGCATGACCATGCCGCCAAGCACGCTGTAGAACGCAAGAATGACGAAGCCGGAAATGACGCCCATAAAGCCGACCCACGCGTGCTTCTTGGCAAAATCGACATACGCGCCCACTGCGCCCTTGCCGGTCTTGCGGCCGAGAGCCAGCTCGCCCAGCATGACCACCACGCCCACGAACACCACCAGAAGCAGGTACACTATAAGGAAGGCAAAACCGCCGTTCTTGCCCATTTTATAGGGGAAGCCCCAAATGTTGCCCAGACCGACAGCGGAGCCGATGGCTGCCATCAAGAAGCCAAAATTGGTTCCCCAGGAGCCGCGCTTGTTGTTTTCCATAACTATCCCTCTTTTCCACTTTTTACCTGTTTAAATGATCCAAGCCTTTCCAAACTGAAAAGATTTTCCTGAAATATGTTCAGATTATTAACAGGTTATGTGGATTATAGCATTGTGTATGAGATTAATAAAACTCAAAATTATTATGCTTATAATTAGAAATTCTCATATTTGATTTAAAGTGTAAAAATGCTAATGTTTTAACAGCTTATATTTATTCGAGCAAAACTCCTCCGCCAAAACAGGCGGAGGAGTTCGTTGTTCAGTATGCTTTTCGGGTACGCCGGGGGCCGATCACTTTGCAGCTTTGGCGTCCTTCTTGCCCACCAGCACGAAGGCCCAGAAGATGGCCAGCAGACCGAAGGCTATGATGTAGAGCACGTTGGGATCCACCGCAGTGAAGAAGCCCTGCATCTGTCCGGCCAGCACGAAGGCCATTATGATGGGAACCACGAACATGATGCAGATCTTGTAGAAGGTGTCAAACCAGCCGGCCTTGGCTCCGCTGTGGACTTCATCAAGGATGAAATCGGGCTTCAGCTCATAGCCCACCATAAGGGCCATCAGCATGGCGCCCAGAGGCATCGCGATACCCTCAGACCAGCAGTCCATAAAGTCCAGCCAGCAGTCGTTCCACACGTCGATGCCAAAGGCCGCCTGGCCGGGGACCCAAACGCCGTTGGAGCCGAGGCCGTCCACGGCTACCAGCAGAGCCTCCACCAGGATAGCCACTGCCACCCAGAGGGTGATGGTCTTGCGGTTGCCCTGCTTGCCCTTTGCGGCAGCTCTGTCAAGGAAGAAGGTGCTGCAGACCTCCATCAGAGAGATGGCGGAGGAGATAGCCGCGATGATGACCAGCAGATAGAAGATGACGCCGAACAGGGGGCCGAAGGAGCCCATGTTGGCAAACACATCCTGCAGGGTGACGAACAGGAGGTTGGGGCCGCCCAGCTTTATCTCGGCATAGGGGGTACCCATTGCGATGCCGTTGGCGACGGCGGCGGGGATGACGGCGAAGCCGGCCATCAAAGCCACCAGAGTATCACAGCAAACTATGAGCAGGGAATTCTTTACAAGATTCTCTTTCTTGTCAATGTAAGAGCCGTAAGTGACCATGGCGCCCATGGCCAGAGACAGGGAGAAGAACATCTGGCCGCCGGCGGTGCCAAGCACCTCCACAAAGCCGGGGGCTTTCTCAATAAAGCCGGCGCTGACGGCGTAGCCGGGGACGAACATGAACTTCAGGCCTTCCACGGCGCCGGGAAGGGTCAGCGCGCGGATGATGACCACGAGCAGCATGACGAACAGGGCCGGCATACCGATCTTGTTGAACTTCTCAATACCGCCGGAGATACCGCCCTGCACGATTATCATGCAGATAGCAACGAAGATAAGCGTGAACACGCCGCAGCCGAACGGATTTGTCAGCATAGCGCCAAAGGTGGCGCTGCCTGTGATGCTGTTGCCGAACAGGGCGCTGAGGCCAAAGCTCAGCTCTGCCAGATTAAGTGACATATACTGAATGCAGTAGCCGCCGAGAACCGAGTAGAAGCTCATAATAAGGAAGGGGGCAATGATCCCAAGCCAGCCTATCCATGCGAATTTCTTTGAAACAGCCTTGTACGCGTCCACGACGCCGAGGCCTGTCTTTCGTCCAAGTGCCAGCTCACTGACCATGATTATCATGCCTACGAAGACCGCCAATCCCAGATACACCAGCAGGAAGGTCAGACCTCCGCTCTTGCCCATCTTGTACGGGAAACCCCAAATATTTCCCAAACCGACGGCAGAGCCGACAGCAGCCATAATAAAGCCCAGATTGCTGCCCCATGAGCCTCGCTTGTTGTTTTCCATAATTTACCCTCTTTTCCACTTTTCACTTTTTGCCTTCTAATAATCCCGCGTATGTAATGTAAAGTTCTCCCCCGAATATGTTAAGATTATTAACAGGCTATGAAGATTATAACATCGAGCTTGCATTTTACCAAACTCTACATTATTATGAATGTAATTAAAAAAATTCATGGATAATTCAAAGCATAAGAAAGAGAAATATTTAACAATGGACAGTAAGAAGATTTCGGCGCTTTTGTGCGCAATTGACAAAGGCAGCCTGACGGCGGCTGCCGCCGAGCTGGGCTACACCCAGTCCGGACTCACCCATATGATGAATTCTCTCGAATCTGAGCTGGGATTAAACCTGCTGGTGCGCAGCAAGGGGGGCGTTCGGCTCTCCCCCGCCGGGCTGGAGCTGCTGCCCGTAATGCGCTCGCTGCTTTCCGCGGCGGAGGAGCTGGAGCGTGAGGCCGGCCGGCTGCGGCAGCGCAATTTTTCTACTCTGCGGCTGGGCGCCTATTCCAGTATTGCCCGTCATTGGGTGCCGGACGTGATATCCGCCTTCCGGCTGGACTGCCCCGACACTCAGGTATCTCTTGCCATGAACAGCATAGAGGCTCTGTATTCCGCCGTAAAAAGCGACGAGCTGGACTGCGCCATAGTCAGCTATCAGGAAAATCTGGCTCAGGGTCTGAGATGGGTGCCTCTTTGGCAGGACGAGCTGCTGGCGGTGCTGCCGGAGAGCATGGACGGGTACACGGAGCGCTTCCCCGCCGAAGCGCTGGACAACACGGAATTTCTCATGCCCTCCCTGGGCTTTGATTTGGACATCACTCCCATCTTCGGCAGCGTTGAGGGGCGTCGTATAAGCCCCAACATACATAACACCAACATGGACGACGCCGCCATAGTCTCCATGGTGGAGCACGGCCTGGGCATCAGTATCATGAGCAGGCTCGTGATGCAGGACATGAAGTACGCGGTGCGGGCGCTGCCTCTGTCTCCCCCGGCTTTCCGCCTGCTGGGCGTCATATCCACGGAGCGAATGCAGAGCGACAGGAATATCCGCCGTCTGGTCTCCTGCGTCAAGGAGCTGGTAGCACACAAATACGGCGACGGCGCGCCGGCAGAGCGGAGGAGGCACGGATGAACAGCGAGATAAGCTTTCGTTTTGCCGTTCGGGAGGACGTGCCGCTGATACTCTCCTTTATCCGGCAGCTGGCGGAGTATGAGGGTATGTCCCGGCAGGTGGTTGCCACGGAGGCACTGCTGGAGGAATGGATATTCCGGCAGGGTAAGGCGGAGGTCATTTTCGCCGAGACGGAAGGCAAGGTCGTAGGCTTCGCCCTGTTTTTCCACAACTTCTCCACCTTTCTGGGCCGGGCCGGTATATATCTGGAGGACCTGTTCGTGCTGCCGGAGCACCGGGGCCATGGGGTCGGCAAGGCTCTGCTGGAGGAGCTGGCCCGAATAGCCCGCCAGCGGGACTGCGGACGGCTGGAATGGTGGTGTCTGGACTGGAACGCCCCTGCCATTGGCTTCTACCGTTCTCTGGGGGCCAGGCCCATGGATGAATGGACGGTATTCCGCGTGGATGGAGAAACGCTTAAAAAGCTGGGCTCAGACTAAGCGGCATGGCAATAAAAATACAGCCCGGAGAGGATTAAATCCTTTTCGGGCTGCTTGCTATTAACTCCAGTTGCCGCTTACGCCGTCTGGTGCGTCGGAGGGCCGCTCAAAGGAGCCGTCCCTGCCCTCTCTGCGCTCCGCCCTCTCGTCGTGGCCGGTAAGCACCGGCGCGGGCTGCCGCTTCTGCTTCTTCTTTTCGCGCTTTGCCATGTATCTTCCTCCGTTCCGACTTCCGGGGATACTCCCCGCAGCATTATTGTTCCCCTCCTGTCGGCAGTTATTCATATCTCGCAGTTTCTTGACATCCGCCGGGGTCTGGATTACACTTGCAGTGTATCCGGCTGACGATGCCTCAATGCAGATTTTGGGCCTGCAAGCCTGGGCTTTTATGTAAAGAGCTTGACACAAATCGAAGGGGGACGGTTATGAACACATCGAATAACAAGGGAGATATTAGACTCTTTTCTGTGCCTCTGGGAAAGACCGTTGATATGGCAGAATACTGTTTTAAGTTTGGCATCCGCGCAACGGATTATAAGACCACATTGGTGCTGGGCTGTTTCGGCTCTGGCAAGTCGTCTTTTCTGAAAACGGTCGCTATAGGCGCAAAGGAAAAATACACACAGTCAGAGCTGGGTATTTGGGTATTTGACCCTTTAGACGGTATCGGCAGTCAGTTTGCCGACAGGTACAATTGCAAATACTATGGATATGGCACCCACGCCGCCTTATGGAAAGACCTGCGCAGTGAGATACAGCTTAGACTGCGCCGGGCTATGACAGTCGGATGGCGCGGGTGGTACCCATATGACAAGCTGCTTGTATTGATCGATGATTATGAGTGCTCCATTAAAGATGTGGACAGCGACATATTGCGTTATATGTTTAAGTATGGGCCCGCTGCCGGTATCAGTATAGTGGCGGCAGGGCAGGGCTGTTTTGAACTGCAGAGTCTGGCTCCTGATTTAGTACCAGAAATTGACCAGTTCTATATTCTTCCCTTCTGCGGTTCTCTCGGCTCGGCGCTGCCGCGTAAGCTTGGCCGATATGATCCGGTCCGGCTGGCCGATATGGAAAAGGAACTTCAAACAGGCCAATGCATTCATCTTGACCCGAGCTCGGGCGAGTTCCAACAGATCGTTGATATCGCGGTGCAAGAATGAAATAGCGTATGTTTAAGCCGGGGACCTGGTTGGTCCCCGGCGTTCGTTTTGATATTCCCCCGGCTCAGCCCAGACGGCGGGCCATAGCGTCGGGGTTTAACGCGCTGACTATGGCGGTCTCCCGGGTGATACGCCCGCTCTGGTACAGCTCTATGATACTGTTGTCCATGCTGACCATGCCCTCTGCCGCCGAGGTGGCGATGACGCCGTTTATCTGGTTGAGCTTGCCCTCCCGGATAAGGTTGGATACTGCGGTGTTGACTATAAGTATCTCGAACACTGGCAACAGCCCGCCGTCCACCGTGGGCACCAGCTGCTGGGATACCACCATGCACAGCAGATAGGCCAGCTGCGCCCTGACCTGCTGCTGCTGGTTGGGCGGGAAAATGTCTATAATACGGTCTACGGTACTGGCGGAGCCGGTGGTGTGCAGGGTGGACAGCACCAGATGCCCGGTCTCCATGGCGGTCATGGCGGTACTTATAGTCTCATGGTCACGCATCTCACCAAGGAGGATAACGTCCGGCGACTGGCGGAGACTAGCCCGGATAGAGGTGATATAGTCGGCGGTGTCGATATGCACCTCCCGCTGGCTTATGATGCAGCGGTCATTGCGGTAGAGGTACTCGATGGGGTCCTCCAGCGTTATGACATGGCCGCTGCGGCTGTGGTTTATCCTGTCTATGACGCAGGCCAGAGTGGTGGATTTGCCGCTGCCGGCAGTGCCGCTGACTATGCCCAGCCCGTGCTTGAGAGTGGCCAGCTTCATCACCCCCTCCGGGATGTTCATGGCCTCATGGTCGGGTATGCCAAAGGGCACCAGCCGCAGCACCGCCGCGCAGGAGCTGCGCTGCATATAGGCGCTGACCCTCAGCCGGGACAGTTCCGGCACGGACATGGCGAAATCGTCGTCGCCGGTGTGCTCGTACCGCTCGCGGCTGCGTCCGGAAAGTCTATAGATACAGCTTATGAGCTCATAGCTGCTCTCCGGCGAAAGCCGCTCCTCCCCTACCGTCACCAGATGACCCTCCACCTTGTAGGTGGGCGGCTGCCCCGCGACTATGAAAAGGTCTGACGCCCCGGCGGCCAGAGCCTTCCGCACCAGCCCCAGAAGCTCCTCCACGTCGGTATCGCCCTTGCGGTAAGTTATGTCGTGGTCGATTATCATATGTACTGCACCTGTCCCTTCCCGGCCTGTAGTATCAGGCGATCGCCGCCGTTATTGCAGCAGCTCCAGCTCGCTGTCCGGCTGCCAGTTTTCCTCCGCGGGCACTGTCTGCCACGCGGCTACCGTAAAATCCTTGCCTATTTCCAGACGGACGCTGAGGCTGCGGCTCGCATCCACCGGACAGGTATATGAGACTGTCAGGCCCTCCGCCGTCTCCTCCGCTTCGCCGCCCATAGCCCGTGCCGCCTCAGCTACCGCCGCCGTGTCACCTGTCTCATCCCAGGTCCTGCGCAGGGCCGCTTTTATGCCTTCGGCCTCACAGTCCGCCTCCCACCATGCCTGCACAGAGTCGGCGTACTTCCGGGCAAGTCCGGCGTCGCTTGAGGCCGTGGAGTAAGCCAGCACGGCAAACACCGTCAGCACTATAACGGTAAATATTACGGCAAGAGAGGTCACGCCCACGCTGACGCCTCTGTCGCTGCTGTCTCCCATATGCGGCCGCCTCCTCTCTGACTTAGTTTATCAATACGCCCGGACGGGGATGGAAAATATCTGGCCCTCCGCCCCGGTCACGCTTACGCTGGCGCTGCCGGGCTCGCTCTCGCTCAGGCTCAGCACGTAGCTGCCGCCGCTGTCCACCGGCGACCAGTTACCGTCCAGCTCCAGTCTGAAGCCGTCCCCCGCCGCGCAGGCCATATCCGACAACCGGGCGGCGGCAGCGGGCAGCTCTCCCCTCTCGGCCTTGTAGGAGGAGGCGGCGCTTTCTGCCCAGACCACCGCCGAGGACAGCTGCCGGCTATCGCTGAGGGTCTGCCTGGCAGCGGCAAACAGGTTCAGCAGCACCGCCGCGCACAGGGCGAACACCAGTATCATTACCACCAGCTCCACCAAAAACAGTGGGCCGGAGCCTCGCGCCCTCATGCCGCCGCCTCCCAGGTGTTTACGCAGACGCTGATGCGGGAGGTACGACCGTTCAAAGAGCACTCCGCCGTCAGCAGGCCGTTATCCAGTGTGAATGTCAGCGAATCCAGCTCCAGCACCTGTTCGCCCTCACCGGCGCTGTGCTTTTCACCCGCGGGGCACAGCAGCTCTCTCAGGCTGCCGTCAAAGCAGTAGATATAGGTGCTGTAGTCCGCGCCGTCCAGCGTCCTTGTGAGCACCAGCGCCTGACAGCCGTCAATCTGGCCCAGGGCCACAGCTCCGGCAAGATCGTTTGCGCGGAGCTTGGCCGCGACATAGCTCATGGCGGCCCGCTCGCCGTACTGGCTCTCCGCGCTCTGGTCCACCTGCCGGTAGACTCTGGCGCCGGAGGATAGAGTGAGCAGCATGGCGGCGGCAAAGGCGGCCACCAGCAGCAGGCCCGCCGAGATATAAAGCGTCGATATCCGGGAGCTCACCGGGCCCTCACCTCCACATACGGCATGATGTTATCTGCAAAGGCCTCGTAGTACACAAGAAACTTGTCCTTGTCCACGTAGACCCCGTAATTATCCTCTATATAACTCAGCGACTGCGGGTAGCGACCCTCGATGGAGTAGCAGCAGACAGCGGCCCGCTTCACGCTCTTTTCAAGGCTGTCCGCCGCCTCCAGCCGCTGCCGCGCATTGGCCGAGGCGATACCGGATATCAGCGCGATTATCAAAACCAGCGCCACCAGCCACCACAGCAGCCAGACCCGGCCTGTTTTTCTTCTCCTCACGGCCTCACCTCACAGGGCCGACATGATGCCCGCCAGAGGCAGCATCACCGACAGCAGCAGAAAGCCTATACCCAACAGCATCACCGACACTACCGCAGCCTCCACGCCGGAGCTGAGACTGTCCAGCGCGGCATGGGCCTTGGCGCTGAGGCGCTGGGCCACCTCGGACATCATTCCCTCCACGTTGCCGGAGCGCTCGCCCAGCCAGAGCATCCGGCAGTATTCCGGCGCGAAAAGCCCCGACTCCCTGGACGCCTGAGACAGCGGTTCTCCCTGGGCGGCCAGCTTCCGGCATTCCTCCATGGCGGCGCTGCCGCCCTCCTCCAGCCGACAGGCCAGCTCCAGAGCCCTGTCCGCGTCGCCTGTGCCCGCCAGCCCCAGCGACAGCACCTGGGCCGCGTGAGAGGAGGCCAGCGTTTTGCCGGTCTTTGTCCTGTACGCCGCCCTGACCAGCGCCTTTTTACCGGCGGGCACAACGCAGCACAGAACCACCGCCGCCGCCAGTATAACAAGCAGCCACCACAGCCATGCCGCCCCGGCCAGCCATTGGCCTATGCCCAGAAACAGCCGGGCCGGGCCGCCGATATCCGCGCCGATACGGGAGAAAACGCTCTCGAAAATGGGGAGCACCTTTGTGACAAACACCACCAGCACCGCCAGCACCGCCGCCAGCATCAGCAGCGGATAGCTGACCGCGGCGCGCAGGCTGCGCTTTGTCCGCGCAGCTCTGAAATAATAAAGCGACAGGGCCTCCAGTACCGACTCCAGTGCCCCCGCGCTCTCCCCGGCCTTGAGCATGGTGAGCATATACGCGGGAAACAGTCCGGAGTCCTCCGCCGAACGGGACAGGGACACGCCGCCCATGGTATCGTCGCTTATCTTCGTCAGAGCAGACCGACGCTGGACGTCAGGCTCGGCTTCCGCCAGGATGCCCACAGCCTCGCCCACAGTGACGCCGGAGCGCACCAGCAGCGACGCCTGATGGCAAAACTCGGACAGCTCCACGTCTTTCATAGCCTTTACCATATCCGCGCCCCTCCTTCAGTAAACGAACAATCCGTTGTAATATGTGTCGGCAAGCTGTTTTACTACCGTCTTGCCGCTGACCGAGACCAGCGTGGGGTCCATATAGGTCCACACCGTCCCGTCGAAATAGATGATGGATTCCACCCAGCCCTGCTCCTTGGTGTACGCGGATATCCAAGCGTGGTACTCCTCCCCGGCGTAGCCTATGACCAGGCGGCAGGGTATGCCCAGGGTACGCAGCATGGCGCACATGGCGGAGGCGTAGTCGAAGCAGATGCCCTTCTTATCCTTCCAGCTCTCGTCCAGCACCGGCCTGTAGCCAGTGCTGACTGTGGCGGCCTTGTCGTAATCGTATTTATAGCGCCCGGTGACGCAGTTGAACACCGCCGCTATACGCTCCAGCTCGTCCGTCACCCCGGCGCAGATGCGGCAGCCCTCCCGAACGCATAGGGTATCGGCGTTGTAATCCACAAAGTAGTTGGGGCGCAGGAAGGGCGTCAGCTCGTCCTTTATCTGGGCGCTGAAGTCAAAGGCGCAGACCGTGGAATAGCTGGTGCCGGAGATGTTTCGGTAGACCGCCAGAGTGTAGCTCCCGCTGCCCCCGGACAGGGGATAGGCCAGAAAGCTGCCGTCGGTAGCCACGGAGTAATACTTGTACTGGGCGCCGTCGGGCCCGGTGAGCATGACAACGTGCTTCACATCGTCCTCGGTGCTTATGGCCACCATCACATAGCCGTCGGCGGTGTTGGAGCAATCCGGAGCAACGCTGCCGTCGGAGCTGGTATACAGGCTATCGCCGGGGGCGCTGTTTTCCTCCACTATAGGCGTCAGCGCTTCGGCATCGTCCTCCGCCTTTGGCAGGGCGGGCATGGCCACGGACAGGGTCTCTCCGCAGCCGCAGAGCAGGCTGAGGGCGCAAAGCAGCAGCAGAGCGGAAAAAAGCCCGCGCCGAAAGCGACGGCGTCCCGACAGCGCAGACCCGTGCTGCCGAAGCAGACCTGTCCCCTTATTCTTTGCCATAGCCTCCGTCACCTCCGGTGCGGTACTGTTTATTAGTTTATTATATACCATATCACGGCAATTTGTCTATATTCTGGGCTGCAAAATGTAGAAAGCGCCCTGCGGGTGCTTCCGCAGGGCGTCCACCGCCGAGCATTTTGGCCGTACACAAAATGCAGCTTCGCTCTACCAGCTTGAAGTATCAAGCTGTTAGACGGCGGGTTATTGAACCACGAGGCGGGCCTTGCCCCCTCGCGCTCCCCCGCTTCTCTGTTATCGGTGGCCGATATTATAGTTTTTTGACAAGCATCAGCGCCCTGCGGGTGCTTCCGCAGGGCGCCGATGCTAGTATTGCTTTGTTGCTGTGTCTGTCTGAGCTCAGACAGTTACCGTACCGGCTGCGCCGGTGTCAGCGTGGCTCTCGTCGTCGCCGTCGTCCTTCTCCTTCTTGGAGAGCAGCATGACGACTATCTGAGCTACGGTGATGATGGCCATAAGAATGGTCCACTTGTCGACCCAGACCCAGGGATTGCTCATATCCTCGGTGAGGATGAAGATGATGATGGATGCTATGGTCGGGATGAGGCTGCCCCATCTCCAGCCGGCCTTCTTCTTTATCTCCTTCTCCTCGCCGCTGTCCTCGTCCTCTTCCTTCTTCTTGCCCAGCAGGCCTATGAGAAGCACCACGGAACCGATGGCTGTGAGGATAGTGAGTATCAGGTTCAGCAGGGCCCAGCTGGCGCCTGCGGCCAGGGCTACCGGCTCATCCTCGATCTCCACCACCGGGGGCTCCACGGGAGGTACCACGGGGGGATCCACAGGGGGCACTACGGGAGGATCCACGGGAGGCACCACGGGAGGCACCACAGGAGGATCGTCGACCGGGTCAACTACCAGCCAACCGTAGACGCGCTGAATGTTGTAGTTATCAGCCTTGGTCTGGGCGTTGAGAGTGTAGGTAAAGAAGTTCTGGCTGCGGCCCTCGGCGGTCTGTGCTCCGGTGAAGGTGTAAGCCGCTCCCTCTCCGGCGACCCAGCCGTCGCCGGTCACTGTCATAGCGTTGCTAGTGAGCGCCTGGTTGTCGAACGCCTTGGCACCGCCGCCGCTGGTCAGGATCACGGTCCTGCGGCTCACCACCATCGCGCCGTCCTTCGCTATGTTGAAGGTAATTTTGAAGTTCGTATTGTTGTTGTCGGTAAAGTCCGCGGCACTCAGGTTCATGGGGTAAGTGTTTGCATCGGTACCCTTGGCCTCAGCTGTGCCTTTGAAGGTGAAGTCTGTGGCCTTGTACAGGCTGTCAGCCGTCAGGTCAGTGGTAAATCCGGCGACTGTGCGCTCTGTGCCGTTATACACCTGAGTATCGGTATTGCCGTAGATGTTCACGGTCAAGGCCAGCGGGTCGATGGTCAGGCCGCCGTCCTGCACTCCGAAGGTCACATCGAAGTTGCCGTTGGTGTTCGTGAACTGGCCGACCGCCAGACCCATGGTATAAGTACCTACGTTTGTGCCCTCCACGGTGTCGTTTCCGCTGAAGCTAACATCTGTATCCTTGTACAGGCCGGTGGAGTCGCCGGTAATTCTCGTGGTGTAGCCCGTCACGCTCTGCTTCGCGCCGTTGAAGGTCTTGGTTTCCAGATTGCCGGTGATGTTCACGGTCACAGCCAGCGGCTTGATCTTCAGCCAGCCGTCGGTCACGTCGAAGGTCACGTTGAAGTTCTTGTTGTTGTTGGTAAAGTTCGTCGCGCTCAGCTTCATGTCGTAGGTCTTAACGTCGGTACCCTTGGCCTCGGCTGTGCCGTTGAAGGTGAAGTCTGCGGCCTTATACAAGCTGCCCGCCGGAATGCTCACGTCGTAGCCATTCACGCTCTGCTCTTTGCCGTTGAAGGTAACGGTGCTGGTTTTGCCGGTGATGGTCACCGTCACGTTCTTCTTGGTTATCTCCATGTAGCCGTCGGTAACTGTGCCGATAGTCACGGCGTAGTTGGCGCTGCTCGCCTCGAAGCTGTCAGCCGTCAGGCCCATGTAAGTTGTGCCTGCGTCGGTCCGCTTGGCCTCAGCCTTCGCGTCGGTCTTCAGCGTCACCGTCACTCCTGCCGGGGCGTTGCTGGTGAAGCCGGTTATCGTGTGCTCGGCTCCGTCATACTCCTGGCTGTCGTGTTCGCCGGTGATGTTCACGGTAAAGGCCAGAGGCTCTATCTTCAGCCAGCCGTCGGTCACGTCGAAGGTCACGTTGAAGTTCTTGTTGTTGTTGGTAAAGTTCGTCGCGCTCAGCTTCATGTCGTAGGTCTTAACGTCGGTACCCTTGGCCTCGGCTGTGCCGTTGAAGGTGAAGTCTGCGGCCTTATACAAGCTGCCCGCCGGAATGCTCACGTCGTAGCCATTCACGCTCTGCTCTTTGCCGTTGAAAGTAACGGTGCTGGTTTTGCCGGTGATGGTCACCGTCACGTCCTTCTTGGTTATCTCCATGTAACCGTCGATCACCTTGAAGGTAACATTGC
>CAYSFK010000033.1:0-5245 GCA_964430345.1 uncultured Oscillospiraceae bacterium | reverse complement strand
ATGGTCTGAGTCTCGCCGGTGTACTTCACCGTCTTTTTCTCGCCCGTGAAGCTTATGTCCTTCTGCGTTACGGTCACTCCGCCGTCAGTCACGGTGAAGGTGACATTGCTGAAGTTCGCGTCGTTGTAGTAGAAGTCTGCCGCCGTCAGGCCCATCGCCTTGCTGCCAACGTCCGTCAGGCTCACGCTGGCTGTACCGTTGTATTTTACCTTGTCGGCGTCGAACAGCGCATTGCTGCTGGTCACCGTGAACCCGCTGGCCGTATAGGCCGAGCCCTTGTACGTTCCTTCGGTGGTATTGCCATTGACGGTTATCACCATGTCGGTCACTGCTGTAACGGTCAGCAGGCCGTCCATATACGCCACGGCGTAGTAGCCGGGGATGTCGCCGTCGTTGTACTTGACGGTGGTGCGGTCGATCACGTTGGCCTGGGTTCCAACATTGGTTATGGTGCTCTTGGCTGTCATGGAGGCGGTGAGCTTTGCGGCGTCATCGCCATTGACCAGACCGTCCACCGTGAAGGTTTCTTTGGTCAGCGCCAAGCCGTTGTAGGCTCTGCTGGCGTCGTGCGCGGTTATGGTCAGCGGCACGGTATAGTATACATTGATGACATTGCCGCTGACGCCCATGGTTATCTCATAGGTGCCGCTGACTATCGAGGGAGTGCCGAAGTCCGCAATGAAATCGGTAGCCGCCGACGCCGTCAGCTTCGTGCCAAACGCTTTTTCTCCGGTCTGCTGAGCTGCCACCGGGACTGTGGTGCCGTTGAGGTAGTGATTTATCACATAGGGATAGCTGTTGACGCTGAAGCTGCCCGTAATCTCTACCGCATTGTCGGGCATGGTGAACTTGCCGCCGGATACCGCGGCATCGTCAGTGCTCCAACCGCTGAAATCATGGCCCTGGGCAGTGGCGGCAGCTGCTACCGTCACCTCTGCGCCGTACCTGTAGGACACTGTCCCGGGAACCGCCGAGGCGTTGGCGGGCACTGTGCCGGTGTACGCGTAGGTCACGTTGTAGCTGTTGCGGGTGTAGTACAGCTTGAGCACCAGCTTGCCGTCGGCAGTTATCTCGCCGCTGGCCATCGTGCCGGTCACAGTGCTGTCATAGGTGAAGCCCGTGTAGGTCTTGGCGGTGGCGGTGGCAGTGGAGCCCACATTACCGGTAAGGCCGTTGTCGGTATCCTTCAGAGTATAGCCCTGGCCGTCAAGGTCCTGCTGATAGTGCTCCACCTTGTAGGGTGCAGTGTCCAGCTTGAAGTACACCTTGAGCATGAATGTGCCGTTAGCATTGACGGAGCCGCTCAGGACGCTGCTTTCTCTGTCGAGCACATAGTTTGCCTTGGCGGAAGTCTTGTCGGCATCGGTGGCGGAGACTATGCTGTCGGTGGTGCCGGTGCGCGTTTCAGTCTCGCCAAACTGCTCATATATAAGAGTATCCGGATTCTGGTAGTAGAACTCTATGCCGTACTCGGTATTAGTATTGGGGCTGTATGTAACCGTCTCGTTGACGTTATTGTCGGGCATTGTGCCGGAGACATTGAGCTTGTCGGCGGTGTAGCCCGTGACGTTGGGACTGTCAACGCTGTAAGTCTCTCCATAGGCGACGCTGGCGGAATGCTGAGGCGCGGCAACGCCGGTCTTATTGGAGTACTTATAATCTATAGTAAGGGTGTAGCTGTTGCGGGTGTAGTAAACAGTGGCCTCGTTTGTGCCGGTACCGACGGTGATGGTGTTGGCGGATTTGTTGTCAAAGGTGAAGCCCTGTATGGTCTTTGCCTCAACATCGATCACGCTGCCAAAGCCCACAGTGCCGGTAGTGTCGTCCGCCAGCTTATTTGTCTCGTTGCCCTTCTCCACATGGTGGATAGCATAGCCGTAGCTGATGCGGCTGTAGTACAGCTTCACCACATTGCTGGCGGGGTTGCTGGTGACGGTTATGGAGGCGGGAGAGCCGTGGTCGTACTCGAAGCCGTCGATGGCGGGCTGCTCCGGGGTGACGGTGGAGCCCACCTGGGCGGTGCCGGAATCGTCACGCGTGGAATCGTACCTGTAAACGCCGCTCAGGTCCTCCAGATAGTAGCAGATCGTGTAAGCCTTCGGGGGGATGGGCTCATAGTAGAAGGTCAGCACATTCTGGCTGGCGTCCGCAGAGAGGGCCAGCGTCTGCTGCATAGGCGCCACGGGCACGTAACCCACCACCGGGATGAAGGACTCGGTTATCACGTTGTCGTAGGAGGTATCCGTCTTGTCGTCAGCCACGGACTCGGTGGTACCGTTCTTGTAGTAATGAACGGTGTAGTCGGCCTTGACGAAAGGCGCGTAGTAGAACACTATCTCGTACTTGCCGGTAGCCTGGTTCAGGGAGATGCTCTTACTTACGGCGTCGGGCAGGTAGCCGTCAATGTTGGCGGCTGCGGCCGTCGCGCCGTCCTTGTTCACGGTGCGGGACTCGGAGGACTTGAGCTCCTCGGTGGTGCCCTGTTTATAATAGTAGACAGTGTAGGCCACGTCGCTGACGTTTATCCACCTGGCGTAGACAGTCAAATCACGGGTCACAGGCAGCGCGAAGCTGAAGGCGCTGTCGTTGGCCTTATTGCCGTCGCCGTCGTCGATGAACCAGCCGCCGAAGGCCAGGTTCTCGCCAGTCCTATCGGGCAGACTGGGCTCGGTCGCCATGGTGCCGAAGGGTATTGTGTAGGTCTGGCCCTCAATGACGACTATGGTCACATTCAGGTCGCGGGGAGCCCACTTGGCGTAGAGGATAAGGTCTGTGGCCGGCATCTTGGCTCCGGTAAAGCTGAACTCCGAACCCTCAACGCAGCCCTCGGTGGTGTACCAGCCCTTGAAGGAGTATATGGCCGGGTCAAGGTCGGTGCCGGATGGGAAAGCCGGAACATGATTTGTGCCGCTGATATCCGCCTCGTAGAAATACTCGCTTACGCTCTCGTTGGCATTATAGTTGTAGAATGTCAGGTCAGAGCTGTTGCGGGTATAGTAGAAGTTTATAGTCCTTCCACTTTGAACCATTTCTTCTTTGCTAAAGCCCTCGATCTCCTTCTGAATCCAATCGGCATTGGACGGTGCGTACGCTTTCTGGCTGTAGCGGGACTCTATGTAATCTCTATGGTTGGTCGAGCCGCTGAGAGGCTGTACCAAATAATGCAGGTCATATTCTACTAGGCTGTGCTCCCAACCCGCCGTATAGGAAGTACCGGGAGATACCAAGTCTGTCGTCAAAACGAGACGCTTTGAAGTGTTTGTAGCGTCGTTCCCGTACCAGCCGTGGAAGAGATAATCAGTATAAATATACCTGCCCTGCTTGTTACTCCACTGTCTTGTCTGAGGTTTTGTAGTAAAGTTGTCGGCAGTAGGCCAAAGCTGGGATATATCAGATTCAAACTTAGCTTCAAATGAGTAGCTACCTGTGTAGGTGCTGCCGCCAATGGTCAGCACTGCTTTTCTATAATAACCTGAGTCATTGAAGTCGAAGCTGATAGTATACACATTGCGGGAGTAGCGAACGTTTACCACGGAGGAACCGTCGCCCTCAGCAATGACGTTCTGGTCATATTCCTTGTAGGTGAAATAATCATAATCTGGAAGATTCCGTGTCCTGATTACAATGGGCTCACCAGCCGTGGTCTTGCCGGTGCGGGTCTCCTTGTATGAATACCCGGTATCGTTGGCGTTCTCCTGCCAGATCACCATTGTATAATTGACCTGCTGGCCCTTCCACACGGCCTTGATGGTCATATCCTCACCGGGCATGGTCTCAGGTATTGCGGTGTCCCATTTGACAAAGTCAAAGCCCTGGCGGGAGGGATTCTCGGGAGCTGTGACAGGCGCGCCGTAGAGGGCGACCACCGGCTGGACCGGCTGCCCGCCGTTGGAGTCAAAGCTGATATAGTGGAGCTCGCGCTCATAGTAGACGCTGACCACGGTGGAGCCGTCCGCCGCGATGATCTGCTGAGAGATGGGCTTGGCTGCGAAGCCGCTGTATTCCTCCTCGTCAGCATCGGTTTTGCCTCCTGCAGAGCCGTACAGAGTCTGAGTATCAGCATCAACCTTTTCGTAGCCCAGGCCGTCCAGGGTCTGCTGGTAGTGCTCCACCGTATAAGCCACGTTGTCGCTGCCGGTGTAGCTGACGGTTACCGTCTGATCCTCGGTAGCCTCGGCCACCTCAAAGCTGACCTCGGCAGTATCAGCGTCAAAGCCGGAGAGGGTGGGGCTGGTTATTACGCCGGAGTCGAACGCTGCGCCCTTCTGCACAACGGCCACATAGGGCTGGGCAGCCACCGTATTGGAGGCGGCGAATATGTAGTTCACAGTGAAGGTGACAGTTTCCAGCGGGGTGTAGATCGCCTTAACTGTCAGGTCCTCCTGAATGTTGGAGAAGTCGGCGGGCTCCCAGCCGCTGAACATAAAGTCCTGTCTGCTGGGGCTGGCTGGAGCCACGGCGCCCGCGCCCTGGGCAACGGTCTGAGTCTCCAGAACGCTGTCGTCATGGTCTGTGAAGGTGACGGTGAAGTACTTGACCTCTTCCTCCTGAGAACCGCCATTCTGGGGGGCAGCGCTGAGACCGGAATTGAGAAGCGCAGACGGCTTGGTCTCATCCTTGCCTTTGTCCTTGTCCTCATCCTTCTTCTCGCCGTCGTCTTTGGCTTTCTCGGTAAAGACCGCGGTGTACGACGCTCCAAAGCCGCCGGGGCTCAGGTGGCCGCCGTCGGTGGTGATCTCAGTGGCTGGCTCGGCGTCATTGACCCAGTGTGAAAACTCACCGGCAGTGGCGGTGGCGGTAGAGCCGGCAGGAGTCGTGCCCACAGGGAGTGTCTCCTCGGTCTTGCTGACAGTGCCCAGGGCTTCATCGCTGCTGCTGTATTTAATGGTGTATGTTTCGACCGCTGCAAAGTTGGCGGTGTAGCTTCCGGATACTGTGGCGGTAAACGAAGGTTCACTTCCTACCACCGCTCCGCTGGCGTCCGTCCAGTTGGCGAAGGTGAAGAACGCGGAAGCGGGAGTCGCCGTAGCCGTAAGGCCGTTAGCTGACACCGAGCCGCCCTCCCCGGCGGAGAATGTAGCGACTA
This sequence comes from uncultured Oscillospiraceae bacterium, assembly GCA_964430345.1. Classification (GTDB taxonomy): domain Bacteria; phylum Bacillota; class Clostridia; order Oscillospirales; family Oscillospiraceae; genus Limivicinus. Next base: position 159 of record CAYSFK010000033.1, on the reverse strand, counting down.
TCTCATCGGCCTTGTTCTCGTCCTCGGGCTTCTTTTCCTCGCCGTTCTGGCTCGCGTCGCCGTTCTGGCCCGCGTCGCCGTTCTGGCCCGCGTCGCCGTTCTGACCCGCGTCGCCGTTCTGGCCCGCGTCGCCGTTCTGGCCCGCGTCGCCGTTCTGGC
>CAYSFK010000032.1:0-18902 GCA_964430345.1 uncultured Oscillospiraceae bacterium | reverse complement strand
GCAGAAAGGGCCCGGTGCTGACCTATGTGTCCCATGAGCCCTGCGAGGCCCCGGCTCAGGACGTGGCCACCTTTTACTGAGTATGAGATATAAATGCCTGGTCTTTGACCACGACGACACCGTTGTCAACAGCACCGCCACCATACACCACCCCTGCTTTCAGAAGTATCTGGAGCTGCGCTATCCCGGAAGAAGCTGCTCTCTGGAGGAATACTTCCTGAAAAACTTTGACCCCGGCTTCGTGCCCATGTGCCGGGATGAATACGGCATGGACGACCTGGCGCTGCTGGACGAGACGCGGTTCTGGCAGAGCTATGTCAAGGAGCATATCCCCTCCGCCTATCCGGGCATACGGGAGATAATGGAGCGGCAGCGGGCCCGGGGCGGGCTTATCTGCGTGGTGTCCCATTCCATGGATGAGAATATCCGCCGGGACTTCCGCCATAACTCCCTGCCTGCGCCCGACGCGGTATACGGCTGGGAGCGGCCGCCCCAGGAGCGCAAGCCCAGCCCCTTCCCCCTGCTGGATATAATGGCGCGCTTCGGTCTTTCGCCGGGAGAGCTGCTGGTCATAGACGATTTGAAGCCGGGCTACGACATGGCCCTGGCCTGCGGCGTGGATTTCGCGGCGGTGGGCTGGTCCGGGGACATCCCCCAGATAGAGTCCTTCATGCGCCGCAACTGCGGCAATTATTTCAAGACCGTGGCGGAGCTTGACGCCTTTCTGAACTGAATATTTACGCGGCCGCGGTATTCTGAACGCGGCCGCGTGGTTTTCGCCCTTGACAAATCCCCGAAAAGGGTATAACATACAGCGGCGCTTTAAAGCGCATTATTGTGAGGAAAAGGGGAATCGAATCAGTAATGGAAAAACGTTACGGTCTGCCTACAGCCATAGCCATGGTAGTGGGAATTGTCATCGGTTCAGGCGTGTTCATCAAGGGCGGCAAGGTGCTCTCTCTCACCGGGGGAAACATGGGCCAGGCCGTTCTGGTGGTGGGCATTGTTGGACTTATCTGCATCATCTGCTCTCTGGTATTCGCGGAGCTGGGCTCCCGCTATGAGAAGGTCAACGGCGTTGTGGACTATGCCGAGGTCGCTCTCGGGCCCGGCTACGCTTACTACGTGGGCTGGTTCACCACCACTATATACTATCCCTCCCTGGCGGCCACTCTGGCCTTTTTTGCCGCCATGTTCACCTGTCCCCTGTTCGGCGTAAGCGCGCTGGACTTCTCCACCGGCACCATCAGCATGGAGGCTGTGGGTCTGGGCGCGGGCTATTTGATGATAGGCTACGGCATCAACGCCCTGAGCCCCAAGCTTGCCGGTAAGCTGCAGGTGTCCATGACCGTTATCAAGCTCATACCCCTTATCCTTATGGGCGTGGTGGGCACCATCATCGGTCTTACAAACGGCAGCACCGCGGCGGTCATCGCCGAGGGCGCCCAGAGGACCGCGGCGTCCGGCGGCGGCTTCGCCGGTATCTTCGGCGGCGTGACGGCCTTTGCCTTCGCCTATGAGGGCTGGATAATCGCCACCTCCATAAACGCCGAGCTGAAGGACGCGAAGAAAAACCTGCCTCTGGCTCTTATAATCGGCGCATTTACCTGCACGGTGATATACTGCCTGTACATATTCTCCATGAGCAGCGTGGGCAGCATTGACGCCATCATCGGCACCTGGCCTCTGGGCGAGACACTGCCGAAGATAGCCTTTTCCAACGTGTTCGGCAATTTCATCGGCACCATCGTTTACGTCTTTGTGACCATCTCCTGCCTTGGCACCATGAACGGGCTCATAATGGGCTCCTGCCGTGGTATGTACGCCGTGTCCTGCCGGGGCATGGGCCCCCGCCCGGAGTTCTTCTCCGATGTGGATAAGCAGAACGGCTTCGTCATTAAGTCCAGCGTCATAGGCATGATACTGGGCGGCTTCTGGTACGCCTGGGTCATGATACTGTGGATGCGTGGCCCCGACTTCTTCGGCGGCGTGCACAACTGTATGTGGATAGGCTGGGAGCCGGACGAGATAAGCATCATCAATCTCTACGCCATGTATATTCCCATGTTCATCGCCCTGATGGTCAAGGGCACCGACCTGAAATTCGGCAAGCGCTATCTGCTGCCCGCTCTGGGGCTGCTGTGCTGCCTGTTCATGGTGTACTGCTGCTGGGTGGGCAAGGGCTACCAGCAGGTGCTGGGCTACCTGATATTCTTCGCCGTAGTCATGTTCATCGGCTACCTTTTCAAGAACCCCAAAGGCAGCGGCAAGCTCAGCGAATAATTGAAACCTCCACGCCTCCGGTGCAGACACATCGGAGGCGCTTTTTATTGCCTTGACGCAGATGCCCGCCGGGAATATAATGTACCCAGACTAAAAGGGGATAATATACTGCAATGGATAAGGCTTCTTCCCTGCTGAGCCGGCTGATGCTGGGGCTGCTGTTTTTACTGCTGGCCCTGACGGCGGCGCTGACAATATATAACGGGCTGGAGAGCCGCTCCTACCTTATCGCCCTCGCTGTGGGCGCTCTGGCGGCGGCGCTGTGCCTGCGGCTGAAAAGCAGCCGCGTCCTTTCGCGGCAGCCGGGGATATCCGCCGTGAAACTGGGCGCCGCGCTGACCGCGCTGTGTCTCGCGGTGAACCTGGTATGGGTGCTTATTATCCGCATAGAGCCCTTCAGCGACTATGAGACGTACTGGCAGTGCGCCTGCGCTCTGGCCTTCGGCAGACCCATAGCCAGCACCGAGTATATCGCCATGTACCCGCATATCCTGGGCTACTCCTCGGTGCTGAGCCTGCTGCTGCGCGTGTTCGGGGAGAGCGTTATGGCGGCGGCGGTGCTGAACGTTGTGCTGACGGCCTTCAGCGGGCTTATGATATATATGCTGTGCCTGCGCCTTCTGGATATCCGCTGCGCGGCGGCGGCCTTTTTGCTGTGGTGCTTCTTCCCCACAAAGCTGATGCTCAACTCCCTGGTGTTTTCCGAGCCGCTGTACACCGCGCTTATCCTGCTGTTTCTGCTGCTGGTGTCGGAGCTGGAGCGGCGGCAGGAGACGCTTTCAGGACGGCCCTTGCCCGCTCTGTGCTGGGGTCTGGCTCTGGGGCTGCTGCTGCGGGCCATCAATATCGTGCGGCCCATCGCCGCCATACTTATCATCGCCTATGTTATCTGGCTGCTGCTCCTGCGGGGGCGGGCGCTGAAGGTCCGGGCGCTGTGGAAGCTCTGGCTGCCGGTCACCGCCGCCATGCTCTGCGCATATATCGTCAGCGCCGTCCCCTGGGACAGTCATGTGGAGGCTGTGCTGGGCGAGGAACCGGCCTCCTTCCCCGTGTACAACATCTATGTGGGCTTCAACGAGGGAACCTGCGGCCAGTGGAGCGCGGAGGACATGGACCTGCTTTTCGAGTACAGGCATCAGCCCGGCGGCAGCGCAGGCGCTGCCCAGCAGAGCATACTGCCCCATCTGAAGGAGCGGCTCACCTCCGGCATAGACTTTCCCCGGCTCTTCTCCGGCAAGCTTCGGGCCTTTCTGGGTGACGACGAGCTGGGCGGCTATACCTACCGCTTTACCAGACCGGAGCTGTTCGTGAAGCTGTGCATGGTCATATGCAATGTGTACTACTACTTCGTGCTGAGTCTGGTGTTCGCGGGGCTGTGGCGCATGGGAGAGCTCCGCCGAGCCAAGGCCGCCCTGCTGCTGCCGCTGTACGCGCTGGGGCTGACTCTGGCCCATATGCTGGTGGAGGTCTGCAACCGCTATCACTATTCGCTGATACCCGTCTTTGTCATCATCGCGGTCTTCGCGCTGCTGCCACGAGACGAAAACAATACCGAAATACGAAATGGAGAGCAAATATGACGCCCAGATTATTCATCGTTATCCCCTGCTATAACGAGCAGGAGGTCCTGCCCCTGACCGCGCCCATGTTTCTGGAAAAGCTCCGCTCACTGACCGCCGCCGGAAAGATAAGCGAGGACAGCCGGGTGCTTTTCGTCAACGACGGCAGCAGGGACAAGACCTGGGAGCTTATATCGGACTTCGCAAAGCAGGACGAGCACTTTATCGGCATCAGCCAGAGCCGCAACCGCGGCCATCAGAACGCGGTGCTGGCGGGGCTGATGGAGGCCCGGGACAAGTGCGACATCACCATATCCATAGACTGCGACGGTCAGGACGACATAAACGCCATGGACGAAATGGTGGACGCCTACGCCGAGGGCTGCGAGGTGGTGTACGGGGTACGCTCCAGCCGGGAGACGGACAGCTTCTTCAAGCGCTTCACCGCCCAGAGCTTCTATAAGTTCCTGGCCTCCATGGGCGCTGAGGTGGTGTACAACCACGCGGACTACCGCCTGATAAGCGCACGGGTGCTCAACGAGTTCGCCAATTTCAAGGAGGTCAACCTTTTCCTCCGGGGCATGATACCGCTGGTGGGCTTCAAGAGCACCAGCGTCAGCTACGCCAGAGCGGAGCGGATGGCCGGTGAGAGCCACTATCCCCTGAAAAAGATGATAGCCCTGGCGGTGGACGGGATAACCAGCCTGTCGGTAAAGCCCCTGCGGCTTATTATGGGCTTCGGCGTATTTGTGGCCTTCGTCAGCTTTATCGGCGTCATCTGGGCCCTTATCACCCAGCTCTGCGGCAGGGCCGTGACAGGCTGGGCCAGCATGACCTGCATCGTCTGCTTCGTCAGCGGGGTGCAGCTCATATGCATGGGCATCATAGGCGAGTATATAGGCAAGATCTATATGGAGACCAAGCAGCGCCCCAGATACATCATCAGCCAGCGCACCTGGGAGGATAAGGGCAGGTAATAAATAATAGTGAATAGGTAATATGTAATGTTATGGTGTCGGCTTTGCCGACACCATACTTCTTCACTCTTCACTATTACCTATTACTTATACCAATATTGGCTGGAGCTGGCGGCCCTTCAGGGCGGCGCAGATGGCGTCATCCATAAGTGAGAAGTCGGACTGGAGGCTGTTGGGCTTTTTATGCGGGTCGTCCTGCCGGAAGGGCACGAAGTAGACATTCTTTCGGTTCAGCAGCCTTGCGATGTTCTCCGCCGAGCCGGAGAGGCCGTCGTTGGTGGAGAAGGCTATTACCAGGGGCCGGCCGTTTCTCAGGTGGGCCTTGGCCGCCATGGTGACGGCGGTGTCGGTTATGCCCAGAGCCAGCTTCGCCAGAGTGTTGCCGGTGCAGGGGGCGATAAGCAGGGCGTCCAACGGCACCGCCGGGCCGAAGGGCTCCGCCTCCGGGATGGTGGCCGACACTGTTTTGCCGGTCAGCAGCATGAGCCGCTTTATGTGCTCCGAGGCCGTGCCGAAGCGGCTGTCGGTATTGGCGGCGGTCTCGCTCATAATGGGCAGCAGCTCGTATTTCTCCGCCAGCCGCTGCGCCTGATCGAACACCTGCTCATATGTACAGTAAGAACCGCACAGGGCCAGCCCTATGCGGGGCTTTTTTTCAAGTTCGCTCATACTTATGGCCATTCCTTTCCGCTTTTTCAAGGCACAAAGCCAGTCTGCGATGAGGCTTGACTTCTTTCAAGCTTCCTCTCTTTCCACTATCATGTCATATATGGTTTCACGTATCAGCTCCGCCGCCGTGTACGGGGCGCAGAGGCCGGGAAGTCCCGGCGCCGCCTCCGCAGCCAGCCCCAGAGCCTCCGCCTGAGCCCGGTCAAAGCCGCCGGGAGCCGAGGCCAGCTCCAGCAGCAGGGCGTCCGGGCTGACTCGCTTCAGCTCGTTTTCTGAAAGTATCCGGGCGGGCACGGTGTTGACGATGAAATGGAAGTCTCCCAGCTCCCGGACTGCCGACTCCATATCCAGAGCTTTTAGTCCCATGGCCCTTATCATGGCCCTGTCGCCCTCCTTGCGGGCGGCAACGGTCACCTCCGCCCCCAGCGCCGCCAGCCGGTGGGACAGCAGCTTTCCTATGCGGCCCCAGCCGGTCACCAGCACCCGGCTGCGCCACAGTGAGCGGGGGCTGCTCTGCATCAGCCGCTCTATGGCGCCCTCGGCGGTCAGCGCGGCGTTGGAGACGGTGAAGCCCCGCCTCTGCATGATATCCTCCACGATGAGCCCCGCCCGTATGGCGGCAAGGCAGCTATCCCGGCTCAGACCGCCGCCGCAGAGCACCTGCCCCGGCCACAGGGCGCTTATCAGCTCCTCCATGGTCAGCACTTCACCCGACAGCGGCGCGGACACCAGCCCGCCTCTCTCCGCAGGCGTGGGCAGCAGCACCCAGTCCGCCCCGTATACGCAGCCCTGAAGGCACCCGGCCTTGGGTACCTCCTTGGGCAGCTCCGCCCGCTCCAGGGCAAAGCTGCATACCCGATGACCGTCCCCAGCCAACAGGGCGCCCAGCAGTTCCGAACGTCTGTCCCCGCCTATTACGGCAAATTTCAAGCGCACCACCTCCAGAGTATACTATTCCGGCGAGGGTCCGCTTGCCACAGGGCCGCCCGCCGCGCACAGAAAACCGGGACAAAAAAATAACAACTGTGTACCCCGGCGCTATCTTGTGGTATACTGAGTAAAAACTCGCCGCAGGCGGCGAAGATATAATCAGGGAGGCAGAGCCGACATGAGCAGAGCAGACGAGATATTCATCCAAAACTGCCGGGACATCCTTGACAACGGCGTCTGGGATACCGACAAAGAAGTTCGTCCCCGCTGGGAGGACGGCGAGAGCGCGCACACCGTGAAGAAATTCGGCATAATTAACCGCTATGACCTTTCCCAGGAATTTCCCCTGCTGACCCTTCGCCGTACCTTCTGGAAGTCCGCCATTGACGAGCTTTTGTGGATATGGCAGAAAAAGAGCAACAACGTCAAGGAGCTGCGCACCCGGGTATGGGACGCCTGGGCCGACGAGAGCGGCAGCATAGGCAAGGCCTACGGCTACCAGCTGGGTGTGAAGAATCACTATCCCCAGGGCGACATGGACCAGGTGGACAAGGTGCTGTGGGACTTAAAAAACAACCCCGCCTCCCGCCGCATCATGACCAATATCTACAACTTCGCGGACCTGTCGGAGATGGCCTTGTACCCCTGCGCCTATTCCATGACCTTCAACGTCAGCGGCGACAGGCTCAACGCCATATTGAACCAGCGCTCTCAGGATATGCTGGCGGCCAACAACTGGAACGTGGTGCAGTACTCGGTGCTGACGCTGATGCTGGCCCAGGTCACCGGCTTTAAGCCCGGAGAGTTTGTCCATGTGATAGCCGACGCCCATATATACGACAGGCACGTGCCCGCTATCGAGGAGATAATAAAGAACGAGCCCAAGCCCGCCCCCAAATTCATCATCGACCCCTCGGTGGACGATTTCTACAAGTTCACCAGAGACAGCTTCAGTGTGGAGGGCTACCAATACAGCGACTTCAGCGGCAAGATACCGGTGGCGCTGTGAGGGAGCTGGAGGCCATCGTGGCGGTCTACGCCGACTGGGGCATAGGCGAGCGCGGCACCCAGCCTGTGGTGCTGGCGGCGGACAGGCGGCATTTCCGGGAGCTGACGGAGGGCGCCTGCGTCATAGTCGGTCGCCGCACCATGGAGGACTTCCCCGGCGGCAGGCCCCTTAAGGGCAGGCGGAACATCGTTGTCACCCGTCAGGATATTGAGATGCCCGGCGCGGAGACGGCCCACGGCCCGCAGGAGGCCCTGGCCCTGGCCCAGAGCTCTCAGCGCTGCCTGGTCATCGGCGGGGCCAGCGTTTACAGGCAGTTTCTGCCCTATATCCGGCGGCTGCACGTGACCAAGATTGCGCTGACGCCCAAGTCCGACAGCTATTTTGAGGATCTGGACGCCGCCGCCGACTGGCGCTGCGCCGAGGAAAGCGCGGCCATGACGGAAAACGGCGTGGAATATCGCTTTTGCACCTACGAAAGAATTAGCTGACAAGCACCGCGCCAGGATAATAGTGAGCCAGTATTTGGGCATAGTCCGCGCCCTCCGCGGCCATGACGTTTGCTCCGTACTGGCTCATTCCCACACCGTGGCCGTGGCCGGTGACGGTGAAAAGGAAGCTGTGGCCGGTGTACTCCAGAGTGAAAGCCGCCGAGCGCAGGGAGAACAGCTCCCGCAGCTCCGCGCCGCCCAGCTCCACACCGCCCAGCACAGCCCCGGAGACTCTGCCGCTGTCGTCCCGGCTTATCTCGCCTATCCATCCGCTTTCCTCACCGGTGAAATCCGCCTCCGGCCTTAAGCTCAGCAGGCAGTCCCGGAAGTCCAGAGGCGTAAACTCCGCGTAGCTGATATAATCGGGCACACTGTCCTCGCCCTCCGGGCTGGATACGCTGACCAGATAGGGCAGGGCGCTCCAGAGAGCGCCGCAGTCCTCGGTCTGGCCGCAGGAGGAGGAGTGAAAGGCGGCGAATACCGGCTGCCCCTCGTAGCAGAGATACTGGCCCCGAGTCTCCTCCACGGCGGCGCCCAGCTTGTCCATGTACTCATCGTAGCGCTCACCCCAGCGCTCCCGCAGACTGTCGTCGTCCGTCCAGGCCTGACAGCAGGCGAAATCGGTGCAGACCTGGGCGTCGGAATGCTTGCCGCCGGCGGCGCAGTACATGGCAAAGCTGCGGGCCGCCACGGCCTGGGCCTTCAGCGCCTCCGGCTGGAAGGAGGCGGGCATCTCCGCCGCCACCACGTGGAGCAGATAGTCCTGCATGGAAACCTCCCAGACCGTGCCGCCGTGGGCCACCGATATGCTCTCCGGGGCGGGCGCCGCCGCCTGCTCCACAGCGGGCAGGGGGAGCGCTGCCGCCTCCTGTGACGGCGGCTCCGTCAAGGCGGGGCTCTCGACGGCGGGGCGTATTGATATGACCGCCGTCCTCGCGGCGGTAGGCTGCGGCGGAGTCTCTGTGCTGTGGGCGGAGTTCGCCCAAAAGACCGCGCCGAAGCATATAAACAGGGACAGGTATGACAGCAGCAGTGTTTTTTTCAGGGCCATGGGCGCTTCCTTTCCTTCACGGGGATTCTCGCTCTTGACTGGAAATGCAAAGAAGTATAGAATTATCTCTATCAATTTCTATGAAACGGGAACGTGATTATGCAGAAAAAATCATTGGAGATAAGCTGTTATGTGGTGGGCGCCGGTGCCTTCGGTGTGCTTTTCCGCTGGCTTCAGGACCAGCTGGCCTTTGACGAGGCGGGGCTTGCGGAGCAGAGCGTGTTTAACTTTCTGGTGCCGCTGCTGCTGGTGGCCGCTCTGTTCGCCTATATCCGGCTGGTGAACGCTATCCAGGACGAGAAGCTGTACGTGCCGAGGGAGTTTTGCCAGGCCCTGTTTAACCCCGGCCGGCTGTTCACGGTGCTGCGCTGGCTGGTGGGCGCGGTGATGTGCGGCGGGGCGGCGCTGCTGCTTATCTCGTTGGAGACGGACAAGAACGTTGATATGCTGCGGCTTTTAGCGCTGCTGGGCTTTCTGGCGGGGCTGAGCTTTCCGCTGCTGCTGGGCGAGGCCAACTATGAGGAGATAGAGCACCTGGGGCTTATCAGGCTGTACGCGGTGCTGCCGGTGCTGCTGTACGCCATGTGGCTCATCGTGAGCTATAAGGAGAACGCCTACAACAGCGTGGTCTGGGATTACGCCGTGGAGATCGCCACCATCTGCGTGGCCATGATGGCCTTTTTCCGGGTGGCCGGCTTTGCCTACAGCGTGGTGGACAGCCGCAAATGCCTGATAAACTTGATGATGGGCGCCTCCATGTGCATCATGAGTCTGGCGGACGAGCGGTATATGGGGATGCAGCTGATGCTGGTGTCCTCGGCGGCCATGCTGGTGCTGTACAATTGGATACTGATAATGAACATGAAAAAGAAAAAGCCCCGCCCCAAGGAGGAGCGGGAGGCGGAGCCCTCAGCCGACGGCTTCGAGCATCTGAAATAAAAGAATCCCCGGCCTTCGCGTGTCAAAGGCCGGGGATATTTTTCAGTTCAGAGTCAGATAGGGTCTGAGCACGGCGCGGAGCTTTTCCGGCTCCGGGACGGCGTACATCACCAGATTGTCGCACAGGCCGCTGTCCGTATCGGTCCTTATGCCGGCGGTGGTGTCGCCTCGCCAGCGGATGGCGGTGCTCTTTACCGCCGAGGGGCCGCAGAGCAGACTGCTGTGGCCGTCGGCATCGGTCTTTATGGTGGCAATGCCTATCTGCGAGTAGGGCACGTCCTTGGGTTCGTCCTTGATTATCACCAACCGCTTATCTGTGGCGGCGTACTGCACCTTTTTGCGCAGCTGACTGGCATGGAGCAGGGGGCTGACCGCAGCGTAGGCCGCCATAAGCAGGACGATAACGACGAGCCCCGCCTTGACCTCCGCGCCTGTGCGCCCGATCGCGATGAAATAGAGCGCCAGAAGCGCGACGGTGATAGCAGCGGTAATGGCGCAGCGCTTGATAAAGCTGCTTTTGTGGGTCTTGTCAAGGGTCTCAAAACTCTCCGGTCTCCCGTACCACAGCAGCTTTTCGTCCTCATCCAGTATAGGCTTAAGTATTTCTTCCATATTCCCTCCGTTTTCTGACCGGTAACATACGGTCCTTCTCCGTATATCATATCAGCGGACGGATAAAATGGGTGTTAAGAAAGGCCCTCCCCCGTTAATTCTCCGTAAACCGCCGCGATATGACAAAGCCCCGCCGACCGGAAACCGGACGACGGGGCCGAAAAAAGGGAGGAAAAAACTGTCAGGCTGCGGGGGCTCAATCCCCCTCTATCATGCGGTAGCCCACGCCCACCTCGGTGAATATGTACTGGGGCTCCGCCGGGTTCTTCTCTATCTTGCGGCGGATATTGGCCATATTGACCCGGAGGATCTGATTGTTGCCGGTGCTTCTGGGCCCCCACAGCTCCTTCATGATGAAGTCGTAGGTCAGCACCTTTCCGGCGCATTTGCCCAGCAGCGCCACTATGCGGAACTCGTTCTGGGTCAGGTGGCAGTTGACGCCGGAGATAAGCACCTGATGCTTGTCGTAATCTATGCTGAGCTCCCCGGCGGTGAAGATGCCGGTGTTGGACAGGGCGTCGTTTGCCAGCCCTGAGCGGGTATGCCGGATGGCCACTCTCACCCGCGCCAGCAGCTCCGCCGGACTGAAGGGCTTGGTGACGTAATCGTCCGCCCCGGACTCCAGCGCCTGCACCTTGTCCCGCTCATAGCTCCGGGCGGAGACCACGATTATAGGCAGACTGGTCCAGGAGCGCACTGTCCGTATTATCTCCATCCCGTCCATATCCGGCAGTCCCAGGTCCAGCACCACCAGGTCCGGGCAGTGGGAGCTTATCATAGAGAAGGCCTCCGCCCCGGTATCGGCCACTATCACGTCGTAGCCGTTGGCTGTAAGTATGGCGCGGATAAGCCCGGAGATGCTCCGCTCGTCCTCAACCACCAGCACCTTGTCACGTATTGTCATTGCGATTTCCCTCCAAACGGCAGAGTAAATGTGAAGCGGGCGCCGCCGCAGCTTCTGTTCTCGGCAAATATTTTGCCCCCGTGGGCCTCCACTATGGTGCGGCAGACGCTGAGCCCTATACCCACGCTTCTGGTGTCGTCGGCGCGGCCGCCGTTATACAGCGGCAGCGTCCCGTCAAAAAGATGGGGCAAAACGGTCTTATCTATGCCGCTGCCGTTATCGGCAATGTGTATCACCGCAAAGCTGTCGGCAGCGGCGGCGTCGATAGTGATTTGTTTCGCGCCGCCGTGGGTGACGGCGTTGTCCATCACGTTCAGCAGCACCTGCTCGATGAGCATGGCGTCCATGGGCAGCAGCATCAGATCCTCCGGCACGGATACGGACACGCCTATGCCCGCGTGGTGCTTTCTGAAGGTCTGCACAGCCTCGCTGAGCACCTCCTCCAGCAGCTCGTCGTTCTTCTTTATCCGGCCTGTCTCCCCGCCGCCTATGCGGGTGATGGACAGCAGGTTCTCCACCATCCTGTACAGCCACTCCGCGTCCTGTCTGGCGCCGGTGAGAAGCTCGGTCTTTTGCGCCTCGGTGAGAAATCTCCCGTCCTCCAGCACCGTGGAGATGGAGCCGCTTATGGCCGTCAGCGGCGTACGCAGGTCGTGGGAAATGGCCCGCAGCAGATTCGCCCGCATTTTTTCACGCTCGGACTCGATGCGCAGCTCCTCCTCGGCCTTCAGTCTGGAGGTCAGTGTGGACACGGCGAAGCCCACCGCCAGCATGGTAAGAAAGGTGAGCGGGTAGCCGTAGATGGAGAAGTCCAGCTTGAGATATGGATAGGTAAAGGCAAAGTTCACGCCCACCACACTGATAAGGGAGGCCAGAAAGCCATAGAAATACCCCTCCGTCAGCAGGGACACCACCAGCACCGCCAGCACGAATATCAGCGGCACGTGTACGTCCGAGGTGGTGGTCATCTTCAGCAGCGAGCACACCGCCGCGGCCACCGTCAGGGAACCGGCAAATATCAGCCAGTCCCTCCCGCACAGAGGAAAGTATCGGCGCAGCTTTTCTATTAAACAGTCTTTTTTTTGTTTCATTGGCGGCATCTCCCCACAAGATTATAGCACGGCCCCGCGTTAAGAGTGCGCTAAGAAATTAACGGCCGGGAATATGAAACAGGGCGAAGCGCAAAGCCTCGCCCTGTATGTGCTCAGTATGGCGCTGTGTCGTCGTCACCGCCGTCGTCGTAGTCACCGGCGCCGTCGTCCTCGTCGTCCAGCCCGGCATATTCGTCGTAACGCTGCCGGGGGTTCATTCTGGCAAACTCCCTGGCGGAGTTCTCCGCCTCCCACTGCTGGGCGTACAGCCTGTCCCGCTCCGCCTTCCGGCGCTGCTCCGCCCGCTGGCGCTCCCGCAGATGCTTCTGACGCAGCCGCCGGTAGCGCAGCACCAGTATGGTATAGCCTATGAGGAAAAGCAGCACCACGGCAATGAGCAGTATGACCCAGCCGTTGGACAGCAGCTCATGCACCCGCATCTTCAGGTACTCGCCCTTGGACAGCTCAATGTCGGAGCTGTTCACCAGCTTGACGGTGCCGTAGGTGACGCCGTTCGCCCGCAGGCTCATTTCGCCCAGCACCGTCCCGGCGGCCAGAGGGGCCACCAGCTTCTGGTCGTACACGGAGATATCCCTGGTGATGCTGGCGGTGTCCAGGTCGTTAGGCAGCAGCACCGTCAGGTCGGAGGCCGGGCGGAGCACCGCGTCTATCCCGTTGTCGGCCAGCTCCACCGGCACCTTTGTGATGGGCTCGGTGGCGCTGAGTATGGTGCGGTAGGCGAAGTTATCAAAGCCCCAGTCGTACAGCGTGCGGCTGTCGATGAAGTTCCAGTATTCCTCCACCTGGTTGTCGGTGTTCAGCGGCCCGCTGCTGCCCAGCACCACGGCCAAAAGCTGGGTGCCCTCCTTGCTGGCGGTGGAGACAAGGCAGTAGCCCGCGGCGCGGGTGTAGCCGGTCTTGACGCCGGAGGCGTATTCGTAGAGATACTGGCTGCCGTAGATGGAGCCGGCGCAGATAAGGGCGTTGGAATTATATATGGTGTTGCCGTTATTGACGGCGGGGTTTTCCGGCGTGTAGTTGGTGGTGTTGCATATCTCGGTGAACAGCGGGTAGGTCATGGCGGAGCTGGTGATAAGATACAGGTCCCGCACGGAGCTGTAGTGCCCCTCGGCGGGCAGGCCGTTGGTGTTGACAAAGTGGGTGTGCTGGCAGCCCAGCAAAGCGGCCTTCTGGTTCATCAGCTCCACAAAGGCGCTGACGCTGCCGCCCACCCGGGAGGCGATGATGTTGCAGGCCTCGTTGGCGGACTGGAGCAGGGCGCAGTAGAGCAGGTCCTTCATGCTGAGCTGGACTCCCGGCAGGATACCGGAAGAACTGCTGTCCTCCTCCATCCCGTCCCGGCAGTCGGGCCCGGCTGTGACTATCTCCTCCAGAGTGCAGTCGCCCCGGTCTATGGCCTCCAGCGCCAGCAGCACCGTCATTATCTTGGTGAGGCTGGCAGGGGCCCGCTCGGCGTCGGCGTTCAGCTCGTAAAGGCTGTTCCCGGTCTCCGCGTCGAACAGACCCACCGCCTGGGCGTCCAGCTGGGGCGCCTCCAGCGCGTAGGCGGAGGATGCGGCCATGGCAAAGACCAGGCACAGCACGACAAACACAGGCAAGAGCTTTATCTTCTTCATCTTTATGACCCTTCCTTTCGATCTCTCAAGGCGCAAAATGACCACGAAAAGGGATGGTCATACTGTCCATGGTTTCGGCTGCCGCTTTGGCGGCGAGAAAATCGTATTAAAATTCAATGAAGTTTGAACTTGTTTCAAACTTCTACTCCCGTTTTTCTCAGGAATGTGTTATTGTATAAGAACACACCATATTCGCTATTATAAAGTTTGGGCCGGGGAATTGCAACCCAAAATAACAGGCGCGTCCACCCATATTCTTCCGGGGCAGGGGCGCGGGCCATAGGATACGGAGAGCGGGCATATGAAAATACTTGTTGTAGACGATGAAAAGCTGCTGGTAAAGGGCATAAAATTCAATCTGGAGAACGAGGGCTACACCGTGGACGGCTGCTACGACGGTGAAAGCGCCGTCAGCATGGCCAAGACCGGCGGCTACGACCTTATCATACTGGATCTGATGATGCCTAAAAAGGACGGTTTGGAGGCCTGTCAGGAGATACGAAGCTTCTCCACGGTGCCCATAATCATGCTCACCGCCCGCAGCGAGGACTCGGATATGCTGATGGGCTTTGAGAGCGGGGCGGACGACTATGTGACCAAGCCCTTCAACATCCTTGCCCTTAAGGCGCGGGTACGGGCGCTGCTGCGGCGCTCCTCCATCTCCGCCGCGCCGGAAGCCGGGGGCGCGCAGCTCCGCTGCGGCCATATCACCATGGACGAGGAGCGGCGCAGCGCCTTCAAGGACGGCGCAGCCGTGGAGCTGACCATGAAGGAGTTCGACCTGATGCTGTTCCTTATGAAAAACCCCGGCCGGGTATTCAGCCGGGAGAGCCTGCTGGACCTGGTATGGGGCTACGAGTATCAGGGGGACACCCGGACGGTGGACGTGCATATCAGGCGGCTCCGGGAGAAGCTGGAGCTGGACCCCGCCCGGCCCAGGTATATAAACACCAAGTGGGGCGTGGGCTACTATCTGGCGGATTGAGAGGCTGCATATGGGTTTTTTGCGCAGTATACGCTTTCAGTTCTTTGCTTTTCTGGGACTGCTTTTGATTACCATGCTGCTGCTGGTGAATATCTACCCCATCACCTCCTCAAGAGACGCGGTGTTTCAGGAGAAGGAGAACGCCATGTCCAATCAGGCGGCCACTCTGGCCTCCTCTCTGGCGGGGCTGGATAAGCCCAGCGCCGAGAGCATCGGCGAGGTGCTGAGCCTGCTGGACATCCGGGGCTTTGACAGGACGGTGGTGGTGGACAGCGGCGGTCTGGTGCTCTACGACTCCGCCGGTACCGCCGGAGTGGGCACGGACATCCCGGAGCTGAGCACGGCCCTGGGCGGCAAGACGGTGTTCACCTCCCGCTTTTCCTCGGAGGCTTTTCTCAGCGCCTGCGCCACGCCTATTTCCGGCAAGGGCCTGATCACCGGGGCGGTATGCCTGTTTGAAGCGGACAGCGAACGGGCCCAGATACTGGTGGACCTGCAAATACAGATACGCACCATATCCCTTATCGTGGCCTTCGCCACCATAGTCATGGCCACCATATATTCCACCGTAGTGCTGCGCCGCATACAGGAGCTTTCCAGCTCCATGCGCATCGTGGCCGGCGGCAACTACAAGCACCGCATAGTGACCTACGGGCAGGACGAGATAACGGAGCTGGGGGACGAGTTCAACCAGCTGACGGAACGTCTGGACGACACCGAGCGCCAGCGCCGCCGCTTCGTGTCCGACGCCTCCCACGAGCTAAAGACCCCCCTGGCCTCCATACGGCTGCTGTCGGACAGCATAGTCCAGAGCGAGAGCATGGACCCGGACACGCTGAGAGAATTCGCCTCGGATATCGGCCACGAGGCGGACAGGCTCCAGCGCACAACGGAAAAGCTGCTGGACCTGTCCCGGCTGGACGACGATATTCAGGTGGTGCCGGAGCCGGTGGATATAAAGCTGGTGGCGGTGGACGCGCTGGTGCTGCTGCGGCCGCTGGCGGACGAGCGGAAGGTGCGCATCCGCTGCGAGCTGGAGGACGGCTGCGTGGTGATGGCCACGGTGGACGATATGTTCCACATCATCTTCAACCTTATGGAAAACGCCATTAAATACAACGTGCCCGAGGGCAGCGTGCTGCTGGCTCTGAAGGGCTTTGATACCGAGGTGCAGTTCACCGTGGAGGACACAGGCATAGGCATACCCGAGGAAGAGAGCTACAACATCTTCGCCCGCTTCTACCGGGTGGACAAGGCCCGCTCCCGGGAGGCGGGCGGCAGCGGACTGGGGCTGAGCATAGTTCACGACGCGGTGAAGGCCCACGGCGGCACCATAGCCGTGGGGCCCAACAAGCCCCAGGGCTCCCGCTTCATCGTCACATTTCCCAGGCCCAGCGAGGAGGAGACAGGCATATGAACCATATGGAAGGCATAAGGCAGGCGCTTAAGGCCCGTGGTCTGGACGGGCTGCTTATCACCGACGAAAAGAACCAGCGCTACGCCGCCGGTTTCCCCTTTACCGACGGAGCAGTGCTGGTGGGGCTGCGGGAGGCCTGGCTTATAACCGACTCCCGCTATATCGAGGCCGCCGCGCAGCAGGCCCAGGGCGTGGAGCTGCTGCTGTACGGTCGGGAGCAGCCCCTTACGGCGCTGCTGAAAAGCTGCATAGACAAGGCGGGCATCCGAAGGCTGGCCGCAGAGGAGGAAAAACTGAGCCACCGGGACTGGCAGTGGTATGAAAAGGCCCTTGGCGTGGAGCTGCTGCCGTCGGCCGGGCTGTTCGCGGAGCTTCGGGCTGTCAAATCCCAGGAGGAAATAACCTGCCTGCGCCGGGCTCAGAGCATCGCGGAGCAGGCGCTGGAGCAGGTGCTGCCTCTGGTGCGCCCAGGCGCTGCGGAGCGAGAGCTGGCGGCGGAGCTGGTGTTTCGTATGCGCAGACTGGGCGCGGAGGGGGAGTCCTTTCCGCCCATCGTGGTCTCCGGCGTCAGGGGCAGCCTGCCCCACGGCGAGCCGGGAGACAAGCTTATTGAGCGGGGCGACTTTGTTACGATGGACTTTGGCTGCGTCAAGGACGGCTACTGCTCCGATATGACCCGCACCGTGGCCGTGGGCGGGGCCACGGAGGAGATGCGCAATGTGTACGCTCTTGTGCTCAAGGCCCAGCTGGCCGGCATCGCGGCGGCCAGAGCCGGAGTTCCGGGCCGGGATATCGACGCCGCCGCCAGAGGCGTCATCGGGGAGGCGGGCTTCGGGGAGTACTTCGGCCACGGCTTCGGCCACGGTCTGGGTCTGGATATACACGAGCCGCCCAACGCAAACCCCGGCGGCCTTGCACCCATGCCGGAGGGTGCGGTGTGCAGCGCGGAGCCGGGGATATACCTGCCGGGCCGCTTCGGCGTACGCATAGAGGACGTGATGATACTCCGGGCGTCCGGCGCGGAGCTTATCACAAAAGCGTCCAAGGAGCTGCTTATTCTGGGCAGTTAATACTATTCTGCAATGGCTTCTACGTACGATCTGACCTGCTCCGGGTTCAGCAAGCCCAGCCCTCTTTGCGCACAGTGATCTGGCGCG
The DNA here is from genome assembly GCA_964430345.1 of uncultured Oscillospiraceae bacterium. GTDB lineage: Bacteria > Bacillota > Clostridia > Oscillospirales > Oscillospiraceae > Limivicinus. Next base: position 1,194 of record CAYSFK010000032.1, on the reverse strand, counting down.
GCTCTGCCAGTATTTCGGCGTCACTCATTTCAAACCGTTCCGTCACGCAAGTCCTAAAAGAACCTTGTAAAGCAGCGCGTGAAGCTGAGCGGCCTCCTCCGGCGACAGCTTTACGCATTTGCCGAGCGTCAGGGGAACCTGCTTTGCGTCTTCCTTTAGCCTCTCGCCCTTATCCGTGATCGTAACGGTCACGCTGCGCTCGTCATCCGCCCTGCGCTCACGGGTAATATAGCCCTTTGCCTCCAGCTTTTTCAGGACCGGCGTCATGGTGCCGGAATCCAGCCACAGCCTTTCGCCCAGATCCTTGACGCTGATACTCTTTTGCTCCCACAGCACCATCATTGTAATGTACTGTGTATACGTCAAATCGAGGGGGGCCAGCAGCGGCGTGTACCGCCGCACCACCTCCTTGGCGCAGGCGTATAGCGGAAAGCAGAGCTGGTTTTCCAGCTTCAGCATATCGTAACTGTCGTCCATTATCGATACCTCACAGGAGCATATAATATGCCTCTAGTTTATCACAATTAAATCGCGCCTTCAACTGCGGCTGCTACCTTTTTCATGGACGCGGTGGGCTCAAAGCGTTTGAGTATCTCACCCTCGCGGCTTATGAGAAACTTGGTGAAGTTCCACTTTATCGAGCTGTTGGTCATAAAGTCCGCTTCCTGCTTTTTCAGCATCTGGGTCATCAATATACCCAGAGGATGCAGCTTGTCGAAGCCGTCAAAGGTGGTGTTATCCGTCAGCCATTTGTAAAGAGGTATGGCGTTATCTCCGTTCACCTCGATCTTTGAAAACTGCGGAAAGGTGATGGCATAGCGAAGCGTACAGAAGGAGTGTATCTCCTCATCGCTGCCGGGCGCCTGCTCCCTGAACTGGTTGCAGGGGAAGTCCAGGATCTCGAAGCCCTGCTGTTTGTGCGCCTCGTAAAGACGCTGCAGGTCGTTGTACTGGGGCGTGAAGCCGCAGCCTGTGGCCGTGTTTACCACCAGCAGCAGCTTACCCGCATAGTCGGAAAGGGCTACCTCGCTGCCGTCCTGTGCCTTGACCTTGAAATCGTAGATGTTCATCAAAAAAGCCTCCAATAATTTATTGCGCGCAATTTAATAGCGCACGACTCATACAATTAGATTGTACACAATCAAATTTAATTTGTCAATGGTTTTCCCATAAAAACTGTCAGAAAATTTCATT
>CAYSFK010000031.1:0-18976 GCA_964430345.1 uncultured Oscillospiraceae bacterium | reverse complement strand
CTATGGCTATCTCCCCCAAGACCAAGGGCCAGGACGACAAGGTGGCCTCGGGCCTGTCAAGGCTCAACGAGGAGGACATCTCCTTTACGCTGGTCAATAATGCCGAGACCCATCAGATGGTGGTCTCCGGCGTGGGCGATATCCAGATAGACGTGCTCTGCGCCAAGCTCAAGAGCCGCTTCAGCGTGGAGACGGAGCTTAAGCCCGCCAGAGTTGCTTATAGAGAAAAGATAAAGGGCAAGGTGGAGGCCCACGGCCGCCACAAGAAGCAGTCCGGCGGCTCCGGCCAGTTCGGTGACGTGTGGGTCCGCTTTGAGCCCCAGGAGGAGCAGGACGACATGATATTCGCCGAGGAGGTTTTCGGCGGCTCCGTGCCTCGCAACTTCTTCCCCTCCGTGGAAAAGGGCCTGCGCAACGCCGTGGTCAAGGGCGTTCTGGCCGGTTACCCGCTGGTGGGCCTGAAGGCCACCTTGTACGACGGCTCCTACCACCCGGTAGACTCCAACGATATGGCCTTCCAGACCGCCGCCCGTCTTGCCTATCAGGACGGCATCCCCAAGGCCAAGCCCACCATACTGGAGCCTATCGGTCTGCTCCAGGTCACCATTCCCGACGCGAACCTTGGCGACATCATGAGCGACATCAGCTCCAAGCGCCGGGGCACCGTGCTGGGCATGAACGCCGAGGACGGTATGCAGACCGTGGAGGCCGAGGTGCCTATGGCGGAGATGAGCTCCTACACCATAGACCTGCGCTCCATGACCCAGGGCCGCGGCTCCTTCAGCTGCAAGTTCATCCGCTATGAGGAAGCCCCCGGCAACGTCCAGCAGAAGGTCATTGAGGAGGCCAAGGCACTGGCTGAGGCTGAGTAAGATTAAGCATATATTGATATAAGGTCGGGCAAATGCCCGGCCTTATAATATAAAGGTAACGATTATGAACAACGGCTTATCCGGGATAAAGAATATAATATGGGCGCTGGGCATCGTGATAGTGCTGCTGGCGCTGGTGGTGGGTCTGGTGTTCGCCGTGTCCAACAAGTACTACGGCGAGCAGGAGGACGGCACCCTTGTGCTGGGCGGGGAGCGCCCCGCCGCGGAAAGCGGCGCGGAGGCGGAGGTGCTGCCGGGCATGGGCCCGGCCTCCGGCTCCCTAAACGAGCTTATCAGCACCCAGGACGCGGGGCTGGAGTACCTCTTCGGGCTCACCTTCCTCTGCGACAGCACCGTCTCCGGTCTGGGGGACTACAGCTCCTCCGTGGGCTCGGGTACCTCGGTGCAGCTCTGGACGGACACGGGCTCCGGGTTTCCGGCCGCTTCCGCTTCGGACACAGCCATCCTCTATCCCGCCGACGGTTCCCTTATCGTCCCCTCCAACGCCGCCATGGTGTACCAGCCCAAGCGCCTTGTCATATACATAGGCGGCGACGACTTGGCCTCCGCTACCGAGGACAGCTTTATCTCCGGCTACAAAAAGCTGATACAGGGCATCCAGGCCAACAGCGCCGACACCACCGTCATATGCTGTTCCATCGCCTCTGTCTCCGCCGCCTACCCCGGTGTGGACGGGCTCACCGCGGAGCTGACGGCCCAGGCCAACCAGTGGATACGAACGGTCTGCACCGATACCGGCGTGTACTTTGCGGACCTGGCCTCCGTCCTCAACGACGGCTCCGGCTATCTGGCCGCCGAGTATGCCTCCGGGGACGGGCGCAGCCTCAGCTCTGCCGGCATAAACAAGGTCATGGACTACCTGCGTATGCACGCGGTTTAAGCCGGGGCCACGTAAAGCCGCGGCGCGTCCATGCCCGCCGCCAGACTGAGAGTGGCGCCGTAATCTCTGCCGGCCGAGAGCCAGTCCGCCGCGGCGCTCTCCGGCAGCAGCACCGGCATACGGCCGTGTATCTCCGCCGGAGCGCCATGGGCCTCCATCGTCAGAACAGAGAAGCAGGGGAGGCGCTCCGCAGGCAGCCGGAAGTAGAGTCCCGCCATATACAGGGGCCCGCCGCCGCTTTCCACGGCGTATTTTATCTTGTCCCTGCCCTCCTTCTTCCACTCAAAGTAGCGGGAGGCGGGGATAACGCAGCGCCGCTGGGCCGCGCTTCCGGCAAAAAGGGGAATATCCCGTGCGGTCTCGCTGCGAGTGTTGAAGATAAGTATGTTTCGCTCCGGGTGCGTGAAGCCCCATTTCATGGGGAAGGCGCCCGGAGCTCTGTTTTTTGAATTGGGCGCTATGACCGGCGCGATATCTCTGGGCCTGACCTCGCCGGAACTCATAAGCGGCAGCCCCATGGCCTGGGAGCGCTGCCGGGCTTCTGCCAGCCAGTTTTCCAGCACCCTGTCCGTGTCGTTGTCACCTATATAATATCTGCAGCACATAGCAGTCCACCTCCTTCAGCTTACCGCCCGGCGTTCCACGAACCAGCGGCCGATGGCGCTGCCTGTTTGGTTGGGGCTGCGCTCAAAGTACAGATAGCTCTGTTTGCCGGATATCATCACCGTATACCTGTCCCCCTGCCCACCGCAGCGCATGGCGGCGGCCTGACGTATATCCTTTATCCTGTCTATGACGAACTCCCTGCCGTCCTCCCAGACTATCCGGCGGGGCAGCATCACTCCGTCCTCCCGGAAATCGGCCTTGACTCCCACATATACCTTCGCATCAACCATTTAAGCTTCACCGGCCTCCCTGTAAACTTCTTTGACTGATGTGATAATTATATCTTCTGCTGCCCGGCCTGTCAATACAAAATCTCTTGACAGGATAATAAAACCATTATAACTATCCAAAAATGACAGAACGCGTTTTGCACGTTTACCAAATATATGTTTACTTTTTCAGGCTCTACGGATAAACTATAGGAGAACAGGACAGGGAAAGGATGAAAGTTTGAAAATATGAGATACTATTTAACTGAGCAGGAACAGGTGCTGCGGGAGCTGGACAGCCACAGGCACGGTCTGTCCCAGGAGGAGGCAAGCCGCCGCCTTCAGGAGCAGGGGCCCAACGCTCTGGCCGAGGCCAAGGGGGAAGGGCTGCTGAAGCGCTTTTTCCGGCAGCTTTCAGACCCCATGATAATCATGCTGCTGGCGGCGGCGCTCATATCGGCGGTGACCTCGGCGTATGCCGGCGAGTCCTTCTCCGATGTAATAATAATCCTCTCGGTAATTGTCTTTAACGCGGTGCTGGGCATGGCCCAGGAGAGCAGGGCGGAGAAATCTATTCAGGCCTTGCGGGACATGATGGGCTCCACGGCCAAGGTGCTGCGGGGCGGCATTTTGACGCTGGTGCGCAGCGAGGAGCTGGTCACCGGGGACGTGATAGTGCTGGAGGCCGGAGACGCCGTCCCCGCCGACGCCAGACTGCTGGAGACCGCCAGCCTCCAGATGGAGGAGTCTGCCCTGACAGGGGAGAGCACCGCCGTGCAAAAGCTCATTGACGTTCTGAACCTCAGCGACGGCAGTCAGGATGTGCTGCTGGCGGACAGGAAGAACATGATATTCTCCGGCAGTGCCTGTGTGTACGGCCGGGGCCGGGCCGTGGTGACCGCTACCGGCATGAACACCGAGATGGGCCGCATTGCCGCCGCCCTGCAGCAGACAATGGACGTGCGCACACCGCTGCAGACGAAGCTGGCGGAGCTGGGCAAGCTGCTTACCAAGCTGGTGCTGGTCATCTGCGCGGTGGTTTTCGCCGTGACCCTTATACGGCAGGGTAATTTCAGCGGCGCCGCCATACTCAGGACCTTTATGACAGCCATTGCGCTGGCCGTGGCCGCCATCCCGGAGGGTATGCCCGCCGTGGTGACGGTTCTGCTGTCCATGGGCGTCAGCAATATGGCCAAGCGCAACGCCATTGTCCGTCAGCTTCCCGCCGTGGAGACTCTGGGCTGCACTCAGATAATCTGCTCCGACAAGACCGGCACCCTTACCCAGAACCGCATGACCGTCACCGATACCTACGGGCCGGACGAAAAGCTGCTGGCCAAGGCCATGGCCCTGTGCTCCGACGCGGAGCTGGACGGGGACAAGGCCGTAGGCGAGCCTACGGAGGCGGCGCTTGTCAGCTTTGCCGCCGCTCTGGGGCTGAGAAAGCCTGAGCTCTCCGCCGCCGCCCCCAGAATAGGGGAGGCCCCCTTCGACTCTCTGCGCAAGCTCATGAGCACCGTCCACCGTGAGGACGGGCGGATAGTCCAGTATACCAAGGGCGCGCCGGATATGCTGCTGGAGCGCTGCTCAAGCTATCTTTCGCAGGACGGCGCCGTCCTGCCCATGACCCAGGAGAAACGAGACGAGATACTGGCGGCCAACAAGGGCTTTGCCGACCGCGCCCTGAGGGTGCTGGCCGCCGCATACCGGGAATACGGGGAAGCGCCGGAGTCCTATGAGGCGGAGCACTTGGAGCGGGAGCTGTGCTTTGTGGGCCTCACCGGCATGATAGACCCCTGCCGCCCGGAGGTGCTGGACGCTATGCGGGAATGCCGCGCCGCCGGGGTGCGCCCGGTGATGATAACCGGCGACCATAGGGACACCGCCGTGGCCATAGCCCTGCAGCTGGGCATAATTTCTGACGCCTCCCAGGCCATAACCGGGGCGGAGCTGGAAAAGCTCAGCGACAGCGAGCTCCGGGAGCAGGTGGAGCAGTACGGGGTCTACGCCCGTGTGCAGCCGGAGCACAAGGTGCGCATAGTCCGGGCCTGGCAGAGCCGGGACAAGGTGGTCTCCATGACCGGCGACGGGGTCAACGACGCCCCGGCTTTGAAGTCCGCCGATATAGGCGTGGGCATGGGCATTACCGGCACGGATGTGTCCAAAAGCGTCTCGGATATTGTTCTTGCCGACGACAATTTCGCCACTATCGTCCACGCTGTGGAGGAGGGCCGCCGGATATTCGACAATATCCGCAAGGTCATCCAGTTCCAGATGTCCACCAACGCCGCTGAGGTGCTGACAGTGTTCACCTGCTCCATGCTGGGCTTCAACATCTTCTCCGCCGCCCAGCTGCTGTGGATAAACATGATAACCGACTGCGCGCCGGGTCTGGCCCTGGGCACCGAAAAAGCGGAAAAGGACGTGATGCGCCGCCCGCCCAGAGCCAAGGACGAGGGCTTCTTCGCCGGGGGCATGACGGTTGACATAATATTGCAGGGCCTGGCTATCACGCTGCTGGTGCTGCTGTCCTATTTTCTGGGGCATTTCGTGGAGCACGGGCAGTGGCTGGTAGGGGCCAGTGCCGACGGCGCTACCATGGCCTTCCTCACCCTGTCCATGGCGGAGACCTTCCATTCCCTGAATATGCGCTCCCGCCTGGGCAGCCTTTTCACCGTGGGCCACCGCAATATGTGGCTTGTGGGGGCGGTGCTGCTGTCGGTGCTGACCACGGTGCTGGTGATTTATGTGCCCTTCCTGGCCTCGGCCTTCGGCTTTACAGCCATATCCTTTGATGAGTATATGCTGGGCTTCGGCCTTGCCCTGCTGGTGATACCGCTGGTGGAGCTGGCCAAGGCCTTCCGCCGCGCCGCCGCGAAGCGTGTTTAAGCCAGACTAAATACGCAAAGGAGCTGTATCATTGCTTTCGCATTGATACAGCTCCTCAGACTGTCAAAGAACTTATGATAGTGTCTCGACAACGGAAAGGAAGAAATGTGAAAGAAACCCATCAGGGGTGTCTTTCACGTTCAATAATACGCATTTCAAAACTTTTTTCAAAAGTTATGAAATGCCTTCAGCTTGTCAAAAATGCTTTTTTGACAAGCTGAGGAGCTGTATCATTGCTTTCGCATTGATACAGCTCCTTTGCATATCGTCATTCCCCGGCGTTGAGCTTTTCCAGCAGAGCCTGCAGGGCTTTATAGCGGTGGCTTATCCTGTTCTTGCCGTTTTCCGGAAGCTGGGCAGTGGTGCAGCCGTAGTCCGGCAGATAGAACAGTGGGTCATAGCCGAAGCCGTTTTCTCCCACAGGCTCTCTCGCTATCTCGCCGTAGAGATAGCCCTCGGCTCTGACCACGCTGCCGTCGGGCCGGGCCAGCACCACGGCGCAGGTATAATGAGCGCCGCGCTCCTCCACGTTTTCCAGCTTTTTGAGCAGCAGGCGGTTATTTGCCTCGTCGTCGCCGTGTACCCCGCTGAATCTGGCGGAGAACAGCCCCGGCGCGCCGTCCAGCGCATCCACGCATATGCCGCTGTCGTCAGCCAGAGCGCAGCAGCCGGATAGCTCCGCCGTCTCCCGGGCCTTTTTCTCGGCGTTTTCCATAAAGGTAGCCCCGTCCTCCACGGTCTCGTGGTCTATGCCGGCCTCCCGCAGAGAGACTATCTCGTCAAAGCGGTCGCCCAGTATCTGTTTTATTTCCCCCAGCTTGTGGGCATTGTTTGAGGCAAGTATCAGTTTCATGTTGCGCTCAGCTTTCTTTATAATACTAAGTGTGGGGGAGGGGCAAGCCCCTCCCCCGCAAGTATATACCGAAGTCCCGGCTTTTGTAAAGCCCTACATACAGCTCAGCTCCATCATGTGTATAAGCGCCCGGATGCCCTGGACGTAGGCCCTCAAGGATATGCGCTCGTCCGTGCCGTGAACGCCCCGCTCCGCGTCCTCCGCATTGGCCATAAAGGGGCTGAAGCGCAGGCAGCAGGCGCAGATCTGCTCATAGCGCCGGGCGTCGGTGGCGCCTACGGTCATGGCAGGCACAAATACAACGCCGTCGAAATACCGGCACATAGCCCGCGTCAGTACGGCGTAGCCAAAGCCCTGTGTATCGGCCTGAGCGGAGGGGTCGTTGGACTGGAGAAAGCGCAGGGACAGGCCGGAATCACTCACCGCGGCGGCGCAGTGCTCCATTACCTCTGCGGCTGTGTGGCTCTGAGCTATGCGGAAATTGATAACCGCCTCCATGTTCTGGGGCAGCACGTTGCAGGCGGAGGAGGAGCCCCGGATCACCGTAGGCGCAATGGTGGTGGTGACCTGGGGGAAGAGCTGGGGCACCGTCATACAGTACTGCGCCAGAGCCTCCGGGTCTTTGTCCATATCCAGGACCAGCGAGCGCAGTGGCTCTTGAGTGATGTACGGCTCCAATGCCAGAAAGCTGGAGCGGAGCACCGGGGACAGCTCCGCCGGGAAGGGGCTGCGGGTTATATCGGCAATGGCCTGGGACAGTCTGCCCAGAGAGCTGCCGCCGAAGGGTCGGCTGGAATGGCCGCCGGCGCTTTTCACGGAGAGCTCCAGATCGGCGTAGCCCTTTTCCATGACGGCTATCTCCGAGACAAAGATGTCAGGGGCGCCCCAGCTCTCGCCGGTCTTTATCATGCCGCCGCCCTCGTCCAGCACGAATTCCAAGGTGACACCGCGGGCTTTCAGCGTGTCGGATATGGCCTTGGCCCCCAGATTATAAGTCTCCTCGTCCTCGCCGAAGGCAAAGTATACCGTGCGCCCAAAGCGCTTGCCGTGGGCCAGCAGATACTCCGCCGCCTCCAGCACACCCATGACCTGCTGTTTTATATCCAGTGTGCCCCGGCCCCAGATATAACCCCCGTCGATAGTCCCGGAAAAGGGGGGCCAGCTCCAGTCCTTCTCCGTGCCTTCCACCACCGGTACCACGTCCTGATGGCTCATGAATAAAGCCGGGCGCAGCGCCGGGTCGGCTCCGGGCAGGGTGATAAGCAGGCTGTGGCCTATGAGCTCAAAGTCGGACGCCGCCATCAGCCGGGGAAAGCTATCACGGATAAGTGCCTGCAGCTTGTCAAAGCCGCTGTAGTCCAGCCCGTCGTTCACTGTCACACAGCGGACGGCCTGGGACAAACGCTCCGCCGCCGCGCTGATATCAATATCTCCATAGTCGCCCTCATGAGCGAAAAAATCAGAAATGTCTTTCATTTATGACCATCCCTTCCAACTTGGTTTCAGGCACAAAAGGCCACAAGGGGATGGTCATAATGTGCATGTTTTTCGGTTGCCGCAAAAGCGGCGAGAAAAACGCAATTGAATGAAATTGAGGCTGAACTTGTTCAGCCTCCCTCCAGATAGCGGCTAAGGAATTCACGCGTCCGCTCCTGCTGCGGGCTCCCGAACACCTGGGCGGGGCTGCCCTGCTCCAGAATGACGCCGCCGTCCATGAACAGCACCCTGTCGCTGACCTCCTTGGCGAAGGCCATCTCGTGGGTCACTACCACCATGGTCATGCCATCCGCGGCAAGCTTTTTCATAACGTCCAGCACCTCGCCCACTATCTCCGGATCCAGAGCCGAGGTGGGCTCGTCGAAGAGCATTATCTCCGGCTCCATGCACAGAGCCCTTGCTATGGCTACCCTCTGCTTCTGACCGCCGGAGAGCTTGCGGCTGTCGGCGTGGATAAAGTCCTTCAGCCCCACTGCCGTCAGCTGCTTCACGGCTATGGCCTCCGCCTGCTCCCGGGGCATATGCTTCACCGTGGTCAGGGCTAGGGTGCAGTTTTCCAGCACATTCTTGTTGGCGAAAAGGTTGAAGCTCTGAAAGACCATGCCTATGCGCTCCCGCAGGGAGTTGAGGTCGGTGCTGATATCCATAAGGTCCTTGCCGTCAAACCAAACGTGGCCAGAGTCTGCGTATTCCAGCAGGTTTATGCAGCGCAGCAGTGTGCTCTTGCCGGAGCCGGAGGCGCCGATGACGCAGACCACCTCGCCGGGGTCAATGGTAAGGTCTATGCCCTTGAGCACCTTCAGCGCCCCGAAGGATTTTTCAAGCTTTTCTATTCTCAGTATGGGTTCCATAGGCGCCTCCTAGTTGGAGCTGGGTATACCCTTTGCGGGGGTATCCAGCTTTTTCGCTATGGCCTTCATCAGCAGGGAGGACAGGTATGTCAGGATAAGATACAGCACCGCCGCTATGCAGTAGGCCGCCAGAGAGCGGTAGTATATGCCGCTGACGGAGGTGGTGGCGAACATCAGGTCCATGCAGCCGATAACGCTGAGCACCGAGGAGTCCTTGATGTTGATGATGAACTCGTTGCCTATGGCGGGGATGCTGTTTTTCACCGCCTGGGGGAACACCACCTTAAGCATGGCCTGCCAGCTGCTCATGCCCAGAGAGCGGGCGGCCTCGGTCTGGCCCTGATCTATGGACTCTATGCCGCCCCGCAGCACCTCCGCCAGATAGGCGGTGGAGTTGAGGGAGACGGTGATGAGCCCGGAGGTAAAGTAGCTCCACACCTGGTTTATCTCGGTGATGCTCATGCCGCTGCCGCTGAATATGCCGAAGCCGGCGTAGTAGATGATAAGCGCCTGCACCATCATAGGCGTGCCGCGTATCACCGTGATGTACAGTGAGGCCGCGCCGCTGCAAAGCCTTTTCAGCAGCTTGACCCAGTCCCTGTCCCGGCGGCCGGGGGTCTGAATGCGCATGAAGGACATGAGTATGGCCAGCACAAAGGCTATGGCCGTGCCCGCCAGGGCTATGTATACAGTGGTGCGTATGCCGTAGAAAAAGGTGTTCCGTCCCTTCCAGAACATATATATCATGGAGGGGAAGAACTCCTGCGGGTTCTTTTCGGCGCTGACGCTTTGGCGCACAAGCTCAATGAGATTCAGCAGGCCCCTGTCCGCAAGGGTCAGAGCAAAGCACACCAGCACACACAGGTACAGCGCCCACGCAAGCCTCAGCATAAGGGGGCTTCTCATGGCGCAGTCACGGTAGCTGCCTTTGCAGCGCAGCTTGAACGCCAGCGCGGCCAGGGCCATCAGGGCGAACAGACCGCAGACGGCCATCAGCGCGTACAGCAGCGGGCCGCCCGCGCCGAGAAAGCTGTTCTCGGCGGGGGCCCAGCGCCACATCAGCGCGTTCAGACACACTATAACTGCGCCGACAAGAAAGACGTATCGGCGGTCCTTTTGAAAGAAGCTCATATGCTTGCCTCCTGCGCCCTTGGCGCTGATGTACGCAATAAGTATGTCGGCTGATATGCTCCTACCCAGCGGAAAGGAGCATATCGGCCGCTTGGAGCTTTAGAAAACGGAGTATCAGGTGGGCTGATTGGCCACGGCGGTGTCCCACATGGCATCGCGGGTGGGCTGGTCGATGGTGGCCAGAGCGGCGTTCACAGCCTCCAGCAGCTCCGCGTCGCTGAGCCGCAGACCCACGCAGGCGCCCACAAAGCCCAGGTCAAAGCCCTTGCCATCCTCAAAGGAGATGGCCACGAAGTCGGGATTGGACTCGATGTAGGAGGCGGTGTTCTCCATGTTCACCACTATGCCGTCGCAGGTGCCCTGAGCCAGACGGGATATCATATCCGGCACACTGGCCACAGGCGACAGGTGGGTAACGCCGTCCATCTGGTCGATAACGGTGTCAAGCTGGGTGTCCTTCTGGCCCAGAATGCTGGCGCCGGAGAAATCGTCCACGCTGGCCGCATTCACATAGGCGGAGTCCTTCATGACCATAATGCCGTAAATAGTCTCATGGTAGGGGTCGGAGAAGTTTATGGACTCCCGGCGCTTGGCGGTGTCGGCCATACCGGCGATTATGGCGTCTATCTGGCCCTGATTAAGAGCCTCGATAAGTCCGTCCCAGGCCAGCTTCACGATGACCAGCTCAAAGCCGCAGCTATCCGCGATGGCCTTGGCTATCTGCACATCGTAGCCCTCGGCGAAGGCACCGGGCACGTTCTCAATGGGCACGTTGCTGTCGGAGGCGGTGTCCTCCTGCCAGTTGTTGGGGGCGTAGGCACATTCCATGCCTACGCGGAACTGGGTCTTGGCCTCGGCAGGGGCGTCCGAAGCCTCTCCGGCGGGGGCCGCCGCAGGTGCGGCAGCGGGGGCGCCGCAGGCGCAAAGACTCAGGATAAACAGGGCTGCAAGCAGCAGGCTGATAGCTCTTCTCATTTTCATTACCTCACTTTAATTATTTCGCGGGGATATAAAAAAGCCATGGACACGTGTACCGCATCCATGGCTTGATTACTGACGTAAACGACCCCGGAACGACCTCCGGAAGTCTCGGCTCATGATAGCGCTCCACATTTCTGTGACAGTCCGCCGGATGTTCTCCGTCGGCCCAGCGGGAAAACGAAAACCAGGTCGCCCTCCGCTTCGGCGGCCGCCCCTTTCACCCAGCCGGGACCTGCATCCCATCTTGGCTGACTACTCCTGACGAACCGCGCCTCTACCATAGATCTAGTGCCGCGAAGCACTAAATCAACTATTTAATTGTCCAGATAATAAACTGAGCGCCGCCGGATGTCAAGGGGCATAAACATATTTTTATGAAATCCACAACAAATCGGCCCGTTTGTCTATATCTTTTGTCTCTTTTTCAGCAGTCAGCGGCCCGCCAGCTCTATGGTTTTCTCATACGCGGCGATAACGGCCCCGGAGACTGCCCCCCGAAAAGCGGCCTTCTCCAGCTCATGTACCCCCACAATGGTGGTGCCGCCGGGGCTGCATACCGCGTCCTTCAGCGCACCGGGATGGACTCCGGATTCCAGCAGCAGCCTGGCGCTGCCCAGCAGCATCTGGGCGGCGTACATCATGGCCTTGTCTCTGGGCAGGCCGCACTGGACGCCGCCGTCCGCCAGCGCCTCCATAAACATACAGGCGAAGGCAGGCCCGCAGCCGGACACGGCGCTGCCCGCGTCAATAAGCCTTTCCTCCAGCCTGTCCAAGACCCCGGCCCGGGACATTATCTCCAGAAAGCCGGAGAGCTGCCGTTCGTCCACTCTGGCGTTGGGGGCGTACAGTATCATGCCCGCGCCTACGGACACCGGGGTATTGGGCATGATGCGGATGACGGGGTACTCCGCGCCCAACATCTGCGTGAGCTTCTCCGTGGTGACGGCGGCCGCCATGGACACCAGCACGAGGCTGTCCTCCCGGCCCCTCAGTATCCCGCCGATATCGGAGATAAGCGACGGCAGCATCTGGGGCTTCACGCCCAGAAAGACATATTCCGCCTGAGCTGCCGCTTCCTGATTCGTCACCGCCGCCGCGCCGGTCTCAGCGGCCAGCCGCTGAGCCTTCTCGGGGCTCCGGTTGCTGACGCAGACGAGCTCCGGCGGCAGGGTTTTCACCGCTGCCCGCAGCAGAGCACCGCCCATATTGCCGCAGCCTATAAAGGCGCATTTGTATTTCATGGCACATCCCTCCTGTTTTTCATCAGTATACCACCGGGTGGTCGGGACTGACAAGAGAAACGGCAGAACTGCAGCCGTCCGCAAGGGAGGCTCACTGCTATTTATCGCTCAGACAGTGGAAATCCGTCAGCGGTTCTGGTAAAATATACGGGAATAAAACCGGGAGGCGGAATATGGCTGAAAATATATACGTGTGGGGCACCGGCTGCGGCGCCGCGGATTTTATAGAACAGGTGACAGGCATAGAGCGCATATATGGCTTTGTGGATACTCACCCCAGCGGAGCACGATTCATGGGCCGTGAGGTCATAAGCCCGGAGGAGCTGGCCCGCAGGGACTACGCTCTTGTGGTGGTCGCCAGCCGCAGCGCCGGTGAGATAAGCTCCCAAGCCCGGACGCTGGGGATAGATACGGATAAGCTGCTGTTTCTGAAAAACCACTGTGATATACGCGACATGAACAGCAGCTATGAAACAGCGGCTCGGCTGCTGGGTGCGGACGCCGTGAGCAGGCTCGCGGCGCCCTGCCGGGTGGTGAAGGAGCCTATGCTCCAAGTGGTCGGTGGGCTCAGCCAGCGGGACTATGAGGACGACTGGGTGCGCCTGAAAACACTGGAGTACGCCTGCCGGGAGCTGGAGAGCGTTCCCGGCGCGGCGGCGGAGCTGGGGGTATACAGGGGCAGCTTTGCCCGCTGTATAAACACCCTGCTGCCGGAGCGGCGACTGTACCTGTTTGACAGCTTTCAGGGCTTCGACAGCGCGGAGGCCGAAAGGGAGCTGGCCCAGGGGCGCTGCGGTGAGGGCTTCATAGAGGCCCATAAGAACACCGCGGTGGAGCGGGTCATGAAGCTGATGCCCCATCCCGAAACGGTGCGGCCTGTGCCGGGCTTGTTTCCCGACTCTCTCAACGGCCTGGAGGATACTTTCGCCCTGGTCTCCATCGACGTGGACATGGAGGCCTCCACCTACGCGGGGCTGTGCTACTTTGTGCCCCGGCTGTCAAAGGGCGGCTACATCTTCCTCCACGACTACAACTCGCCTCGGCTTACCGGCGTTCGGGCGGCTCTGAGACGCTATGAGCGGGACAGGGGACAGAAGCTCCACACTCTGCCCCTATGCGATGTAAACGGCAGTCTGGTTATCTGCGGCTGAACTGACCGGCCCGTCCGGACTTTATTCCAGCACCATGTCCAGATAGCCCTGAAGGGTGTCGGCGTCCATGGAGCCGATGTGGCTGGCAGCCACCGCGCCGTTCTTGTCTATGACAACGGTAAGGGGGATGGAGTAGATGCTGTAGGCATTGGCGGCGCTAAACTCGGTATCATAGTACACGGGGAAGCTGTAGTCCGACTCGGCGGTGAAGGCCTTGACCGAGTCCACCGTGTCGCGGCCTCCGTCGGTGAGATTGACCATCATGAATTCTATCTCGTCGCCGTATTCGCTGTAGGCCGCGTCAAAATGAGGCAGCTCGGAGCGGCAGGGCCCGCACCAGGTGGCCCAGAAGTTGACGACGATGGGCTTGCCGAAGCGCTCCGACAGGGTCACGGTATTGCCGTCCCCGTCCAGCACCGAGAAATCCGCCGCTGTGGCTTCGGCGGGCTGGGCCTCCTGCGCGGCTGTCTCCGGCACCGGCGCAGGTGTTTCCGGCGCAGGCGCGGCTGCTGACGGCACCGACGCAGGCGTCTCCGGCGCGGCGGCGGGAAGCTGTGGGGCCTCGGGCGTGTACTGCGCGCTGAGCCTGTTGTACAGCAGCAGCGCGCCCACCAGCAGGGCGGCTGTCAGCAGGACCAGAAGGACGGTCTTGGTCGTTTTGTTCATTTCACTACCTCTTTTCATTATAATGTTGACATAGTATACAGAACATGTTATATTATAACAAATTGAGTTGTATATACCTATAATGAACGTATCTCGTGAAAAATAAGATCGAATAGTACGATGAATGGCGATGGGAGATTCGTATGAAGAAAACGTTACTATGTGCGCTTTGCTGCCTCATGGTTATTTTTGCGTTGGGGGCATGCGCGGGTAAGAAAGTGCCGAAAGAACCAATTAGCATCATGGAACCAACACAGGCACTTTTTGACGGGCTTGATAATATGGAAGCGCACGAGGACGAAGAGGAGGACGAGGAAGAGTCAGCCGAGGTCGCGAAGTTGTCGGCTGCCGCGGAGTTGTCGGCTGCCGTGGAGTCGTCGGCTGCCCCGGAGCATGGCGTCAGCAACAGCGAGCTGATCGACTATTTTTGCGAAGTGGCGCTGAACGTGGAGTATAACAGCACGGATAATCACCTGAAGCGCTGGGAAGATCCGTTGCGCGTGAAAATCATGGGAGATTACACAAACGAGGATTACGAGACGCTGGAATATCATATTGATGCGCTCAACAGCCTTGGCGTTCTGCCCGACATCTCAATCGTAAGCTCGGGCGAAAATTTTCAGATATACTTTGTGCTCCTCGATGAGATGGACGATGTGATCCCCGGATATGTTGAGGATAACTGGGGGTACTTTTATCTTTACTGTGACGGCGATTACCACATCACGGATGCTTATATGGGCATCGCAACCGACGTGACGACACAGGAAGCGCGCAACCACCTGATTCTGGAGGAGTTTACACAAGCGCTGGGGCTCATGAGCGACAGTTACGATTATGAGGACAGTATATTCCAGTCGCAGTGGACGGAAACGCAAAGTCTTGCAAGTATCGATGTTGAGCTTGTCCGTATGCTGTACAGCGGCTATCTTAAGGTCGGCATGGAGGAGTATGAAGCTAGAAGTATCCTGAACAACCGTCTGGAGGATATATTGCAAGCGGCGGACTGACCGCGGACAGTCGCCGGACTCATTTATAAAAGCACTCGTCGGGGAGTCCGCGCTTAGAATCGCGGACTTCTTTGATTGCTGAGATATTTTCAAACAGCTTAATCATAGGTGCATCCAAAGAGGCTGTTAAGCGGGTGTTTTTGTCAACCGTGTCAAATGGAATGAACGGGACGGATGACATCGATTTTTACCCGATCAAAAGGAGAATGGAACATGCTGTTGATCATGCTCGTTCCGGTTTATAATTCAGAAAAATATTAAGAAGAGTGCTTCGATTACGTCCTGCGGCAGAGCGAACATGACTACGAACTCATATTAAATTCAGGCATTAACGTCCCACAAGTAGATGAGCGAGAACCCGAAAGATTTCGCTATCACTATTGTTTATGAACGCTTATAATTAAAAAAACGTTTGTCAATGAATGGTTTCACGAATAGCCGAAACTCTGTTAACTGATAACTTTATTTTATCCTAAGCGATCTCAAGCCACTCATTATCCCAATAATATTGCCGTCAGCTTGCTCATGAGGCCCAGAGCCATCAGTATGCCGACGGCTATAAGAAAGACGCCGCATATGAGATTGACGGTCTTGTAATGCTTTTTGATGAAGCTGAAGGCGCCGCCCAGTCTTTTCAGCAGTACGGCGGACAGCACAAAGGGGATGCCCAGACCCAGGGAGTACACCAGCAGCAGCATAGCACCCTTGACAGCGCCGCCGGTGCTGGAGGCCAGCATCAGCGCCGAGCCCAGAAAAGCGCCTACGCAGGGGGTCAGGCTCAGGGAATATACCAGACCGAACAGGAAGGCGGAAAACACACCGCCTACTCTGCGGCCGCTCTGCATACCCTTGAAGAAGGGGAGGGGTATCACATCCAGATAACTCAGGCCGAACACAATGACGATCACGCCGCAGATCACGCCCACCAGCCGCTGGTGCCGCATCAGCGCCGAGCCTAAGCCGCCCGCGCCCAGACCCAGCAGGGTGAACACCGCCGTGAAGCCCAGCACGAAGGCTATGGCCCGGGGCAGTACCCGGCTCTTTTCCCCGTCCTCCGCCGCCGGGGCGAAGTAGGACACGTATACCGGCAGCATGGGCAGCATACACGGTGAGATAAAGGAGATAACGCCCTCCAGAAATGTTATAAGATACTGCATGGTTTTCCGCCTTTCCCAGGATATTAATAGTATTGCTCTTACCTGAGTATATAATAATTGCATCACGCCGTTTTCGGATGTGATGCAATCACGTTATCATAATAAGTTCACAATTCGCGCAGCAGAAGTATAAGCACCGCAAGCCCCGCGCACAGCATCACCATGCCGCCCCAGAGCCCCGGCTTTTTCACGCTGACCGGCGCGATGTACAGCAGCCCCAGCACCGCCAGCAGCGCCGCGAACACGTTGGGCAGCGCCGCGCCCAGCTCCGGCGCAAAGCACAGCAGCAGAGGCACAAAGAAGGCGGAGGCGGTGATGGGCAGGCCGGTGTAGCAAGATCGCTTCTGGTCTGTGCCCTTCTGGCGTATCTCCTCGGTGACGTTGAAGTAGCCCAGCCTTATAACACCGCAGAGGCAGAACAGCGCCGCCGCGGCCAGCTGCCACCAGCGCGCAGCCCCCGCGGCACAGCACAGCGCCGCCGGGAGTACGCCGAAGCATACCACGTCGCACAAAGAGTCTATCTGTATGCCGAAGCGCTTTTCCTCCTCCGTCCTGTCCTTCTTCGTCCGGGCTATCTTCCCGTCGAACATATCGCACACGCCGGAGACAAGCAGGCAGACTGCCGCCGCCGTCACGTTCCCGCCTATAGCCAGAAAGATGCCGACAGTGCTGACCAGCAGGCTTATGTAGGTCAGGTAAACGGTGTAGTTATAAAAGCCTATCAAAAGCTTCAGCCCCTTTATATCGTCTCAGTTCATTTTAACACAATTACGATTAAAAACAAGCTGGTCCAGATAAATAGTGATATGGGTTCACGCGCGCAGCAACAAGCCGAAAACAGCTAAAAACAAAAACAGCAGGCCGAAATTCACAAGCAGGAAGCTCCTCATGTATTTGGCGGTATCTGAATGCTCAGAGTGGGAATAGAACTTCAGGCTTATGAGGCTTGCCAGGCTTGCCACCGGCGTACCCAGCCCGCCGATGTTCACGCCCAGCAGCAGCTGCCTGGCGTTGTCGGTAAAACCGGACAGCAGCAGCGCCGCCGGAACATTCGAGATGACCTGACTGGTCAGCGCCCCCAGCAGCAGCTCCCGTCCCGAAAGCATCTGACGCAGCGCCCGGCCTATAAGCTCCATTCTGGAGAGGTTCCCGGCGAACACGAAGAAGCATACAAAACTTAAAAGCAGCATGAAATCCGCCTGAACTATTCTACGCCGGTCGAATATCAGCAGGGTGAGCAGAAGGCCCGCCAGCACCAGCGGCCATTTTATGAGCCTCAGCACCACAGCAAGACAGAGCAGGAACAGCGCCGCGTACATCAGCAGACAGCGCCTGTCAAGATGCGGCTCCTCGCCGAGAAAAATCTCCGTCCTGTCCCGGGGCAGACGCAGGCAGAGCAGCAGCACCAGCGCCAGGGACAAAAGCCACAGCGGCAGGGTGACAGCGAGAAAGCTGCCCATGCCGATACCGTAGCGGGAGTACAGGTACAGGTTCTGAGGGTTGCCCACCGGCGTCAGTACGCTGCCCAGATTCGCGGCCACGGTCTGGAGCACCACCACCCAGATGAGCTCCTTTTCCTGATGGGCAAGACCCAGCACCACCACCGCAAAGGGCACAAAGGTCAAAAGGGCCACGTCGTTGGTTATCAGCATGGCGCTGAAAAAGCAGAGCAGCACCAGAACGAAGCCCAGTGCGCGAACCGTTGCGGCTTTGGCGCAGAGCCTGTGAGCCAGCAGCGTGAACACCCCGGCGCGGCGCAGCCCCGAGACTACCACCATCAGGCAGTAGAGCAGAGCCAGAGTGCGAAAGTCTATATAGGACAGGTATTGCCCGTCGGGCGGGACGATGAAGCAGGTCACGGCTGCGGCGGCAAAGGCCACGCACAGCGTCATTTCTCTTTTGACAAAATCCTTGATATGGGACATTACGCGCCTCGGGTATTATTTATAGTATGTTTCCGTTGAGCCGGGCCTCTGCGAGCCTGTCCCCCTCATAGCGAAGCTTAAGGGAGAAGAAGGCCTCGCCGCTGTCCAGCAGTCTGAGGAATATCTTATCCCCCTCCCAAATGGGCAGGGAGAGCAGGGCGGCTTTGTCCACCCACTGCAGCTCGCCCTCGTCGCAGTCCCTGAGCGTACCTTCAAAAACGTCGGCGGTGAACAGGTGCATATACTCCGTGCCCCACTCGTCGGACACGAAGGTGACGATGCCCCGGTAGGCCCAGCGCGGCAGCGTAAGCCCCGTCTCCTCCAGCACCTCCCGCAGCATACATTCCTCCGGGCTTTCGCCCTCCTCGAATTTGCCGCCTATGCCTATCCATTTGTCCCGGTTCTCGTCATGTTCCTTTTTCACCCGGTGGAGCATCAGGTACTTCCCGTCCCGCTCTATATAGCACAGTGATGTGTTTCTCATACCGGCCTCCTTAAGGCTCAGCGCCATTTGCGGATTATAACACAGCCAAAGAATAATAGCTACGCCTATTTGAAAAAAAGCCGGCACCCGAAAGAGTGCCGGCAAATGATTCAATTGGTCTTATTAGTACATACCGCCCATGTCGGGTGCGGCGGGCATGGGGGGATTCTTCTCGGGGATGTCGGCTACAAGGCACTCGGTGGTCAGCACCATGGAGGCCACGGAGGCGGCGTTCTCAAGAGCGCTGCGGCAGACCTTGGTGGGGTCGACTATGCCCAGGCTTATCATGTCGCCGTAGACACCGCCGGCGGCGTCGAAGCCGTAGTTGGCGTTGTCGCTGCCCATGACGTTGTTGAGGATAACAGCGCCCTCGGTACCGGCGTTGGCGGCTATCTGCATGATGGGGGCCTTCAGGGAGCGGGCCACGATGGCGGCGCCGGTCTTTTCGTCGCCCTCAAGGGTGGCGGTCAGTTTCTCGGCGGCCTTGGAGGC
>CAYSFK010000030.1:300-19097 GCA_964430345.1 uncultured Oscillospiraceae bacterium | reverse complement strand
AGGCGGGCCTTGCCCCCTCGCGCACCCCCGCTTCTCTGTTATCGGTGGCTGATATAATTGTTTTTTGACAGTCTGAAAGCGCCGGACTGCGAAGCTTCCGTTTCGCAGTCCGGCGCTTTATTATGTAATTAATAATTTGTCAGTTGGCTTCGTCTATGGCCCGCTGAACGGCGGCGACAATTGCGCCCCAGCTGTTTTCCAGTCTGCCTGTCCTGTCTGTGCCCCTCAGGCACGCAGTTGTTTCGTTATTCCAAGAACCCACATCGATGATACCCTCAACCATATCGCCGTCCCGCTCAGCCTCCACGCACAAGTGCTCCAATATGGCTACTTCATCCACATCCATCTTCTCGTCAGCGTCTTTCTCGGCTCTGCTGTTAAGCTCATTCCATGAGCCGTATTTTAGATCAACAGTGCCCATTGACCCAACGTGGGGATCAAAAGCGTCATAGCGCGCGCCGAAAGAACCAATACTAAACCCCAGCGAACGCAGGCAGTCGGAAATTGTACGAATACACCTGATGTATACGGATTCGGAGCTCATTCCGGATACGTTCAGCTTTTGAGATTTGATAGCTTGAATACTTGGGGGGGCGTTGCCTGCCACGAATATCGCGCGGTATTCACCTTTGGGAATATCCACCGATAAGCACAGCTCATCGATCCTCTGCCCTTCTGCGGCCGTGTCAACCTCTTTGTTACCGATAAACATACTCAGCAGGACGCCCTCGTTGCACAAGACTTTTCCCAAGTGGTCGGTAACGTTCAGGATATCGTTTTTCCTTAAAGTGCCCCTCGTTACTCTGCCTGAAAACACCGTGCGCATGGTGTCTATCTTCGTCAGGCCATCCGCGCAAAACAGCGACTTTGAATCAGAGAGAGATATCCACTGTGGCTTCTCCGCTGCGGGCTTCCGCGCTTCGTTAAAGACAGCCGTCATATCCAGCCACGGAAAACACTGTGTAAGCACCGGCAGTATTCTACCCAGGGGGCCGGGCTGGTCCTGGAGCGTGTCATATGAACAGGTGATTTTGATTTTCTTGCCGGGAGGCAGGTCTTTGTACGCGGCATTCGTATTCTCCAGCATCGCCGCCAGCGCAATAAAGATACAGTTGGGGAAGCCGTCGGCGTTCTCAATGACATAAGCCTTTTCAAACAGGCTCTCCTCGGCGGTGATAAGGCTCTGTCCTATCTTTCCGGCCAGCTCAAGGCGCTGCTCCGCGCTGAGCGTCGGGACTATATGCGAAATACGCTTGCCGTCCAAACCCAGCATATGGCCGCTGTTGCGTAAATCGTCAAAAGCGCCCAGATGGATCATCATTAAAGGCCCAATGAGCTCCGGGGCCTGTTCCTTCATCCTGTCGTTCAGCTTTCTCCAGCTTTTGATTATATCCATCGGCCCATTACCTCCGGCTGATTATAACTTACGGGGGAAGCGTCACTCCTGGGGCTTCATAGTGGGGAAAAGGATAACGTCACGGATGGAGCTGCAGCCGGTGAGCAGCATGACGCAGCGGTCTATGCCTATGCCCAGGCCGCCGGTGGGGGGCAGGCCGTACTCCATGGCGTTGATATAATCCTCGTCCATCATGCCGGCCTCATCGTCGCCGCCGGCGCGAAGCTCCACCTGCTTGAGGAAACGCTGCTTCTGGTCAATGGGGTCGTTAAGCTCGGAAAAGGCGTTGCCCATCTCACTGGCGCAGATGAAAAGCTCAAAGCGCTCTGTAAGCCGGGGGTCCTTGGGGCTGCGCTTGGCCAGAGGCGACACATCCACCGGGTGCATGGTGATAAAGGTGGGCTGGATAAGCTTCTCCTCCACCCTCTGGTCGAAGCACTCGTACAGGGCATTGCCCCAGGTGGGCTCCTTTTTATCCATATCCACGCCCAGGCTCTTCGCCGCGGCGACGGCCTCGGCGTCGCCCTGAATGGCCATAAAGTCCACGCCCAGGTACTCCTTCACGGCCTCGGCCATGGTCATGCGCCGGAAACCGGGGGCAAGACACACCTCGTGGCCCTGCCACTGCACGTCGTAGGTGCCCAGCAGCTCCATAGCAGCGGAGGAAAGAAGCTCCTCAAAGAGGTCCATAATGTCGTTAAAGTCGGCATAGGCCTGATAAAGCTCCACCGTGGTGAACTCAGGGTTATGCCGGGTGTCCATGCCCTCGTTGCGGAAAATGCGGCCCAGCTCATATACCCGCTCTATGCCGCCCACGATGAGCCGCTTCAAATTCAGCTCCGTGGCTATGCGCAGGTACATATCCATATCCAGCGTATTGTGGTGGGTGATAAAGGGCCGGGCTGTGGCGCCGCCGGATATGGTGTTCAGCACCGGCGTCTCCACCTCCATGAAGCCCCTGTCCTCCAGAAAGCGGCGAACATAGCTTACAAAGCGGGAGCGGAGCACAAAGTTCCGGCGGCTGTCGTCGTTCACGATAAGGTCAACGTAGCGCTGGCGGTACTTGAGCTCCGTGCTGGTCATGCCGTGGAACTTCTCGGGCAGGGGTCTGAGGGATTTGCTCAGCAGCACCACGCTCTGGACATGGACGGATATCTCCTCCGTGCGGGTCTTGAATACGTAGCCCGTGACGCCTACGATGTCGCCTATATCATACTTACGGAAGTCGGCGAACTCCTGCTCGCTGACGGCGTCGGAGCGGATATAGAGCTGTATGAGTCCCTTGTCGTCCCGTATATGGCAGAATATGGCCTTGCCCATGCCTCGCTTGGACATCATGCGCCCTGCCACGGCCACGGTCTTGCCCTCGTAATCTCCGTACGCATCCTTTATCTGGGCGGACCAGGCGCTTCTTTCAAAGCGGGTCTGGGTAAAGGGGTCTCTCCCCTCCTGCTGCAGAGCCGTCAGCTTATCCCGGCGGATTTGCAGTATCTCCGAAAGCTCCTGCTCCGGGGCGTTGTTGTTTGTAATCTCTTCGCTCATTTACGATAGTTCCCTTTTCTTACCGGCAGTCGGCAGTATTGTTTTTATTTATTGCTGTTGTCCACGCTGAGCAGCTCAAATTTAAGCTCGCCTGCGGGGGCGGCCACCGTAACCGTCTCACCGGCCCTGTGACCCCTAAGCCCGCGGCCTACGGGGGAATCGTCGGATATGCGGCCCTCTCTGGGGTTGGCCTCCTGTGAGCCTACTATCTCATAGGTCTCCTCGAAGTTGTCCGCCAGATCCCGTACGCGCACAATACTGCCCAGGGTGACAGTGTCCTTGGGTGCGTCGGTATCGATATTGTCCACTATCTCCGCGTTCTCTATAAGCACCTTCAGCTCGGCTATCTTGGAGTAAAGCTTGCCCTGCTCCGTTTTCGCCTCGTCATACTCGCTGTTTTCAGACAGGTCGCCGAAGCTTCTGGCCTCCTTGATAAGCTCCGAGACCTCTTTCTCCCTGACCGTCTCAAGATAATAAAGCTCGTCCTTGATAGCGTCAAGACGCTCCTGGCTCATTTTGAATCTGCCGTTTGTGGCCATAATGTTCCTTCTCCTTCTGCCCGGTCTCCGGGCACAGTATTTGGAAAGACGGGGCATGGGATATACCCGCCGCGCTCAGGACAGATAGATTATATTTATTTCCAGCCTCTATGTCAACTCAAAAGCTTCAAAGCCTGCAAAAGCTGCTCATCATTGGAGACGGTACCGGTACCGTCGCTGTCGCCCAGGGTGCCGCTGGTGGTGCCTGTGGCCGATTCGTCGGAGTTATACACGATATAATCCGGCACTACTCCCCCGCTGCGGCTGATATCCGTGCCGCCGGAGGTGACATAGGTGCCAGTGGACAGGCGGATGGCGCTGCCGTCGGACAGGGGGAGGGTCTCCTGTGTCCTTGTCTTGCCGGTGGTAGCCTCGCCCAGCAGTGTGCCCCACTTGAACTCCTTCAGCACCGCCGCGCAGAGCTCCGCCTCGCTGTAGGTCTCGGCGTTTACCAAAATGCACATGGGCAGCTGTACACACATACTGTCGGAGCTGGTGGTTTTGGCGTTGCCGTCCTTATCCATCTGGGAGAACAGCACAGCGTTGGGCAGCAGATAGTCCAGAAAAGCCGCCACCTCCGTCGTAAGGCCGCCGGGGTTGCCACGGAGATCTATGCACAGGGCGATGGCGCCCTGGTTCATCAGCTCCTCTATGGCGTTTATGGCGTCCTGGCCGCTGCCGGCCTCAAAGTTCAGTATCTGCACATAGCCTGCCAGAGTCTTTTCCAGCCTGTAGTTCACGGCGCTGACATATCCGGAGGAGCAGTCCACCTCCAGCACCGTCTTGCCGTTGCCCACGCCCAGCGTGAACTTGGCGTTCAGCTTGGAGCGGATAAGGGTACGCACCTCCTCAAGACTGGACTTGGTGACGTCCACCCCGTCCACAGAGCTGATGAACATTCCGGCGCCCAGACCCGCCTGAGCCGCGGGAGAGGAGGGATTGACAGACAGCACCTGGAAGCCGCCGCTCTTTTCGTCCTTGACGATGGACATTCCTATGTCCTCATACTCGTTGGAGGAATATAGCTGATAGGTGGTGTACTCATCGGCGGACATATAGTAGCTCCACTTGTCGTTGAGCCCGGCTATCATGGCCTTGGCGGCGTAGTCGCCCATTGCGCGCCTGTCCACCTCGTCGATATAATGCTCCGACACGGTGTCCTTGATGGCGATATAGCGCAGGGCTTCGTCATAGTCATCCTTGCCGCCCACGTTGTCCAGCATGGTCTTATAGGTGTAGCCCACGGCGCCGCCCACCAGAAGTATGATGGCCAGCAGCACGTATTTTAGTCGTATCCTCAGGTTGAAAAAAGCCGTCAAAACTCTGGCTGTGGCTATCATCAGCCTGTTTCCCAATCCACCCATGGTATGTCCTCCGAAATTAGAATTCAAATCAGGCGCATAAATCACTGTTTGCCGGACAGTCAAAGGAGACTGTCCGGCAAGTCACTGTATTCGTTGCGACAACGCTGTCAAACACCGGCGTCAGCGGAGATGGTAAGGCCGCTGAAGAACTGCTCCGGGTCGATACGCGCGCCGTCCTTTATAACCTCAAAATGCAGGTGGGGGCCCGTGGAATTGCCTGTGCTGCCCACGGCGCCGATATTGTCCCCCTTGCTGACGGTCTGCCCGGCGGAGACAGCTATGGAGGAGAGATGCCCGTACAGTGTGATATAGCCGTTGCCGTGGTCTATCATGATGCAGTTGCCATAGCCGCCGTTCCACGCGGCCAGCGTTACAGAGCCGCCGTCGGAGGCGTACACCGCGGTGCCGCTGTTGGAGGCGATATCTATACCGGTGTGGCTTTTCTGTACGCCGGTGATGGGATGGGTGCGCAGGCCGAAGCGGCTGGACACATACACATAGGAGGCGACCGGCCAGAGAAAGCTGCCCGTGCCCGCAGCCAGAGCGCTCTGATTGGCGGCTATGGCGGCCTTTCGCTGGGCTTCCAGCTCAGCCACCATCTGATCCACCACAGCGTTGGCGGCACTTTCGGCGGCCATTATCTCGTCCACCTCGGCCTGATGGTTGGCCACGTCCTCCTCGATGGAGCGGATAAGCTCCTCCGCCTCCGCTATCTCCTGCTCCAGCTCAAGCTGCTCCGCTCGGAGCACATCCTGCTTGGCGTTAAGGTCGGCCCGAAAGGCCTCATAGTCGGACTTTACCTGCTGGGTATTTTCT
Source organism: uncultured Oscillospiraceae bacterium (assembly GCA_964430345.1). Taxonomy (GTDB): domain Bacteria; phylum Bacillota; class Clostridia; order Oscillospirales; family Oscillospiraceae; genus Limivicinus. The sequence goes on along the minus strand of CAYSFK010000030.1, from coordinate 13,440 downwards.
CTTGCGGCTATGTAAGCGTCCTCAAGGGCTCTGTCGCTCTCCATTATCTCGCCGATATCGTCGATAGTGGTCAAAAGCTCGCCCAGATTGCTGGTCTTGAGGATGAGGGCCAGATAGTTCAGGTCGCCGTTTTCCTCCATGGCCCGGACCCGGACGCGATAGCGCTCCAGCTGCTCTTCCTCAAGCTTCTGGGCCGCCGTCAGCTCCTTGGCCTTCTCCTCTATCATGTCGTCGTACATGGCGATCTCGTCGCTGTTGAGCTGTATTTGCTGTAGGGTATACGCGTTGCGCTCGTCCATGGCCTGCTTTGTGGCTACTACGCCGGCCTTCTGCTCCTCCAGCTCGTCCACCACCGCCTGTTTCTGCTGCCGCTGGGCGGAGATAGCGTCCCGCTGGGCCTTCAGCGCGTCCACCTCCGCCTGAGTGACGGCGGCGGCGCTGAGGGGTACGGCCGAAAAGACCATCACCGCCGCGAGCAAGGCGCATAAAATGCTTCTGATGTTTCTGTTCATATCTTATCCCACCCGCTGCTTTCAGCAGTTGTAGTACGACAAACCGCCGAAATACTGAGCCGGGTCAGTCCTCTCGCCGCCAACGAACACCTCAAAATGCAGATGGGTGCCGGTGGCCCTGCCGGTGGCGCCCAACGCGCCCACGGTCTGGCCCTGGGAAACGTAGGAGCCGACGCTGACAGACAGGCCGGACATATGGGCATAGAGCGTCTGACTGCTGCCGTGGTCGATTATTACGTAATTGCCGTAGCCCGCGTCATAGGAGGCGGTGATAACGGTGCCCTCCGCCGCGGCCACAACAGCGCCGCCGTCGTTGCCGAAGCCGTCGATGTCTATGCCGGAGTGATAGCGCTGCTCCCCCGTAAAGGGGTCGGAGCGGTAACCGAAGCGGCTGGTGACTCTGGTGCTGCAGGGCACCGGCCACATATAGCCGGAGCTGCCGGAGTCAACCTGGGTATAGCCCGCGGCCTCCGTGGCCTGCTGTACCTGCTCCTCAGTGTAGGGCTGCTCCTGGCCGCTGGCGGCTGCGGCGGCATTGGCAGAGGTCATTTCCTCCACCTTCTGCGCCGCTTCCGCGGCCGCTGCCTGGGCCTGAGCCTGCTCTGCGGCCTTCTGCTGATTATACTGCATTATCATATCGGCGATGGTGGACGCCGCCGCGTCCTCGGCGGCTTCTGCAGCCCGATACTCCTTCAGAGCTTCCTCTATATCCTTTTCCAGCTCCTCCAGCAGAGTTGTGGCCTCCAATATCTGGCGGCCTATCTCAGCCTGCTCCTCCTTGAGCTTGGTCTGCTCCGCCTCGTAGGCTGCTTTCTCCTTCTCGTACCCGGCCTTTACCTCCTCGGTCTCTTCCCGGGCGTCCATATACTGCTTTTGCAGGACTCTGTCGCTCTGCATTATTTCGCCCATATCGTCCATGGCTGTGAGCAGCTGGGCAAAATCCTCAGAGTTCATGATAAGGGAGAGGATATTGTAATTGCCGTTTTCCTCCATGGCCCGGACCCGGACCCGGTATTTATCAAGCTGCACCTGTTCCTTGTTTTTTGCCGCCTCGACCTCTTTGGCCTTCTCGGCTATGAGCTTATTGTAGCCCTCTATTTCCTCGGCGATAAGGGCCAGCTGTTCGTTGGCAAGGCGGTTCTGCTCATCCAGAGCGGCCTTCTGCTCCAGAGCGTTGGCCTGCTGCTCTTTCAGAGCCTGAAGCCGCTGCTGGCACTGGAGCACCTGATTGGAAAGCTCCGCCTTCTGCTGCTTGAGCTCGTCAAGGCTGGCGGCATAGGCTGAGGTGGGAATGACGCTGAACACCAGGGACAGCACCATCAGCAGCGCCAGCAGCACAGCTATGACCGAGACGATCTTTTTTCTGTTCATTTTTACTCCTTTCCAGAGTGGGCTTTGGTCACACCTTCAGATAGTTCCTTATGGCGTTTACACCGCCGAAGGCGCCCACCAGAATACCGGTGCCCATGAACACGATAAACACCGGCAGTGCCACGGTGCTGAAGGAAATGACCGTGATAAAGCTGCCTGTCAGCGAGCCCATAAGCTCACTGGTGAGAAGCTCATAGATGCCCCACTCCGCCAAAAACGCAAGGCCGCCGCCCATGATGCCGAGCACCAGGCCCTCCACCACGAAGGGCAGCCGGATGAAGCCGTTGTTTGCGCCCACCATCTTCATGATGGCTATTTCCTCACGGCGGCCGAAGGTGGCCAGCTTAATTGTATTGGACATGATGAACACCGACACGAACACCAGGATAACGATAAGCACCAATGAAACCACGGTGACAATATTCCTGATGGTCACAAAGGTCTTGGCATACTCCAGATGGGCGTTGACCTTGGCGATGCCCGGTACGCCCTCCAGCGCCGTCTTGGTCTGGGACATGAGGGCTATATCAGTCAGGTGGATGATGAAGCGGTGACGGAACACGTCCTCGTCTATGCCCTCCATCAAATCGTCGTCATACTTGCTCATGAAATTGTCCATGGCCTGGCTGCGGGAGACGAACTCAACGGACTGGATATTGTCCAGCGCGGTAAGGCTGCTCTCCAGAGCGGCGGCCTCGCCCTCGTCCTTAATGGCCTCGTCCACAAAGGCCACCACCTCGTTCTGGTCCTCCAGATCCTTTATAAGCGCGTCTATATTCACCGACAGCAGGGACACGCTGCCCATGATGATAAGGCAGGCCATGATTATGGTCACCGATGCGAAGGACATGAATCCGTGGGTGGTGATGCTGCGAAAGCCCTCACGGACAAGATAGCCTATCCTATTCAACCTCATAGCTGTAATACCCGTCCATTCCGTCACTGATCAGGCTGCCGTTATCAATGGTGATGACACGCTTGGAGAAAGCGTTGACCAGTTCCTTTTCGTGGGTGACCACCATGACGGTGGTGCCCATCTCGTTTATCTTCTCGAACAAAAGCATGAGTTCCAAACTGCGCACCGGGTCAAGGTTGCCGGTGGGCTCGTCGGCCACTATCATGCGGGGATTGTTGACCAGCGCCCTGGCTATAGCCACACGCTGCTGCTCGCCGCCGGACAGCTCGTTTGGCAGGCGGCTCTCACGGCCCTCAAGACCAACCAGCTCCAATATGTAAGGCACACGTTTTTTTATCTCGGTATTGCTGGCGCCTACCACGCGCATGGCGAAGGCCACGTTGTCGTACACGCTCATGTTGTCAATGAGCCGATAGTCCTGAAACACCACGCCCAGCGTCCTGCGCACCTTGGGCAGCTTCCTGCGCTTTATGGTGCTCATGTCGAAGTCGTTAACGATGATCTGGCCGGAGCTGGGGCGGATCTCGCCGGTTATCAGCTTCATTATGGTCGTTTTGCCGGAGCCGGAGGGCCCGACCAGAAAAACGAACTCGCCGTCGTTGATGGTAAGGTCCACATCATTCAGCGCAACGGTGCCGCTGGTCTCATAGACCTTCCGAACATTGTTCATCTGGATCATAAATTAAACTGCCTCCAAAGGTTTTCTAGTTTTCGGGGCTTATCCTCAGTACTTGCTGCCAAGAGAGTCGAGATACATCTTCACCATCATCGCTACCTTGAAAACGATGGCATGGTCAAACTCACGCAGGTCAAGCCCTGTAAGCTTTTTGATCTTCTCCAGCCTGTACACCAGGGTATTGCGGTGGACGTACAGCTTGCGGGAGGTCTCGGACACGTTCAGGTTGTTCTCGAAAAAGCGGTTTATGGTCTCTATGGTGTCCTCGTCCAGTGTCTCTATGGGGTTCTTCTTAAACACCTCGTTGAGAAACATTTCGCACAGGGTGGTGGGAAGCTGGTAGATTATGCGGCCCAGACCCAGGCTCTCATAGTTGATGATGGTCTTGTCGCTCTCAAACACCCGGCCCACGTCTATGGCGACCTGAGCCTCCTTATATCTGTCGGCCAGCTCCCGCAGATGGCGGGCGGTGGTGCTGATGCCGATAACGGTCTTGATGCCCAGCTCCTCCTGCAGAGTCTTTTCCATCAGCCGGGCCACCTTCATTATCTCCTCTGTGGAGTTGCCGGAGGCCAGATCCTTTACCACCACGATATCCGTCTCGTTGATGTTGAGGACAAAATCCTTCTGCCTGTCGGGAAAGAGCCGCTGTATGGCCTCCACCGCCGCCACGTCGGAGTTCTCCATCTGGCGCACCAGCAGCACCGTACGTGGCTCGTCCGTGACGAAATGCAGCTCCTTGGCCCGCACATACACATCGCCCGGCAGGATATTATCGGAGATAATATTCTTTACGAAGGCGGCCTTATTGTGCTTCTCCTCGTAGTTGTTCTTTGCCTCGTTAAAGGCCACGGCTGATATGGCGCAGATGGTCCTGCTGACCGTATCGCAGCCCTCCGTGAAGGCGGCATAATCCAGCTTTGAGCCGGGAGAGGACAGGGCGCAGTACATCCTGCTGCCCGTGGCCACAGGCTGCTCAGAGCCGTCATAGGAGTAGAGCCGAAAATCGTCCAAGCGGGAGCCTATCATCGCCAGCTCGCTGCTGGCCACCACAAAGCCCTGCTCGTCTACAACGCCAATCGTTCTGTCTACGGCGTCCTTCATCTGAATAATAACATTCTGAAAAATTCTGCTGGACATATCAATCTCCGTTCCCCCGCCGCCCGAATACACAGCCATTTCAGCGGACCCCACCAGCGGCGGATGCGGGTCTGCGGCGTGTGCACGGGATTCCGCTTTGCGGCAAGCGGCAAGCCTTCTTTCCTTCTCTCCATATGAGCAGACAGACCTGCGCGCAGGGGGCTTTGAACATAATATGTAAAAAAACACCACAAAGCCGCAGTTGTCTTTATACATAATAACTCAGTTTTATGTAATTTTCAATAGAAATAATGGGGGATTTTTGTTAAAGTTTTTCCTAATATATCCTATACGCTGAAAACAGCGGGATTGGGCCGGATTTTTTTAACTATTTCTCCAGTGCTTCGGTCTTGAACACTCTGCACAAATCATCTCCGTTCAGCTCCCTGACGCCGCCTTCGCCCAGGCTGTCGTCCAGACTGAGCCCGCCTATGGCCAGCCGCCTCAGCCTCAGCACCGGTTTTCCCCGGGAGGCCAGCATCCGTTTCACCTGGTGGTATTTGCCCTCCGTTACCCTGACCAGACATTCTCCGCCGCCCAAGGGTATAAGTTCGGCGGGGAGGCAGCGGGTCCCGTCCCGTAGCAGCAGCCCCTCTCGAAAGGCCGCCGCGTCCGCCGCATCCGGTTCGCCGTCCACCGCCGCGTGATACAGCTTCCAGATACCGGACTTGGGGGATATGACCCTGTGGGCAAAGTCCCCGTCATCGGTGAGCAGCAGCAGGCCGCTGGTGTCCTTATCCAGCCGGCCCACCGGGAAAAGCCCTCTGCGGCGAAGCTCCGGCGGCAGCAGGTCCAGCACCGTGCTCTGACGCCTGTCCTCGGTGGCGCTGAGAAGTCCCGTGGGCTTATCCATCATATAATAGCAATACCGCCTGTAGCTGACGGGAACACCGTCCAACTCCACGGTGCAGGCCTCCGCGTCAAGTCTTGTCTGCGGCTCTGTGACCGCAGCGCCGTTCACGCTGACCCTGCCGGCCTTTATCATGTCCCTCAACTCGCTTCGGGAGGCAAGGCCCATGTCCGACAGCAGCTTGTCCAGTCTGGTAAGTCCCAAGGCTTCCCCTCCTTGTAATCCCATGTGCTCCAGAATACCACCTTTCCCTGAAACAGAGATGAAGCACCGGCGGCAGGTGAGTATTTTATCATAGATCATAACTCAGGTCATACATGAAATTGTTAATAATCCGGGCGGCGGCTGCAAGTATAGCATACCGGCGGTAAAAAAAGAATAGCATATCCTGAGGTGATAACATATGCCGGATATCCGCAGACCGTTCACGAAGAAAAAAGCTTTGGCTCTGGTTCTGGGAACGGCGGCGCTGCTGTTGATACTAATACTGCTGCGTCTGCTGCTGCCCGCCGCGCCGGAGTACGACCTGTCCACCCGAGAGGGACGGGAAGCCTTCCTGCTGGAGCTGGGCTGGGAGATAGACAGGGAAAGCGAGGTGTTCCGCAGCGTTACCGTCCCCGACAAGCTGGAGGGGATAATGCTGCAATACAACAAGATGCAGCTCACTCAGGGCTACGACCTGAGCCAGCACCTGGGAGAAAAGTGCGGGCAGTACACCTATACCCTCACCAACTACGCCGACAGCGAGGGCACTGTGGTGGTAACGCTGTACATACAGGGGAAAACCATTATTGCCGGGGACATACACACCACCGCCGCCAACGGCTTCATGCACGCCCTGAGACGCAACGACGCCAACTAGAATAATGCCGCCGTACTACATTATCTGTAATGCGGCGGCATTATAATCTCAGTCCTGCGCGGAGAAGCCTATGTCGTCCAAGGCCTCCAGCGCGGCGGCAAGTCTGTTTTCATCCACGTCCACGGTTTTGTTCTCCAGATTTACAGTGCAGCTGATGCCCTCGTCCGCCAGCGCCTTTGTGATGCGCTGGACGCATTTGGGGCAGTGCATATCGGGGACTTTTAATGTTTTCATTTTCTTCTCCTTATTTCATTAGTTTGTATATGGTGCTCACTAAATCGTCTACGACCTCGTCCCTGCCCGCCCGGATATCCGTGACCACGCAGCTGCGGATATGCCTGCCCAGCAGTTCCTTGTTAAAGGCGTTCAGGGCCGCCTGCACCGCCGAGACCTGGACGAGAATATCCGTGCAGTAGGCCTCCTCATCCAGCATTTTTTGAAGTCCACGCACCTGGCCCTCTATGCGCCGTAGCCGGTTTTGCAGGGCGTCCAGCTCTTCCGCTTCCCGGTGCTTGGTCTTATTACAGCAATCGTTCATATCTTCTTTCCTTTCAGTCTCAGCGCGTTTGTCACTACGAACAGAGAGCTAAGGCTCATGGCCAGCGCCCCTATCATGGGCGACAGCAGCAGACCCAAAGACGGGTACAGCAGACCTGCCGCAATGGGAATGCCCAGGGTATTATAGCAGAAGGCCCAAAACAGGTTCTGCCGGATATTGCGGATGGTGAGCCTGCTCAGGCGGATAGCACCCGGCACGTCTGCCAGCCTTCCGCTCATAAGCACGATATCCCCAGAGTCCACGGCGATATCGCTGCCGCCGCCGATGGCGCAGCCCACGTCCGCCTGGGTCAGTGCCGGGGCGTCGTTTATACCGTCCCCTACCATCATGACGGTATGGCCCGACTGCTGCCAGCGCCTGACTGCCTCCGCCTTCTCTATGGGCAGCACCTCCGCCTCCACGCTGTCCACGCCTATCCTCGAGCCTATATATTCCGCGGCGGCCCGGTTGTCCCCGGTGAGCAGCACCGTCTTTATGCCCATCTCCTTCAGGCGGCTCACGGCTCCGGCGCTGTCGGGCTTGAGACTGTCCGCCAGCGCCATGAGGCCCAGCAGCTCCCCGCCTCTTGAGACCAGCACAGCCGTCTTGCCCTGGCCCTGCAATTGCGAAAGCTCATCCTTATAGGCCGCGCAGGAAAGACCCCGCTCCTCCATAAAGGCGGCGCTGCCCGCCAGCAGCTCGATTCCGCCCACATCTCTTGCGGATATGCCCCGGCCGCTGACGTTCTCAAAATCCGTCACCGGCTCCGGCTCTCCCAGTCCCCTGCTCCGGGCCTCGGCGCATATGGCCTCAGCCAGCGGATGAGCCGACAGAGCTTCCAGAGCGAAGGCCGTTTTCAGTAGCTCGGCTTCGCTGCCGCTCACGATGTCGGTGACCTCCGGTCTGCCCTCAGTGACAGTGCCGGTCTTGTCCATGATGACTACGTCTGCCTTGTGGCATATCTCCAGAGCCTCGCCGCTGCGTATCAGTATGCCGTGCCTTGCGCCAAGCCCCGTGCCCACGATGATGGCCGTAGGCGTGGCGAGACCCATGGCGCAGGGGCAGGCAATGACCAGAACGGAGGTAAATATATTCAGGGCGAAGGAGAACTCCTTGCCCAATATGAGCCAGACCGCCGCCGAAACCGCAGCCACGGCCATCACCACAGGCACGAATATCCCCGACACTTTGTCCGCCGTTCTGGCTATGGGGGCTTTCTTGCCCTGAGCATCCTCCACGAAGCGGATTATTTTGGAAAGAGCTGTGTCCTCGCCCACGCGGCTTACCCGGACATACAGCGCTCCGTCCACGCTGACGCTGCCGCCTATGACCTGACTGCCCTCCGACTTTGTGACAGGCAGGCTCTCCCCCGTAAGCATGGCCTCGTTGACGCTGCCGCTGCCGGAGCTGACCACACCGTCCAGAGGTACCCGCTCGCCGGGCTTCACCAGCACAGTGTCCCCCACCTTTATCATTGTGGCGGGCACCTCCCACTGGCCGTTTTCATCCACCAGCAGAGCCGTGTCCGGCCTCAGCTCCATGAGCCCCTTGATGGCGGCCTTGGTCTTTTCCTTGCTCCCCGCCTCCAGATATTTGCCTACCGACACCAGCGCCACGATGACCGCGGCGGACTCGTAGTAGAGGCTGTGTACCAGCATGGGGTCGTCGCTTATAAGAAAGGTCATCACAAGGCTGTAGAGAAAGGAGGCTGTGGCGCTGAGGGCCACCAGCGTGTCCATATTGGGGCTTCCGTGAAAAAGTGACGCGAAGCCGCCGGTGAAAAAGCGACGGCCGATAAACAACACCGGAATGCACAGCAGCATTTCCAGCAGCGCCAGATTCACCGGGTAGGTCTCCGGGGAAAAAAGCTCCGGCAGAGGGAAGCCCGGGATGAGCATATGACCCATGGACACCAGCAGCAGAAGCCCCGCAAAGCAGGCCGAGACTATAAGTCCGGTCTTTTCCTTTTTCAGCGCGGCCCCGTCGTCCTCCGGCTTTGCCGCCGCCTCGCCTCTCTTTTCATGGGGCGAAGCGGTAAAGCCCGCCTTCTCCACCTTTCGGATTATGTCCTCCGGGGAGCATCGGGCCTCGTCGTAAGCTATGGTCAGCCGGTTCATGGGCAAATTCACATCACTGCGCTGGACGCCGGGCAGCTTCCTTGTGACCCGCTCCACAGAGCTGGAGCAGGCGGCGCAGTGCATCCCGCCGATATCGTATACCTCTTCCCTCATGACGCTGCCTCCTTTTATACCCCCTGGGGGTATCTGAATAATACCGCTGTGTCTGCCGGGTGTCAAGCCTAGTATGCGCAAATAATCTGTGAACAATATAAAGCTTGTGTTTCTTCCCGGGAAAATATAATGCTCCCTCTTACGGGGGAGCAGGAAGCGAGGCTGTATTGTTTTAGTTGGTTTTTTTTAGGGCTGCCGATGCCTTTTGCCCTACAGCAGCTTTATCAGCAGCAGTATACCGCCCACCAGAGCCACCGATATGGCAAGCAGGGCCACATACGGCGTAACGTCGTGGGTAAAGTATATGCCGCAGCAGTTGCCGTCCTTGTCAAAATTCAGGCCGAAGGAGAACAGCAGCGTTTTCCAGACCGCCTGGGTGCCCTCTCCCACGTCCGAAAACTTATGGGGGTGTACCTTGCTGGGCTGGCCGCAGACCGCCGTTATATCCGCCATGGTCCTTCCGGTCAGTGTGCCCATGGACGATATCTTCTTATGCAGACTCATGCGTACCTCCGATTGTTTAAACTTAAATTACTCCCGCGGCGGGAGAACACCGCGGGAGCGCAAAGGAGTGAAAAGAATGTGAGCGCAATAAACAGTTTCTCAGGCTGTTAATGCCGTAAATGAGACCGTACTTACTTCTCTATGACGGTCCTTGCGCGCTTCTTGCCCCAGCTGAGCACTACCACCAGGTATGCGGCAGCGAAGCAGACGCCCAAAATGTACGAGAAGGTCCAGGGGATGTTGAAGCCTATCTTGGCGTTCATGATATAGGTGAAGGTTATAAAAGCGTACCATACGCCGGCCAGCATGGGAATCCACGCGAACTTGCCCTTGCCGTGGCCTATGAGATACACGGCGATGCAGGCCAGAGCAAAGAGTGCCAGGGTCTGGTTGCTCCAGGCAAAGTAACGCCAGAGAGTGGCAAAGCCGCCGGAGGAGAACTTGGCCCAGACCAGTATGCCGGCCACCAGCGCGAATATGGCGGCGGAAAGTCCGAGGCGCTTGCCTATGGGCTTCTGGTCGATATGGAGAGTGTCCGCCACGATGAGGCGCAGGCCCCGCAGGGCGGTGTCGCCGGAGGTGATGGGCAGGACGATAACGCCCAAAATGGCTATTATACCGCCTACGTTGCCCAGGATGTCCTTGCAGACGATACCCACGGTGCGGGTGGCCAGAGACGCGTTGGCCTCCTGGAGTGCCAGATTGTAGACGCCCATAGCGCCTGCGGCCCAGACCATGGCGATGAAGCCCTCAATGACCATCATGTCATAGAACACGATGCGACCCTGCTTCTCGCTCTCCATCGTGCGGGCGATAATGGTGTTTTGCGTGGAGTGGAAGCCGGACATGATGCCGCAGGCCACGGTGATGAAGAACACCGGGATAAAGTGCCCGTCCTTAAAGAAGTCGCCGTAAGCAAAGGCGCCTGTGTTCCAATTGTCCCACAGCTCCACCAGCGGGTAGCCCTTGGCGAAGATGCCTATGAACACGCCAATGGCGGAGAACAGCAGCACTGCGCCGAATATGGGATATATCTTGCCGATGATGGCGTCTATGGGGAATACGGTAGCCACAAGATAGTAGGCAAATATCACGGCGTAGATGATCCAGGTCGAAGCGCTGGTGGCGGCCCCGTCAAAGCCAAAGACCTGGGTGGCGGCGATGTCGCCGGGGGTGTAGATGAATACCGCGCCCACCAGTAAAAGCAGCAGGCACACGAAAACCTCGTAGATCCAGAACACCGTCTTGTTGGTGTAGCGCTTGACCATCTCCGGCATCTGTATGCCGCCCTCACGCAGGCTTATCATACCGGAGAAGTAGTCATGCATGGAGCCGAAAAGCACGTTGCCTATGGGGATGGTAATGAAGGCCAGAGGCCCGAACAATATGCCCTGGATAGGCCCGATGATGGGGCCGGTGCCGGCAATGTTCAGGAGGTTTATCAGCGAGTTTTTCCAGCATTTCATGGGTATGTAATCCAAGCCGTCCTGCTTGGTGTATGCAGGGGTCTCTCTGTCATCCGGTCCAAAGACCTTTTCACAGAAGCGTCCGTAAAGCAGCGCGCCTACGAACAGAATTACCAGTCCGATGCAGAATGTCACCATACTTTTTTCTTCCTCTCATAATTGCATTTACCGGTCTCCCTCCGGCGTGTATATTGTAATACCAATCATGAAAAAGATGCTGTTCAGGAAAAAGCGGCTGCCGAAAAAAAACGTTAAGCCACATAAAGCTATCTAAACATCGGGCTTCGGTGCATCAAATTTCTTTATCTGAGAGACTGTTTCTTACCGGCTTCTGAGCGGCAGAAAGCGTGAAAAACCGGTATAATAACAACACCATATTCTGACGCTGCTGCCGGACGGTTTATGGGCTTTCCCACGAAAATAAAGGAGGATCATTATGGAGACAAACAAGAATAAGCGGCTGTCGCTGCCGGCATGGATATTTATTGGGATGTTCGCCGGCATCCTGTGCGGTCTGTGCTTTCTCGGCAACCCCGACTTTACCACGACTTACCTTAAGCCCATCGGCACCATCTACATAAACCTGCTGAAGTTTCTGGTCGTTCCCGTAGTTCTCTTTTCCATCTGCGACGGAGTGATATCCCTCAAGGACCTTAAGCGTGTGGGCAGCGTTGGCATCAAGACCTTTGTGTACTACATGATAACCACCGCCATCGCCGTGGTCATTGGCCTCATCCTGGCCAACGTCTTCAAGGGGATGTTCCCGGCGCTTCCCGGCGCGGAGCTGTCCACGCTGGAGTATGAGGCCAAGGAGACTCCCTCGGTCATGGCTGTCATCACCAATATCTTCCCCGACAACCTTTTTAAGCCCATGGTCAACTCCGATATGCTGCCGGTCATAGTCATTGCCCTGCTCTTCGGCGCGGGCATTCTGTCCGCCGGTTCTAAGGGCGAGAAGATAGGCGACCTTGTGAATGCCATGAGCGAGGTGGTCATGAAGATTATGATGATGATTATTAAGATCACTCCCATCGGCGTGTTCTGTCTTATGGCAAACGTTGTGGCGGTAAACGGGCCCAGCATTGTGGGCACCCTGGCCGTGGTCATAGGCGTAGCCTACCTGGGCTACGTCATCCATGTTGTCCTGGTCTATGGCCTCAGCGTTCGCTTCCTCAGCCAGATGAGCCCCATTGCTTTCTTCAAGGGACTTGCTCCCGCCATGATCTGCGCCTTTACCACTACCTCCTCCAACGCCACCCTGCCGCTGAACATCGAGTGCTGCAACGACATGGGGGCGGAGCCGGAAATAAGCTCCTTCGTGCTGCCGCTGGGCGCCACCATAAACATGGACGGCACCGCCATCTATCAGGCTGTGGCCACGGTGTTTATCGCCTCCTGCTACGGTATAGAGCTGACTCTGGGAAATATGGCCATGGTCGTGCTGACGGCCACGCTGGCCTCCATAGGCACGGCGGGCGTCTCCGGCGCGGGCATGATAATGCTGGCCATGGTGCTGACCTCCGTAGGCGTCCCCGTGGAGGGCATCGCCATAATCGCCGGCGTGGACAAGGTGTTCGACATGGGCCGCACTACGCTTAACATCACCGGCGACGCCACCTGCGCTATGTGGATATCTCGGCTGGAAAAGCTCAAGGCAGATAAAAACGCCGCCGTCAAATCCTGACCGTCGGCTATCCCACGATAACGAAAGCGGGTCTGCATCATCCTCTGCCGGATGTAATGCAGACCCGCAGTTTATATTGAGTTACAGCAGCATGACTCCGGCGCGCTCGCAGATATCCACCGTCTCGGCGTTCCAGACCGAGGCCTGCACCTCGCCGATATGGGCCTTGCCCAGCAGCAGCATGGACAGTCTGGACTGGCCTATGCCTCCGCCTATGGTCAATGGCAGCTCCCCCGCCAGCAGTGCCTTATGATAGGGCAGCTCCCGGCGGTCGTCGCAATGGGCCAGACTGAGCTGCCTGTCCATGGCCTCCGGGTCCACCCTTATGCCCATGGACGAAAGTTCCAGCGCGCAGCCCAGCAGCTCGTCCCAGACAAGGATATCGCCGTT